>NZ_JBSHAW010000009.1:187861-195564 GCF_053611685.1 Streptomyces sp. NPDC054786 | reverse complement strand
CGGCCGAGACGACCGGGCCGGTCGTCGTCCTGTGCGGTCGGGACCTAGCTAGCCGCAGCCGGGCGCCGGCGGCGTCGCGGTCCTGGACGAGCGCGGGCGGTGCGGCCGCAGGGGCCAGCCGATGGAGCTGGCGCGGCTGCTGGGCGGGCATCAGCGGGCATGCCAGCCCAGCGATGGCGATGAGCTCGTCGCGGTACTGCGGCACCGCCGTGTGCAGCCAACGTTCTCAGCTCTCACCGCAGCACGGTCGCAGCGGCTGCCGTAGATGGTCGAGTGCACTTCTGCGCGGTCGCGGAGGATGAGGACGGCCTCCTCGTCCTCGGTGGCCGAGCGGTTGCAGGAGCGCACCCCTAGCGCGGGCCTCGCGCAGCTCACCGCAAACGCTGATCGCCAGCGTCGGCTTCCCCGACGCCCACACGACGCCATATGCATGCCGCAGTCGCATGAGTGCAGCCCCTGCCACTCTCGCAGCCCAGCCTCCCGAAGTTGGCTCAGGGGGTAGCGCGAAGCTGTGTCCGCCGAGTGGTGACGAGGGCGCGCCACCGGTCACGGGTGGCCTGCTGGTCGTCGAGCCATCGTGCGGATGAGGGGGCATGGAGAGGGAGACCGGACATGAAGTGGGCGATGTCAGCGTATTAGGCGTAGTCGCCGTGCCGGGTGAGCTCGCGCAGCCGGGCGATCGTCGCCTCCAGGGCCTCGCGGGTGTCGGTGAGGGCGTAGTGGAAGCACAGAGCCAGCTCCAGGGCGGCCTTCACGGTGGCCAGCCCGGCGACGCTGATCTCGGTGCGCAGGACGTTCGCGCGGTCCTCGACATCGGCGGTGCCGGCGTCGCGTGTACGAGGGCGGCGATCTGGGTGGTGAGAGTGGAGGCGCGCGGGTCGAGCCCGGACAACAGCTGCTCGGCGAACTCGAGTTCGTCGTCGGCTCGGGCCTGGTCGGTGAAGGCGTGAACGAAGGCCAGCTGCGCCTGGGAGGTGGCCCGCTCGCCGGCGACACCGTGCTCTTCTGCTTCGGCCCGGCCTGCCTCGTACGCGGCCGCTGCACGGTCCATGTCGCCGTGGGGCCACCACACGTCGCCTTCGATGCGGTGGTGGCGGCCTGCCCAGCCGAGGGTGCGGGCTGCGGCCAGTGCGGTGGGGAAGTCGCCGGCGAACCGGGCGAGGTGTGCCAGGCCACGCCGGGCGGCGGGTGCGAGCCGGCCGTCACCCGCAGCCACCAGCTGCATCCCTTGCCGGGAGTCGGCGGAGCGCCCGAGGTCGCGCTGGGCCTTGGCCAGGTAGTAGACGGCCATCTCGTGCAGTTCGCCCGGCAGCCGGCCCGTGTCGACCATTGCGGCGAGCCGGTCGGCGGTGGCTGGCCTCCGGGGTCGACCCGGCCGAGTGCGCGCGTAGAGCTGGCCAGAGCATCCAGGTTCTTTTCCGCTACTACGCCAAGTTCCTCGCCGAAGCACGCCATCATGCGGACCGCCTGATCGAGGACTCCATGCAGCGGTGGGACGAGTGCGAGGATGCGCCAGCGGGCGCCTGAGGCCGGACCTGGCCCGGAAATGCCCCGGAACAGCTGGTCAGACGTGGGGCAGGGGTGGGAGGAATCGGGAGTAAGGCCGAATTTCGTCTCGTGGCCCAGGCACATCCTGACAAGGGCGCCTGCCAGGCATCTTGCCTGGTCAGGCGCCCTCTTTCGGTGTCTAGAAGAAGCCGAGCTTCTTCGCCGAGTACGACACCAGCAGGTTCTTCGTCTGCTGGTAGTGATCCAGCATCATCTTGTGGTTCTCCCTGCCGATCCCGGACTGCTTGTAGCCGCCGAACGCCGCATGCGCGGGATAGGCGTGGTAGCAGTTGGTCCACACCCGACCGGCCTGGATGCCACGGCCGGCGCGGTAGGCGGTTGAGCCGTCCCTGGTCCAGACGCCCGCGCCCAGACCGTAGAGCGTGTCGTTGGCGATATCGATGGCGTCCTCGAAGTCGGAGAACGGTGCCACGGCCAGCACAGGGCCGAAGATCTCCTCCTGGAAGACCCGCATCTCGTTGTTGCCCTCGAAGATCGTCGGCCGGACGTAGTAGCCGCCCTCCAGCTCGCCGCCGAGCTCGGCCCGGGAGCCGCCGGTCAGGACGCGGGCGCCCTCCTTCTGGCCGATGTCCAGATAGGAGAGGATCTTCTCCAGCTGGTCGTTGGAGGCCTGCGCACCGATCATGGTGTCGGTGTCCAGGGGGTGCCCTTGGACGATCTTCTCCGTACGTGCCACTCCGGCCTGCAGGAAGTCCTGGTAGTGGCCGCGCTGGAGCAGTGCCCGGGACGGACAGGTGCACACCTCGCCCTGGTTGAGGGCGAACATGGTGAAGCCTTCCAGCGCCTTGTCGTGGAAGTCGTCCGCCGCGGACGAGACGTCGTCGAAGAAGATGTTGGGGCTCTTGCCGCCCAGTTCGAGCGTCACCGGCCGCAGGTGCTCGGACGCGTACTGCATGATCAGACGGCCGGTGGTGGTCTCACCGGTGAAGGCGACCTTGGCGATCCGGGGGCTGGACGCCAGCGGCTTGCCGGCCTCGGCGCCGAACCCGTTGACGATGTTGACCACGCCGGGCGGCAGCAGATCCGCGACCAGGCCCATCCAGAAGTGCACCGAAGCGGGGGTCTGTTCGGCCGGCTTGAGGACCACGGCGTTGCCCGCGGCCAGCGCCGGGGCGAGCTTCCAGGTCGCCATCAGGATGGGGAAGTTCCAGGGGATGATCTGGGCGACCACCCCGAGCGGCTCGTGGAAGTGGTACGCGACGGTGTCCTCGTCGATCTCCGACAGGGAGCCCTCCTGGGCGCGGATGGCGCCCGCGAAGTAGCGGAAGTGGTCGATGGCGAGCGGGATGTCCGCCGCCAGGGTCTCCCTTACGGGCTTGCCGTTCTCCCAGCTCTCCGCGACCGCCAGCGCCTCCAGGTTCTGTTCCATCCGGTCGGCGATCTTGTTGAGGACGGCGGCGCGTTCGGCGGCGGTCGTACGGGCCCAGCCGGGCGCGGCCGCGTGCGCCGCGTCCAGGGCCCGCTCGACGTCCTCGGCGGTGCCCCGCGCGACCTCGGTGAACGGCTGCCCGTTGACCGGGGTCGGGTTCTCGAAGTACCGGCCCAGTGCGGGCGCCACGAACTCCCCGCCGATCCAGTGGTCGTAGCGGGGCAGATAGCTCATGACGGCATCGGCGGAACCCGGGCTGGCGTAACGGGCCATGGTGCGGCCTCCCAATCGCTCTCGGCGCGGTGCCCGCCACTCCCGTGTGACGGGCGTTGTGCGCAGGTTAGGGCGGCGGAGGTTGCGTGAACGTTGCGACGTGCGCGGCGGCCGGCGCGTGCACGGCACGGGGGGAAGCGCCGGTCAGGCCGTACGCCGCGCGCAGTCGGTCCGCGGTGGCCATCGGCGCGCTGCGGGCCGGGGAGCGCTCCGGGAGGGCGTCCACCAGGGCTTCCCAGATCTCCAGGTCGTCCTCGCCCCAGGGGGTGTGCGACCACTCACGCAGCAGGCCGGGATCGCGTGCGCCGAGCAGCGCACGCCGTAGCCGGTCCTCCAGCGCGCCGCGCAGCCGATGCACGCCGGGCGCCTCCGACAGCGGCAGCAGTGGGCCGCGGTAGGCGCCCACCGCGGCCCGCAGCTCGCCGGCCCCCAACGCCTCCTCGACCGCGCACAGATCGGTCTCGACGGGCCGGCTCAGCCGGTACGGACGCGAATGCAGCAGCGTGCCCACGAGGTGGCGCAGCCGGGACAGCTCGGCCCGCAGCGTCACCGGGCGCATCTCGCGCTCGCCGTACAGCAGCACCGAGAGCTGTTCGCCCGTCAGCCCATCGGGGTGCCGGGCCAGCAGCAGCATGATCTCGCTGTGCCGGCGGCCGAGCCGCAGCCGCTCCCCGTCCACCACCAGCAGCGCCTCGTCCCGGCCGAGCGCCGAGAGACAGACGCCCAACTCCGGTACGTCCGCGGCAAGATGGGCCTCCGCGGCGCGTGCGGTGGCCTGTACGAGAGCCAGGCTGTGCGGGCTCGCCAGATGGTCGCCGCCGGTGATGTCGACCGCGCCCAGCAGCCGTCCGGTCCGCGGATCGTGCAGCGGCGCGGCGGCGCAGGTCCAGCGCTGCACCTGCCGGTTGTAGTGCTCGGCGGCGAAGATCTGTACGGCGTGATCGGCGGCGAGCGCGGTGCCCGGGGCATTGGTGCCGGCGTGCCGCTCGTCCCAGCGGGCGCCGACCACGAAGTTCATCCGCTCGGCACTGCGCCGCACCCCACGGTGTCCCTCGACCCACAGCAGCCGCCCCTGGGGATCGCAGACGGCCAGCAGATGCGCGCCGTCCTGCGCGAAGCTGCCCAGCAGCTCCCGGAAGACGGGCATCGCGCGGGCCAGTGGATGCCCGTTCCGGTACGCGCCCAGCGTGGCCTCGTCCAGATCGATGGGGGCGGCGCCGTCCGCCGCGGCGTGGGCGTCGGCGGAGCGGCGCCAGGAGTCGGCGACCACCTGGCGGACCGGTGGCGCAACCGTCCCGTCGGTGAGGAAGGCCGTATGGGCCCTGCGCACCGTGCGGATGCGCTCCACCGGATCGGTTCCGGTCTCCATCGCCAGCCAAGGGTTGACCACGTGTCACCTCTCCGATGCGGCTCCTGCTCCCCGTACGGCCGATGGTGCTCGTACCGGGCGGGGGCGTAAACCCCACGGGCACGCCCGGTCACCCACGGGCGTCTCGGTGGTCACCCTGCGCGCAGCCGCAACCGGAGAGGGCTGTCCTGGCGCTGCCGGGCGACGCCGCCGGATGGCCCACCGCCGCACGACAAACGGGCGGGAGGTCACCGCCTCCCGCCCGTCCCGGCTCCGCGCCGGCCAGGTCTACCTGATCGCCTTGATCAGCTCACCGTTGGTGGTGTCACCGCTCAGCTCCCAGAAGAACGTGCCGCCCAGGCCCTGTGCGTCCTTGAAGGCCATCTTCGTGCCGATGGTCTCCGGGGTGTCATAGCTCCACCACTGGTCGCCGCACTTCGCGTAGGCGGTGCCGCCCACCTTGCCGGTGGCCGGGCAGCGGTCCTTGAGCACCTTGTAGTCGTCGATGCCGGCCTCGTACTTGCCCGGCGCCGCGCCGGTCGCGGTACCGCCCGGCGCGTCCTGGGTGACGCCCGACCAGCCGCGGCCGTAGAAGCCGATACCCAGCAGCAGTTTGCCCGCCGGGACGCCGAGGCCCTTGAGCTTGGCGATGGTGTCGGTGCTGTTGAAGCCGGCCTTCGGGATGCCGCTGTACGACGTGAGCGGCGAGTGCGGTGCCGTCGGGCCCTTGGCGTCCCAGGCGCCGAAGTAGTCGTACGTCATCGGGTTGTACCAGTTGACGTACTGCGCCGCGCCCGCATAGTCGGCTGCGTCGATCTTGCCGCCGGCCGAGGCGTCCGCGGTGATCGCCGCGGTCACCAGATTGTTCTGGCCGAACTTCGACCGCAGCGCCTTCATCACCTTGGTGAAGGCGTCCTTGCCGCTGGTGTCGCAGGTCAGGCCGCAGGCGTTGGGGTACTCCCAGTCGATGTCGATGCCGTCGAAGACATCCGCCCAGCGCTTGTCCTCGACCAGGTCGAGGCAGGACTGGGCGAAGGCGTCGGGGTTCTTGGCGGCCTCGCCGAAGCCGCCCGACCAGGTCCAGCCGCCGAACGACCAGATCACCTTGAGGCCCGGGTGCAGCTTCTTGAGCTTGCGCAGCTGGTTGAAGTTGCCGCGCAGCGCGCCGTTGTCCCAGGTGTCCGCCGTGCCGTCGACGCTCTGGTCGGCGGTGTAGGCCTTGTCGTAGTCGGCGTAGGAGTCACCGATGGCGCACTTGCCGCCCTGCACGTTGCCGAAGGCGTAGTTGATGTGGGTCAGCTTGGCGGCCGAGCCCGACGTCTCGATGTTCTTGACGTGGTAATTGCGGTCGTAGACACCCCAGTTGGTGAAGTATCCGACGACCTTGTTGCCCGCTGCGGCGGGCTTCGCCGGCGTTGCGGCGGCCGCGGACGAGTGCTGCGCGGCGGGGGCGCCGGCCGGGTCGGCGGAGGCCGGTCCGGCGAGCAGGGTGCCGGCCAGCGCCGCCGTACACAGCGCGGTGGCGGCGGCGATCACTCTGCGCGGTGATCGCATCCGGTGCGGTCTGAGCATGTCGTCTCCTCGGAGGGGGGCGAGGGGTGGAGCCTGACCTGCGTTCCGAATTGGCATGAACGCGTTGAACGTTGGAGGAGAAGCTAGAAGGACTAGACCAGTGAGTCAATGGTTCGGACCAATTTCCTGACCGGTCGGTACGGGGCCGGATTCCCACAGCCCGTGATGATCAACCCGTGACGCGAGGCCGCCGATCGGGCATACTCCTAGCGCCACCGCCGCAGGTCATCGCCTTCCGCAACCCGGAACGCGATCATCGGCCTGGCACGACGAAACCGGCGCCGCCGCCCACCCCGCGCGTGTCGCCGCAGCGCCCGACAAGGAGGAGAGCGCCGCCATGAACGAGTACGGCCCCCGGCCGGTGGACCGCAGGCTGCCCACGGAGGAAGCCCGCGACCTGTTGACCCTCGTACGTGAGCTTGCCGAGCGCGAGATCAGGCCAACGGCCGCCGAGGAGGAGGACGCCGGCCACTTCCCGCGCGAGACCTTCACCCTGCTGTCGGAATCCGGACTGCTGTCGCTGCCCTATGACGAGGAATTCGGTGGCGGCGGCCAGCCCTACGAGGTCTACCTCCAGGTTCTGGAGGAACTCGCCGCCGCCCGGCTCACCGTCGGCCTCGGCGTCAGCGTGCACACCCTCGCCTGTCATGCGCTCGCCGGATACGGCACCAAGGAGCAGCGCGCCGAACACCTGCCGGACATGCTCGGCGGCGGACTCGTCGGTGCGTACTGCCTCTCCGAGCCCTCCTCGGGCTCCGATGCCGCCTCCCTGACCACCCGGGCGACCCGGGAGGGCGACACCTGGCGGCTGGAGGGCACCAAGGCCTGGACCACCCACGGCGGCGTGGCCGACTTCTACACCGTGCTGGCCCGCACCGGCGGCAGCGGCGCCCATGGCATCACCGCCTTCCTGGTCCCCGGCGACGCCGAGGGCCTCAGTGCCGCGGCGCCCGAGCGCAAGATGGGCATGAAGGGCTCCCCGACGGCCCAGCTGCACTTCGACGCCGTCCGTGTCCCCGACTCCCGCCGTCTCGGGGACGAGGGACAGGGCTTCGCCATCGCCCTGTCCGCCCTGGACTCCGGGCGCCTGGGCATCGCGTCCTGCGCGATCGGTGTCGCCCAGGCGGCGCTGGACGAGGCGCTCGCCTACACCGCCGAGCGACAGCAGTTCGGCCGCCCGATCGTCGACTTCCAGGGCCTGCGCTTCATGCTCGCCGACATGGCCACCCAGATCGAGGCCGGCCGCGCCCTCTACCTCACCGCCGCCCGGCTGCGCGACGCCGGTCTGCCGTTCTCCAAGGAGGCGGCGATGGCCAAGCTGTTCTGCACGGACGCCGCGATGCGGGTGACCACCGACGCCGTCCAGCTCCTCGGCGGCTACGGCTACACCCTCGACTTCCCGGCCGAGCGCTATATGCGCGAGGCCAAGGTCCTGCAGATCGTCGAGGGCACCAACCAGATCCAGCGGATGGTCATCGCCCGCCATCTCGCGGGCCCCGAAACGCGCTGAGCGGCGGTGGGGGGGGGCGCGGGGGGCCCCGGGCGCCCCCCACCCCCCCCCCCACCAAGCCC
>NZ_JBSHAW010000009.1:145156-187851 GCF_053611685.1 Streptomyces sp. NPDC054786 | reverse complement strand
ACAACTTCATCCTGGTTTTTTTCCGCCCCCCCTTGGGGGGGCCCCCCCCCCGCGGGGGGGGGGGGGGGGGGGGGGGGGGGCCCCCCCCCCCCCCCCCCCCCGCCCCACGTACTCCTCGCCCGTCAGGCCCGCGCCCTCAGTCCACCAGCCCCTTGAGCCCCGTCGCCGTCCCGATCGTGACCACGAGCGCGCCCGGCGTACGGGCCAGGTCCCGCGCCACGGCGGACCCGACGGCGGAGGACGGCTCCAGGACCAGGCCCTCCGCCGCCAGCCTCCGGTGCTCCGCCGTGATCGCCTCGTCGTCCAGCGCGACGGCCGTGCCCGCGGTGCGCCACAGCGCGTCGAGCCCCTGCCAGCAGGGCCGCTCCTCCCCGAGGGAGAACGCCACCGTCGGCCCGTGCGCCACCCGCGTACGCTCCTGGTCCGCGCGGTCCTGGCAGCGCAGCGCGGCGGTGAACGGCGCCGCGGCGGAGGGCTCCGCGGCCACCAGCCGGGGCTCATGGGCGATCAGTCCCGCGGCCGCCAACTCCCGGAAGCCGCGGCCGACTCCGGCCAGCAGATCCGCCCGGCTGGTGGGCACCACCACCACATCCAGCCGCTGCCCGGCGAAGTCCCGCGCCAGCTCGTAGGCGACCGACTTGTACCCCTCGTTGGCATACGGATTCCCGCCCGGCGAGGGCGAGGAGTAGCTGGTCAGCGGGTACCACTGGTGTTCCTCGACGGCGCGGGCCATCGCCGCGTTCCGGGCGGCGGTGGTGCCCGGCTGCACCCTCCGCTCGGCGCCCAGCGCATCGATCTGGGCCCGCAGCCCCGCCGGCACCGCCTCGTTGGTGAACACCACACAGCGCAGCCCGGCCCGCGCCGCATACGCCGCGGCCGCCGCCCCCGCATTGCCGGAGGACGCGGCGACCACGGTGCCGGCTCCGGCTGCCACCGCCGCGGCCACGCCGACGGCCATCGCCCGGTCCTTGTGGGAACCGGTCGGGTTCGCGCCCTCGTACTTGAGCCACAACTCCCCGCCGGCACGGCTCTCTTGGGTCCCGTCCGGGTCGCTCCGCAGCCGGACGCACGGGGTGTTGCCCTCTCCCAGCGTGACCGGGGGGCCGGGCACCGGCAGCGCCGTCGGCAGGCCCCATGGCCCGCCCGGATAGGCGGCGAGGTCCACACCGGCCAGCTCCGCGAGCGGCGGCATCGTATTGACGCCGATGCCCTCCGCGGCGCAGGTCGGGCAGCCGGTGAAACCCTCCGCGGCGCGGGCGCAGCGCAGGCAGTGCAGAGGTGGTCGTGAGGTCACCGTGGCTCCAGGGATCGGTTCGGCATCGACTCCGAAAGGTAACAGGTGAAGGTGGTCTTGGCCCCCTACGGTTTCCGTGGGTCTGGCCGTCCGCCCTGAGCTGACGTACCGTCAACTCCCGCCGCGGGGACCGGACCCCGGGCGACGCCCTGCCGACCGCGCGCCCAGGAGGAGACCGTGCCCGACCGCCCGATCGCGCTCGACGAGTACCCGATACACCAGGTCCCGCTGTCCATGCGGCATGTCGCCACCGGCGACCGCAACGCCTACGACCGGTGCATCTTCCACGTCATGGACCACTCCGGCCGCGCCCTGCTGATCGCCGGCCTCGGCGTCTATCCCAACACCGGCGTCATCGACGCCTACGCCACCCTCCGCCTCGGCGACCGGCTGCACGCCGTACGGGCCTCCGACGCACTCGGCGACGACCGCCTCGCCCTCACCGTCGGCCCGCTCACCATCACCGTTGAGGAGCCGCTCGCCCGCCTCCGGCTGACCTGCGCCGCGGACCCCGGCGACCCGGACGGCCTGGCGTTCGACCTGACCTGGACCGCGGCGTTTCCCGCCACCTGGGAGCCGCACCACACCCAGTACCGCGGCAACCGGTTGCTGCTCGAAGGCCGGCGGTTCGTCCAGGCGGGCACCTGCAGCGGCAGCATCCGCGTCGCCGGCCGGGAGCTCGCCGTCACGGCGGGGGAGTGGACCGGCACCCGCGACCGCAGCTGGGGCGTACGTCCGATCCCCGGTGAGGACGCCGGGCGGGCGGCCGAGGAGCTACGGCCCGAGGGCTTCCACTGGATCTGGTGCCCGGTGCGCTTCGACGACCGCTTCGTGATGGTCATCGTCCAGGAGGACGCCGACGGCCATCGCACCCTGAACGAGGCCACCATGGTCCGCGACGGCGTCCACGATGCCCAACTCGGCTGGCCGCACACGGACATCAGCTACCGCCCCGGCACCCGCCACCCCGAACGCGCCGTCATCCACCTCACCGACCCCGCCCGCAAGCCCCTCGAACTCACCGCCGAGATCCTCACCTCCTCACCCCTCGCCGTGGGCGCCGGCTACCCTCCCCGAAGCTCCCAACTCAGTTCGGGCAGGGGGGACCCGCACGCCGACGACTGGCAGCACGGCACCTGGCAGGGGCGCGGCTGGACCGATCGCCGCAGCTACGACCTCGCCGACCCGGCCGCCCACCCCCATGCCGCCTACGGAGTCACCGACCACGCCGCCCGCTTCACCCTCAACGGCCGGACCGGCTACGGCATCTTCGAGCACGGCAGCTTCGGCCGGCACGACCCGAGCGGCTTCACCGGCTATGACTCCGTCGCGGGGGAGGCCGGAAAGTGACCACGGCGCCCCGGCCCCGCACCACCACCCGCGACCCCGAAGCGCTCGCCCGCCGGCTCACCACCTGGCTCGGTACCCGGATCCCCGGCGCCCGCGCCGTCGCCGTGACCGTCCCGGACTCCAACGGCATGTCCAGCGAGACACTGCTCTTCGACATCGACCACCCCCGGCCGCCGTCCCCCACGCTCCCGGCCTCTTCCCCAGGCTCTCCACTCCCCTCGAACCGGGGGAACCCCCACGAGCGAGGAGGGGCGCCCACGGCCTGCGCACTGCGCCTCGCCGCCGACCCCGCCGCGTACACCGTCTTCCCGCGGTACGACATGGCCCGGCAGTACCGCACCATGCGCCTGGTCGCCGAGCACACCGACCTGCCCGTGCCCCGCACCCTCTGGCTCGAAGAGGACCCGTCGCATCTCGGCGCGCCGTTCTTCGTCATGGCCCGCGCCGCCGGCCGCGTCCCACCGGACGTCATGCCCTATACGTACGAGGGGAGTTGGCTGTACGACGCCACCGACGCCCAGCGCGACCACCTGGAAGCCGCCAGCCTCTCGGTCCTCGCCCGACTGCACGACCAAGTCCCGTCCGGCGCGGCCGACTTCCTCGCGACCGCGGGGACGGGAAGTGCGCTGCAGCGTCATATGGAGGCCCAACGGGCCTACTACCACTGGGTCGTTGAGGGGCGTCCTCGCTCCCGGCTCATCGAGCGCGGTTTCGCCCGGCTGGCCGACCACTGGCCCTCGGACCCCGGTGAGACCGTTCTGACCTGGGGCGACGCCCGGATCGGCAATATCGTCTACGACGGCTTCGAGCCGGCGGCCGTACTCGACTGGGAAATGGCCGCCCTCGGCCCCCGCGAACTCGACCTGGGGTGGATGGTCTTTCTCCACCGCTTCTTCCAGGACCTCACCGAGAGCAGCGGCCAACGGGGACTGCCCGGATTCCTGTGCCGCGACCGCATCGAGAGCCGCTACGCCCACCTCACCGGACACCGGCCCCGCGATATGGACTTCCACACCCTCTACGCGGCCCTGCGGCACGCCATCGTCATGCTGCGAGTGGCCTACCGCCGGGTCCACTTCGGCGAGATACCGGTCCCGGCCGACGCCGATGCGCTGATCCTGCACCGGGACACCCTGGAAGCGATGATCGAGGGCCGCTACTGGTGAAGCCGGGCGCCAGTCGCACGGGCCCTGGCGCCGGGACGCTCAGGAGAGCGGGCGCATCCCCGGCACCCGGACCGGGCGGGTCCCGGGCCCGCCGAGGTGCGAGAACGGCTGGCGGCGCCAGTCCAGGCTCTCCGGGAGGGTCAGCAGCATGGCCGCGTCCTGCTCCTGGGTGTCCAGGGTGTCAGCGGTCTCCGGAGCCTCGGACACCGTCCGCCCGGAGCCGTGGCACACCGTCAGACCGAACGGATCCCAGGGCGAGGCGCACAGTGCGTGCTCCGGGAGCGTGTCCTCGTCCGCCAGCAGCGCGATCGGCTGCAGGCAGTCGGGGCAGGTCACGCGGTAGATCTCGTAGGTGTCGAAAGTGTCGTCCGCACCGTCGTCGCCGGAGCTGCCGGGACTGTCGCCCTCCTGGGTGCCGATGTGCGCAGCAGTGGAGTCCTGCTTAAGGCGTCGCATGATGTCCATCCCCCTCGGGTGGGCCGGTCGTACCGCTGACTTCCTGTGACGGGCGGTCCCGGCCACCAGCAGCAATTCCCTTCATGCCGCACGCATAATCGCCGGCACCCCATCGACACCGGGTCACACGTGTGGCATTGGTCACATGGACCGGCGCGGGGGTGTCCACGATCCGGCGCGCGGTGCGCATACGCCCCCGCGCGCAGTAGGTTGAGCGGGTGGAGGAGTTGGACCGACAAATCGTGGATCTGCTCGTCAAGGACGGGCGGATGAGCTACACCGACCTGGGCAAGGCCACCGGCCTGTCCACCTCGGCGGTGCACCAGCGGGTGCGCCGTCTCGAGCAGCGCGGTGTCATCCGGGGCTATGCCGCCATCGTTGACCCCGAAGCCGTGGGCCTGCCGCTCACCGCCTTCATCTCGGTCAAACCCTTCGACCCCAGCGCGCCGGACGACATCGCCGACCGCCTTGCCGAGGTCCCCGAGCTGGAGGCCTGCCACAGCGTCGCCGGCGACGAGAACTACATCCTCAAGGTCCGGGTCGCGACCCCGCTGGAGCTGGAGCATCTGCTCACCCGCATCCGCACCCTCGCGGGCGTATCGACCCGCACCACGGTCGTGCTCTCCACCCCCTACGAGGCCCGCCCGCCGCGCATCTGACCGGCAATCGCCCCCTGCGCGCGGCCCGTCCGTCGGCAGGGGCCAAACTGTCCGGTATGAGCGAGCACCTTCCCGACCCGGCCCGGCAGCACCTTTCCCGCCCGGCCCGGCAGCACTTTTCCCGCCCGGCCCGGCCCCGTACGGTCCTGCTGCGCGGCGGTGAGGTGCACAGCCCCGCGGACCCCTTCGCCACCGCCATGGTCGTGGAAGGTGACCGCATCGCCTGGGTAGGCGAGGAGGGCGCGGCCGACTCCTTCGCCGAGGGTGTGGACGAGGTCATCCAGCTGGACGGTGCGCTGGTCACCCCGGCGTTCACGGACGCACATGTGCACACCACCGCGACCGGCCTCGCCCTCACCGGCCTCGATCTGGTCGGCGTCGGCACGCTTTCCGGCGCGCTCGCCCGGATCCGTGCCTACGCGGACGCGCGCCCCGCGGACCGGATTCTGCTCGGACACGGCTGGGACGCCGCCGTCTGGCCGGAGGGGCGCCCCCCGTCCCGCGCGGAGCTCGACGAGGCCACCGGTGGCCGTCCGCTCTATCTCACCCGTGTCGATGTGCACTCCGCGGTCGTGACGACGGCGCTGCTGGATCTGGTCCCCGGTATCCGCGAGCGGGACGGGTTCCACGACGGTGCCCCGCTCACCGGTGCCGCCCACCACGCGGCGCGCAAGGCCGCCTACGCCACCGTCACCCCCGCCCAGCGGGCCGAGGCCCAGGCGGCCGCGCTCGCCCGCGCCGCCTCGCTCGGCATCGGCAGCATCCACGAGTGCGCGGGTCCCGACATCTCCGGCGAGGACGACTTCACCGGGCTGCTCGCCCTCGCCCGGCAGGGCAACGGCCCTCGTGTCCGCGGCTACTGGGCAGAGGTGATCGCATCCGCAAAGGACGCGGAGCGGGTCCGTGAACTCGGGGCCATCGGCGCCGCGGGCGATCTGTTCGTCGACGGCTCGCTCGGATCGCACACCGCCCATCTGCACGCCCCCTACGCGGACGCCGGCCACACCGGCGCAGCCCAGCTCGACGCCGAGGCCGTCGCCGCCCATGTCGCCGCCTGCACCGAGGCGGGGCTCCAGGCGGGCTTCCACGCCATCGGCGACGCCGCCCTCACCGGCGTCGTCGCCGGGGTACGCGCCGCCGCCGACCGGGTCGGCCTGGACCGTGTCCGCGCCGCCCGGCACCGCGTCGAGCACGCCGAAATGCTCACCGAGCACACCATCGCCGGCTTCGCCGACCTGGCCCTGACCGCCTCCGTCCAGCCCGCCTTCGACGCGGCGTGGGGCGGCGCGGAGGGCATGTACGCCGCCCGCCTGGGCGCCGACCGGGCCCGCACCCTCAACCCGTACGCCGCGCTGCTCAAGGCGGGCGTCCCGCTCGCGCTCGGGTCCGACAGCCCGGTCACCCCGCTCGACCCCTGGGGCACCGTGCGCGCCGCCGTCTTCCACCGCACCCGCGCCCACGGCATCTCCGCCCGCGCCGCGTTCACCGCCCACACCCGCGGCGGCTGGCGCGCCATCGGCCGGGACGACGCGGGCGTCCTGGTGCCCGGCGCCCCTGCCGACTACGCGGTCTGGCGCACCGGCGATCTGATCGTCCAGGCACCCGATGAGCGGGTGGAGCGCTGGTCCACCGACCCCCGCTCCGGCACCCCCGGCCTGCCCGATCTCACCCCCGGCAACGACCTCCCGGTGTGCCTGACCACGGTCGTCGGCGGGCGAACGGTCTTCGGGCCGCCGAACGAGTGACATCGCGCGGGCAGGTGCCGGCGCGGGCTGCGCTTGCCGCTCCTTGCCCCACTTGAGGGCGCTCGCGGCTGACCTGGGACGACGCGAAAACGACGCAGGCGGAGCACCTGTTGACAGCAGGCGGTCGACGGCCGGTAGGTTCGGCCGAGTCCACCACAGGACGTCCGACCGGGAGACCTCCGCGCAGTCGTCGAACGCAGCTGGGCCATGGGGCGGTGCGCCACTTGGGCACACCACCACTGGGAGCCAGGTCCAGCACCAGCGACACGGGGCGACGGAAAGTTTCGGCCGGTCGGCAGGTGCGACCCGGGTGGGGCCCGGACGCTCAGTAGACAACGGCTCTCGGTCGACCCGCAGCCAGCGGGTCCCAGGTCGGCCCGAAGGGCACCGGGCCCCTATCCGCACCGCCGCCCGCCCGCACCCTCCCGCGGTGCCCCCTTCACCTTTTGTGCACCCCATATCCGCAATCCCGGCCTCCCGATGTACGGTCAGCTCACCACCGCACGACCTGCAGGAAGGCCCGCGACCGTGCCATCGGGTTCCGACACCACCGAAGAAGCCGTCAGCGGCACCTCGCCCGACGGCCCGGTGCCACGTGCCGAGACGGGTTCCGCTGACGCACCCCCGCGCCCGGGACGGGCCCGGCGCCTCGCCGCCCTGGTCCGCCGCGAGGCGCTGCGCACCGGCCTCGCGGCCGTCTGTGGCATCGCGCTCGGACTCGCCTTCCCGCCGTACGACCTGTGGCCGCTGTCCCTGGTGGCCGTCGCCGCGCTGTCGCTGCTCACCCGTGGCCGGACCGCCCGGCAGGGCGCCTGGACCGGCTTCGCGTTCGGGCTGCCGTTCTTCCTGATCCTGCTGAAGTGGCTGCATGTCGTCGGCTGGGACGCCGTGTTCGGCCTCTCGGTCGCCGAGGCGCTCTTCGTGACGCTGCTCGGCGCGGCGCTCGCCGTCACCTCCCGGCTGCCCGGCGGACCGCTGTGGGCCGCCTGCCTCTGGGTCGCCGAGGAATGGGCCCGCGACCGGTTGCCGTTCGGCGGTTTCCCGTGGGGCCGGCTCGCCTTCGCCAACACCGGCTCGCCGTTCACCCCGCTCGCCGCGCTCGGCGGCGCCCCGCTGGTGACCTTCGCCGTCGCGCTGGCCGGCGCGCTGCTCGCCGCGTGTGCGGCCACCCTCTGGCAGCTGCGCGACAACGGTTCGCTGCGCCGGGCCGTCCCGGCCATGGAAGCGTTCGGGCTCGCCGCCGCGGTGACCCTGGCCGGCGTCCTGGTACCCGTTCCCACGAAGGCCGATGACACCGTCGACATCGCTGTCGTCCAGGGCAACGTCGAGCAGCCCGGCATGGACTTCCTGGGCCGGCCCATGATGATCACCGACAACCACGCCACCGCCACCGAGAAGCTCGCCGCCGACGTCAAGGCCGGCCGGGCCAAGAAGCCGGACCTGGTCATCTGGCCGGAGAACTCTTCCGACCTCGATCCGTACAGGTATCCGCAGGCTTACGACCGGATCGACGAGGCCGTGAAGGCCATCGGCGTGCCCGTCCTCGTCGGCGCCCTGATCGACCACCCCTCCAAGAAGGGCTATGTCTTCAACGAGGGCATCGTCTGGGACCCGAAGAAGGGGCCGGGCGCTTCCTACACCAAGCAGCACCCGGTGCCGTTCGGCGAGTATGTGCCGTTCCGGGAGCAGCTCAGCAAGATCATCACGCGTTTCCAGCGGGTGCCCCGCGACTTCTACCCCGGTGACCACACCGGCGTTCTCCATGTCGGCCCCGCCCGGCTCGGCGACGTCATCTGCTTCGAGGTCGCCTACGACCAGATCGTGCACGACACCGTCGACGCGGGCGCCCGCGCCCTGGTGATCCAGACCAACAACGCCACCTACGGCCGCTCCGGCCAGCCCGAGCAGCAACTGGCGATGTCCAAGCTGCGCGCCGTCGAACACGGCCGTGCCGTGGTCACCGCGGCCACCAGCGGGATCAGCGCGGTGGTCGCCCCGGACGGCAAGATCACCCACCGGATCCCCGAGTTCACCCAGGGCGTGGTCTCCGCGCGTATTCCGCTGCGCGACGAAACGACGCTCGCCGACCGCGTCGGTGCCGCTCCTGAGTGGGCGCTCGCTATCGTGGGGCTTCTGTCCTGCGCCGCCGCGGTAGTCGTCGGCCGGCGCGGGCGTACGAAGGACGAGAAGGGGCAGCAGTGACAGACGGGCAGCGGCGGTACGGTCCGCTCGGCACCACGTTGGTGATCATTCCGACCTACAACGAGGCGGAGAACATCAAGCCGATCGTCTCGCGGGTGCGGTCCGCCGTCCCCCAGGCGCATGTCCTCGTCGCGGACGACAACAGCCCCGACGGCACCGGCAAGCTCGCCGACGAACTGGCCGTCGGCGACGAGCAGGTCCATGTCCTGCACCGCAAGGGCAAGGAAGGCCTCGGCGCCGCCTACCTCGCGGGCTTCCGCTGGGGCATCGACAACGGCTACGACGTGCTGGTCGAGATGGACGCCGACGGCTCGCACCAGCCCGAGGAGCTGCCGCGGCTGCTCACCGCCCTCAAGGGCGCCGATCTCGTCCTCGGCTCGCGCTGGGTGCCCGGTGGCCGCACCGTCAACTGGCCCAAGTACCGCCGGCTCATCTCCCGTGGGGGCAGTACGTACTCCCGGCTGGTGCTGGACCTGCCGCTGCGCGACATCACCGGCGGCTACCGGGCCTTTCGCGCGGCGGCCCTCGAGGGACTGGGCCTGGACGACGTGGCCTCCCAGGGCTACTGCTTCCAGGTCGACCTCGCCCGCCGTGCCGTGCAGGCCGGGTATCACGTCGTCGAAGTGCCGATCACCTTCGTCGAACGGGAGCTGGGCGACAGCAAGATGAGCCGTGACATCGTCGTGGAGGCGCTGTGGCGGGTCACGGCGTGGGGTGTCGGCTCCCGGGTGGACAAGATCCGCGGCCGCTGACGCCGGACCCGCGCCGGCCGCCCGGAGGCGATCCCTCCCGCGACCCTTGAGGTGATCCCTCCCGCGACCCTTGAGGTGATCCCTCCCGCGACCCTTAGGGGATGCGGCGAAGCGGGCCAGGCACACTTGAGGCATGACGTTCGGAGCCACGCCACCGCCGAGTCCCCGCCCGCCCCAGCGCTCGCGCGCCCGCCGGTTCGTCCCCTTGGCCATCGCCGCCTGGATGGTGCTGGAGATCTGGCTGCTGACCGTGGTCGCGGGGGCTACCAACGGCCTGACGGTATTTCTTCTGCTGGTCGCCGGGGTGATCGTCGGCGGTTATGTGGTCAAGCGGGCCGGCCGCCGCGCCTGGCGCAACCTCACCGAGAGCTTGCAGACCCCCGGCGACCCGGCGGCCGGCAACTCCACCTCGTCCGGCAACGGCACCTCCCGCGACGGCAAGCCGGGCAGCGGCAACACCCTTCCGATGGCCGGCGGGCTGCTGCTGATGATCCCCGGGCTGGTGTCCGACGCACTGGGGCTGCTCTGCCTCTTCCCCCCGACCGGCAAGCTGATCCAGCGCCGTGCCGAGAAGCTGCTGAACCGGCGGGCGGGCCACACCCCGGGCTCGTTCGGCGACGCCTTCCAGCAGGCCCGGATGCACCGGCCTGACGGCAAGGTCGTCCAGGGGGAGGTCATCCGCGACGACGAGCCTTCTCCGCCGCGCCGCCAGGACCCGCCGCTGACGGGCTGAGCACGCCGGTGACCGTGGCGTACGGGCCGAGGACGCAGCAAGGGCCGGGGCCACTGCGAAGTGCAGTGGCCCCGGCCCTTCGTGCTGCTTGGCGCAGGTCCGTTGTCAGGCGGACTTACGGTTGGTGTCGCGCGGATGCACGGCAATGTTCATGGTGCCGGAGCGCAGGACGGCCAGCCTTTCGGCCAGCACCTCCTCGAGCTCCTCGCGGGTGCGCCGCTCCATGAGCATGTCCCAATGCGTACGCGCGGGCTTACCCTTCTTTTCCTCAGGGCCATCGCCATCCACCAGAAGCGAAGGTGCACCGCATACCTTGCACTCCCACTCCGGCGGAATCTCGGCCTCAACCGAGAACGGCATCTCAAATCGATGTCCGTTCTGGCATGCGTACTCCACCGCCTGGCGCGGGGCCAGGTCGATGCCGCGGTCGGTCTCGTAGCTGGTCACCACGAGTCGCGTGCCGCGGAGAGCTCGCTCACTCATGAATCGTGCCTCCCGGGCTTGTCGCCCACAGGACAGGTGTCGCTGTCGTCGTCATCCGGTCAACGTCCGGTCGGCGGTGAAGATTCCCGTAATCGTGATTCGGGACATGCGCCCACCCGTCGCCCACCACCGCCCATGATGGAGGCGCTGTGTGCCGCTGCCTTCCTTCGTGCCGCCCCTTGTTGTACCCACCAGCGCCCGGTTTGTCACATCTGGCAGCAGATGTCACCCAGCGCCATCCTTAGTTGAGCGCGCAGTAACGGTCCGCCTGGTGAGCCAAAGGCGTACACTACCCGCCCGCACGCCCTGGGACTAAATCCGGTCAGGCACAGGATTTCCGGCCGCGGCGATCGCCCGCCCCACCGGCACCCTCGCCAACAGGACAAAACCGATCACAAAGAACGCCACCAGGGACACAATGGCGTCCCGGTAGCTCCCGGTGAGTTGAAAGGCCACCCCGAACACCAGCGGTCCCAGCCAGCTCACGCCCCGGTCGCTCATCTCGTACGCGGAAAAATATTCCGCTTCTTTGCCGCGCGGCACCAGATGGGAGAAGAGCGAACGGGACAGCGCCTGGCTTCCGCCCAGGACCAGTCCGATGCCGACGGCCAGCCCGAAGAACCACCCGGGTGCCTTCGCGGGCAGGAAGTAGCCGGCCGCGATCGTCAGCACCCATGCCACCAGGGAGCCCAGGATCGTCCGCTGTGCGCCGTACCGTCCGGCCAGGCGCCCCATCAGCAGGGCGCCCGCCGCGGCCAGCACCTGGACCAGCAGCACCGCCACGATCAGCGTCGTCTGGTCCAGGCCGAGTTCCTCGGACCCGTACACGGACGCCTGGGTGATCACCGTCTGCACGCCGTCGTTGTAGACGAGATAGGCCAGGAGGAAGGAGAGGGTGAGGGGATGGCGGCGCATCTCGCGCAGCGTCCTCCGCAGCTGCTGCCACCCCTGGCCGAGCGCGGCGCCGGCCGGCCCCGTGGTGACGGCCGCCCGCCGGTCGCGCAGCCGGCGCAGCGGAATCACCGAGAAGGCGCCCCACCACAGCCCCGCCGACGCCAGACAGATGCGCACCGCGGTGCCCGTCGACAGGCCGAAGGAGTCGTGCGCGCCGTAGAGCACCAGGTTGGCGACCAGGACCAGGGCCCCGGCCGCGTAGCCGAACGCCCAGCCACGGGAGGAGACCGCGTCCCGTTCGTCGGGCCGGGCGATCTGCGGCAGGAAGGAGTTGTAGAGCATCATCGACACCACGAACGACACATTCGCGATGACCAGCAGCGCCCCGCCCAGCAGATAGCGCTCGCCGCCCAGGAAGAACATCCCCGTCGTCGCCACGGCGCCCGTGTAGGCGCAGCAGCCCAGCAGCGGCTTCTTGCGGCCGGTCCGGTCGGCCAGTGCCCCGGCGAGCGGCATCGCCAGCACCGACAGCAGCAGCGAGGCGGACACAGCATACGCATAGAAGGAGCCCGCGCGCACCGGAATGCCCAGGGGGTGCACAAAGCCGTCCGCGTCCGCCGCGGCCTTCGCCACCGAGGTCAGATACGGCCCCAGGAACACGGTCAGGACGGTGGTCGAATAGACGCTGTTGGCCCAGTCGTACCAGTACCAGCCGCGCTGTTCACGGCGTCGGGCCGCCGTCTCGTCGACGTCCTCGGCCACGACTTGTGCGCTCTCCACGCCCACCCCGTCTTCCTGTCCCCGTTCACGGCGGCGGACGACGGCCGACGGACCCGGGTACCGGGGTGTCCGCACCTACCGTCCGGCTCGCGACATCCCCCAGGCCGTGGCCTAGACCCAGCACCCTCGCTCGGTCAGCACCGTCCGCAGCGTCTCGATGTGGTCCGTCATGATGCCATCCACCCCGAGGTCCAAAAGCGCCGCCATCCGATCCGCGTCATTGACCGTCCAGACATGGACCTGCATGCCCAGCGCATGCGCGGCGCGCAGGAAGAGCGGGTCGACGACGGGGATGCCCGACTGCCGCTCGGGGACCTGTACGCAGATCGCGCTGCGCCGCACCGCCGCACCCAGCAGCCGGTCCAGCGGCAGCACCCCGCGGCCGTACGACCGGAGCCGCAGACCGGCCACGCCACGCGTGCCGAGCGAGCTCGCCATCCGCCGTCCGGCCAGCCGCTGGGCCCGGGCCACCCGGGCCTCCGAGAACGAACCGACGCACACCCGGTCCCAGGCTTTCGTGCGGCGCAGCAGGCCGAGCAGCGGCGCGAGCGCGGCCTCCGCCTTGAGGTCGACGTTCCAGCGTGCCCCGGGGAACTCCTCCAGCAGCTCCTCGAACAGCGGCAGCGGTTCCTGGCCGCCGACCCGGGCCCGGCTCACCGCCCGCCAGGGGAGCTGCCCGATCGCGCCGCGGGTGTCGGTGACGCGGTCGAGCGTCGCGTCGTGGAAGGCGACGAGCTTTCCGTCCGATGTGGCATGCACATCGGTCTCCAGGTAGCGGTAGCCGAGGCCGACCGCGCGGCGGAAGGCGGCGGCGGTGTTCTCCAGGCCCTCGGCTGCCCCGCCCCGGTGGGCGAAGGCGAGCGGCACGGGGTGGTCGAGATAGGCGTGGCGGGTGCGTATCGCTGAGGTCACTCCGGCAGTATTGCGTGCTCGGGTGAAGGCCCTCCGCGGGCCACCACCTGCGACGGCTTCGCGGGCCCGTCCTTGATCGCGAAGCCGCGGAGGAAGAACTGCGCCAGCGGTCCGATGGCCAGCGCATAGACCACCGTGCCGGCCCCGACGGACCCGCCGAGCAGGAAGCCGGCCGCCAGCACCGTCACCTCGATGCAGGTCCGCACCAGCCGCACCGGACGGCCGGTCCGCAGATGCAGCCCGGTCATCAGCCCGTCGCGCGGCCCCGGGCCGAAATCGGCGGCGATGTACAGACCGGTCGCGGCACCGTTGAGGAGCACGGCGCCCGCCAGCAGCGGGATACGGGCGCCCAGCGAGTGCAGCTCCGGTGTCCAGGCCAGCGTCGCGTCCATCACCAGCCCGAGGATCACCACATTGGACACGGTGCCCAGGCCGGGGCGCTGGCGCAGCGGGATCCACAGCAGCAGGATCAGCGCGCCGGACACGATGGTGACCGTGCCGATCGACAGTCCCGTATGGCGGGATATGCCCTGGTTCAGCACGCTCCATGGCTCCAGGCCCAGCCCGGCCCGCAGCATCAGCCCCATGCTCACGCCGTACAGCGTCAGTCCCGTGTAGAGCTGGACCAGCCGGCGCACCGGCAGTCCCCTCCCCGGGCCGGCTTCCCCGAATATGGACACGATTTTTCCCCCTCCTGGCAGGATTGGACCGACGCATGACACCATGTGGCATGTCCGGGCTCGGGAAGTAGAGCCAATTCGGGGAAGGTGGACTGATCTTCATGGCTCAGTGGACTTCAGCGGTGGGTGCGCCCCAACTCGCCCGGCTGCTCCGGTCGCAGGACCCGCGCGATGCCCAACTCACGGCCGCCGGGCGCCGGTTGCCCGCCTATCGCAGCCTCGCCGACGGCGTCCGCCTGCTCGTACTGGAGGGCCGGGTACCGGTCGCCGCGCGGTTGCCCGCCGAGCGCGAGCTGGCCGCGGCCTTCGGTGTCAGCCGCACCACCGTCGCCGCTGCCTACGAGGCGCTGCGCGCCGAGGGATTCCTGGAGTCCCGGCGCGGCTCGGGCAGTTGGACCGCCGTCCCGGCCGGTAACCCGCTGCCCACCCGTGGCCTGGAACCGCTGCCCCCGGAAGCCGCCGGCTCCATGATCGACCTCGGCTGTGCCGCCCTCCCGGCTCCCGAACCCTGGCTCACCCGCGCCGTCCAGGGCGCCATGGCCGACCTGCCGCTCTACGCCCACACCCACGGCGACTACCCGGCCGGTCTGCCCGTCCTGCGCCAGGCCCTCGCGGACCGCTACACCGCCCGCGGTATCCCCACCATGCCCGAGCAGATCATGGTGACCACGGGCGCGATGGGCGCGGTGGCCGCGATCTGCCGGCTGTGTACGAGCCCCGGCGAGCGGGTGGCCGTCGACTCCCCGTCGTACGCCAATATCCTCCAGCTGATGCGGGACGCCGGCGCCCGGCTCGTCCCGGTCGCGCTCGCCGACAAGCTGGCCGGCTGGGACATCCCGGCCTGGCGCCAGGTGATGCGTGATGCCGCGCCCCGTATGGCGTATGTCGTCGCCGACTTCCACAACCCCACCGGCACCCTCGCCACCGAGGAGCAGCGCCGACGCCTCGTCGATGCCGCCCGGTCGGCCGGCACCCTGCTCGTCGTCGACGAGACCATGACCGAACTCCAGCTGGACCAGGACACCGCACCGCCCCGTCCGGTCTGCGCGTTCGACCCCGCCGGCAGCGCGGTGATCACCGTCGGCTCGGCGAGCAAGGCGTTCTGGGCCGGGATGCGGATCGGCTGGGTGCGCGCCGCCCCCGACATCATCCGCAGTCTGGTCGCCGCCCGCGCCTACTCCGATCTGGGCTCACCGGTACTCGAACAGCTCGCCATCGCCTCGCTCCTGGAGACCGGCGGCTGGGAACAGGCCGTCGACATCCGCCGCGAGCAGGCCCGCGAGAACCGCGACGCGATCGTCGCCGCGCTGCACCGGCACCTCCCCGACTGGGAGTTCAGCGTCCCCCGCGGCGGCCTCACCCTGTGGGCGCGTACGGGCGGACTCTCCGGCTCCCGGATCGCCGAGGCGGGGGAGCGGCTCGGGGTGCGGGTGCCCTCCGGCCCGAGGTTCGGTGTCGACGGCGCCTTCGAGGGCTTCGTACGGCTGCCGTTCACGGTCAACGGAGCCGTCGCCGACGAGGCCGCGGTCCGGCTGGCCGGCGCCGCGCAACTGGTCGCGACGGGCGCACCGGTGGACACCGAGATGCGGCATACGTTCGTGGCCTGACGGCAGACCGGTGGGCGGGCCCGCCGGGCCGACGGGGCTCACCTCTCCGTGCGGACGGCCTCCGCCGACCCGTTGACCGCGCGGGGTTCGCCGCTCTTGCCGGTCCGCACCCGCGGGGCCGCGCCCACCGGCTCGGCGGCGGACCCGGACTTCCCGGCGTCCGGTGCCGCGTCGGCCGCCGCGGCACCGCCGTCCGGCTCCGCCACAGAGGCATCCCCGGGCTTGCTGACGCTCACCGGCCTCCGGGCGTCCGCGGGTTTGCTGACGCTCACCGGCCTGTTGGCATCCGCATCCGCGGAGGCGCTCGCGGCGCCCGGCTTGCCGCCGGCCACCGGCTCGGCCGGGCCCGCCCCGTCGGCCGGGACCGTACGCTCCGGCAGCAACGACAGGACGGCCTGCCGGTGCGCCTGACCGGTGGCGTCGTCGAGCGGGTCGGGCGTGGCCGGCACCTGGAGGCGCAGCACCGGAGCGGACCCCAGGCGCGCATAGCCGCGGCCCGGCGGCACGCTCGCGGTCGGCGTGGTGTGCGGCGGCGCCCCGAGCACCGCCCGTACCTCCTCCGCCGTGGCGGGGCCGAGCACCACCCGCGCCTTGGTGTGCGCCCGTACGGGGTCGCTCAGCAGCTCGGCGCTCTCGAACTGGTCGGCCACGACCACCGTGACGTGGGCGGCCCGGCCGTGCCGCAGCGGCAGCTGAAGCCACCCCTGTGGATCGTCCCGGCCCTCCGCGACCGCGACATGGGCCAGCGCCGTCGGACGGTCCGCAATGATCCACAGGGGCCGCCGGGTGTCCTCCGGCGCGGACCGGCCGGCCTGCCGTGCCCGGTTCGCCGCGATCAGCCGCCGTTCGGTCTCGTGGGACGCCCACTCCAGGGTCGCCAGCGCCCCCGCAAGACCGCTCTCCACCCCCAGCACGCCACGGCGCCCGGCCAGACACCCGTACTCGCCGGTGCCGCTGCCGTCGATGACCAGCACATCCCCGTGCTGCAGCGCCTGCAGCGCGATCGAGCGCAGCAGGGTCGTGGCGCCCGTCCCCGGCTGCCCCAGGACGAGCAGATGCGGCTCGGTGGAGCGCTGCCCGGTACGCCAGACCACCGGCGGCGCATCCCGCTTCTCCTCCCCGGCGGTGACCGGCAGGGTCCGCTGGACGGCGTCCGGGTCGGTGAACCCGAGCACCGTCTCGCCCGGCGAGGTGACGAAGCGCTGCGCACCGATATCGGCGGGCAGCGCGCCGAGCGCGGTCAGGGTGAGCTGATTGGCCAGCTCGTCCCACCCGAAGTGGTACTCCCGGCCACGTCCGGCCTTGGCGTACAGCACCTGCTCGATGCGGACCCGGGACTGGTCCTCACCGTCGGTGAAGTACGCCGGGTACTTCAGCTGCAGCCGGTCGAGCCGCCCGCTGCCGTCGAAGGCGTACTCGGTGAAGACCCGCTCCCAGCCACCGTCGTGCGCATACAGGGGGCTCGGGTCGCCATCGACCGAGAAGTACGGCACCAGCGCCTCGTAGAGCGCCCTCAGCCGTTCCCTCTCGGCCTCACCGGGACCGGTCTCCACCGGCGTACGCTCACGCCCCGCCCAGGCGCCCGCACCCATCACGGCGATCAGGGCGAGCAGCGGCCCGTACGGCACCAGACAGATGACCAGCACACATGCGCCGACGAAGAAGGCCAGTGGACCACGGTGGTCCCGGGGCGTCTCGACCCAGCGCGAGCGGCCGGCCGCAGCCAGCCGGCGCAGCCCCCGGCCGATGGTGATCAGCGGATGGAACACGTCGGAGGCGCTGTCGGCAGCGGTCCGCGCGAGTTCTCGGCTGCGGGCGAGCGAGGTGCTGTTGGCCATGCGGGCGAGCGGTGTGCTGTCGGTCAGGATGCGGGGCAGGGGGCGCCGGGCCACATCGTCTCCTGTTGCTCGTGGCGGTGGTCGTGAGGGCGGGCTCGGTGCGGGCGGCGAGCCGGGAGCGTGCCGCACGCGGAGCCGCCCGGACGGTAGGTGGTACGGCCCGTTCGGGCGGGACCCGTGGAGCGGTACCGGACGAGGACTCCGGGCCCTAGGGCGTGTCGTTTGGATCAGGGCGGATCAGGGAGCGGGGTCTGGTTCGTGCGATCGCAAGGCGGAGGAGGGAGTCGACGCGGAGCGTCGGCGAGTGACGACAACGCGGCGAGCGTGCGTGCCAGACCCCGCGAGCCCGCCATGGTCCAAACGACACGCCCTAGATCTTGATCCCCCCGAGGAGGCTCGCCAGGCTCGCCCCGCCGGCCTTGATGCTGGGCGCGATGGCGGAGCTGGCGAGATAGAACCCGAAGAGCGCGGAGACCAGTGCATGCGACAACTTCAGGCCGTCTTTGCGGAAGAAGAGGAAGACGATGACACCGAGCAGGACGACGCCGGAAATGGACAGAATCATGGGGGTTCTCTCCTGGGTGGTGGGGACGGTCACCATGAGTTCTTCCAGCCTCACAGCACCTATCAAGCCACGAAAAGCTGCAAATGAGTGATTTGTCGTGGAAATTCCCCAAATGGGCGCACTTCCAGGGCGTGCCGCATCGGCGTGTGCTCGGCGTGTCGCGGTCCGGGTCCGCCGACCCGGCACAATCGTGGGGTGTCGAAGCCGAACAAGCCCAACAGGCCGAAGAACGCGCCGCGCCGCCCGGCCGCTGCTGTCGCCCCCGCCGCACCGTGCCCGTGCGGGCGCCCCGAGGCCTACCGCGACTGCTGCGCCCCGTTTCATCAGGGGCACGCCACCGCCCCGACCGCGGAACGCCTGATGCGCTCGCGCTACAGCGCCTTCGCCGTCGGTGACACCGGCTACCTGCTGCGCACCTGGCACCCGACGACCCGCCCCGGCAGCCTCGACCTCGAACCGGCACAGCGCTGGACCGGCCTGGACATCCTCGGCACCACCGGCGGCAGCGCCTTCCACACCGAAGGCACCGTGGAATTCCGTGCGCACTTCACCCTGCACGGCCACGCCGACAGCCAGTACGAGCACAGCCGCTTCGTCCGCGACAACGGCCAGTGGGTCTATCTCGACGCGCTGCCGTCGGTGTAGCCCTGCCCACCGGGCGTCCCCGGCGGACCGAGGCCGGAAGAGCCCCTGTCACCGCTTCGTCCGGCGACAGTTCCTCAGGGCCCCCGGCCCGTCCGGTTCAGAGCCCGCGCAGCTGGTCGATCTCGCGGCGGTCGCGCTTGGTGGGACGTCCGGTGCCGCGCTCGCGCAGCGCGATCACCGGAACCTCCTCGCGCGGCGGGGCCGGCGGACTGTTGTCGATGAAGCACTCGGCGGCGACGGCCGCGCCCACCCGCTTGCGCACCAGCCGCGAGACGACCACGATCCGCTCCCGGCCCGCGTGCCGCAGCCGCACCTCGTCGCCGTTGCGCACGGCATGGGCCGGCTTCACCCGTTCTCCGTTGACCCGCACGTGCCCCGCGCGGCAAGCCGCCGCCGCCAGCGACCGCGTCTTGGTGAGCCGCACGGACCAGATCCAGCTGTCGATGCGGGTGGTCCCCTCGTCTGAAGCCATACCAAGACTCTAGAACGGGTGCCCCGGTGCGCGGCGGCCCAACGGGCCCGGGGCCTGTCCCGCCCTTCCGCCGGACAGGTCCTACGCGGACGACCGCCCGCCCGTCTTCTTGGCCGCGGTTTTCTTGGCGGTGCTCTTCGACGCCGTTTTCCCGGACGTGCCCGCGGCCGTGCTGCGGGTGCTGGTGCTGCTCTTCCTGGCCGTCGAAGCGGCTTTCGCCCGGCCGCCGGAGTCCTTGGGTGCGGCCGCCGACTTCTTCGCGGGAGCTTTCTTCGCGGTGGCCGAGGCGGTCTTCTTCGTCGCCGCCTTCTTCGTGGCCGTGCCGCTCCCCTTGGTGGCGTGCGGCTCCGCCTCGCTCTTCTTCGCCTTCCGTCCCTGTATGGGCGTCACGGACGCCGACTCCGCCTGCGCGTCGGGCTCCCCGCCGCCCCGCGCCGCCCGGACGCTCTTCTCCAGGGCCGCCGTCAGATCGATGACCTGGGCGCCGGATGTGTCCGACGCGGCGGGGGCGGCCGGCTCCTCGCCCTCCAGCTTGGCGGCGACCAGCTCCTCCACGGCCTCGCGGTAGTCGTCGTGGAGTTCGGCGGGGTCCAGCTCACCCAGGGAGTCCATCAGCGTCTCGGCCAGCGTCAGCTCGTTCTCGCGCAGCTCGACATCGTCCGGCGCCACACCGGTGGCGGGCCGGATCTGATCCGGCCACAGCAGCGTATGCATCACGATCGCCCCGTCGTACGCCCGCAGCATCGCCAGCGACTCCCGCCCCCGCATCGCCACCTTGCCCACGGCGACCTTCTGATGGTGCTCCAGCGCCTCCCGCAGCAGCGTGTACGGCTTGGTGGCGGTAGCTCCGTTGGGCCCCAGGTAATAAGCCTTGTCCATCTGGAGCGGGTCGATCTCGGCGGGGTCGACGAACGACAGGATCGACAGCGTCTTGGCGGTCGGCAGCGGCAGCTGGGACAGGTCGTCGTCGGTGATCGGTACGACGGTCTCGTCGCCCGGCGGCTGGTAGCCCTTGCCGACCTCCTCGTTCGGGACCTCCTCGCCGTCCAGCTCACAGATCTTCCGGTACTGGATCTGTGCGCCGTCCTTCTCATGAATGCGTACGAAAGAGACCGACGAGGTGCGGTCGGTGGCGCTGTAGGTCTTCACGGGGATGGTGACCAAACCAAACGATATGGAGCCATTCCAGATAGATCGCATCTTTCATCCCTTATGTGGGATTCTCATCGTATGTCGCCGATCACCGTCGTGGAGGGGCGGCGCCTCCCACTGACCAACCTGGACAAGGTCCTCTATCCCGGGACCGGCACCACCAAGGGTGAGGTGCTGCACTACTGCACCACCGTCGCGGACCCGCTGCTCGCCCACCTCCACGACCGGCCGCTCTCCTTCCTGCGCTACCCCGACGGGCCGGACGGCCAGCGCTTCTTCACCAAGAACGTGCCGCCCGGCGCACCCTCCTGGGTGAAGACCTGCGAGGTCCCCCATTCGACGTCCGGGCCCACCCGGCAGGTCCTGCTGCAGGACCTGCCCGCACTGGTCTGGGCCGCGAACCTGGTCGTCGAACTGCACACCCCGCAGTGGAAGTGCCGGGCCCCGGGCATCGCCGACCGCCTCGTCCTCGACCTCGATCCCGGCGCCCCGGCCACCATCGTGGAGTGCTGCGCCGCGGCGCAGTGGCTGCACGACCGGCTGGCCGCCGACGGCCTGGACGCCTACGCCAAGACCAGCGGCTCCAAGGGCCTGCACCTCACCGTGCCCATCGAACCCACCCCCTCCGAGCGGGTCACCGCCTACGCCAAGACCCTCGCCGTCGAGGCCGCGGCGGCGCTCCCGGACCTTGTCGTGCACAAGATGACCAAGGCCCTGCGCCCCGGCAAGGTCTTCATCGACTTCTCCCAGAACGCCGCCGCCAAGACCACCGCCGTCGCCTACACCCTGCGCGCCCGCCCCACCCCCACCGTCTCCGCCCCGGTCACCTGGGACGAGGTCGCCGAGTGCACCGACCCACGGCAACTCACCTTCCTCTTCAGCGAGATCGCCCCCCGCCTCGCGCACCACGGCGACCTGCTCGCCCCGCTCCTCGACCCCGACCGGGCCCGCCCACTGCCCGGTTCCCCACCCTCCCGTGCGCCCACGGCCCCCGACCGGCCCGGGTCCCCCCGGAGTTCGACGTAGATTGACGGCATGTTGGAGGGGACACCACACACACCACACGACACACTGCCGCTGCGTCTGCCCGACCGGTGGACGGACGGCGGGACAGCCGACGAGGGGCCGGCGCCCGGCGCCGAGGGGGGACCGGACGGGCGGACGCCGCGCCAAGGGCGGCACCGGCAGGCCGACGGCAAACGCGGCGGCGAGGGCGGGGGACTGCAGCGCTCCTCGCTCCTGATGGCGCTGGGGACCGTGGTCTCCCGCGGCACGGGAGTGATCCGGCAGGTGCTCCAGGCGGGCGCACTCGGCACCGGACTGCTCGCCACGACGTACAACACCGCCAACACGGTCCCGATGAGCATCTACACCCTGCTGATCGGCGGCGCACTGAACTCGGTGCTGGTGCCGCAGCTGGTACGCGCCAGGGCCGAGCACGCGGACGGCGGCCGCGCCCACGAACAGCGCCTGGTCACCCTCGTCCTGAGCGTGCTGGCGGTGGGCACCTTGCTCTCGGTCTGGGCCGCGCCGCAGATCGTCGCCCTCTACACACCCGACACGCCCCAACACCACGCCGCCTTCGAGCTCACCGTGGTGTTCGCCCGCTTCCTGCTGCCGCAGATCTTCTTCTACGGTCTGTTCTTCATCCTCGGCCAAGTCCTCAACGCCCGGAGCAAGTTCGGCGCGATGATGTGGACGCCGGTCCTCAACAACCTCGTGCTGATCACGATGTTCGGGATCTACCTCGGCCTGCTGGCCGGGCCCGGCCGCATCGAGGACATCACCTCCGGCCAGATCGATCTCCTCGGCCTCGCCACCACGGCCGGCATCGCCGTGCAGGGCCTGGCCCTGATCCCCTTCGTCCGTGCCGCCGGCTTCCGCTTCCGGCCGCGCTTCGACTGGCGTGGCACCGGTCTGCGCAAGAGCATCACGGCCGCCCGCTGGACCCTGCTGTTCGTGCTCGCCAACCTGGCCGCGATGGTCGTCGTCACGCACTACGCCGGCGCCGCGGACCAGCAACTCCCCACCGCAGGCGTCGGATACAGCGCCTACAGCTACACCCAGATCATCTGGACGCTGCCGCAGTCGATCGTCACCGTCTCGCTGGTGACGGCGCTGCTGCCACGGATGAGCCGCGCGGTCGCCGAGAACCGTCCGGACGAGCTGCGCAGTGACCTCTCCCGTGCGCTGCGCATCAGCGGAGTCGTCATCGTCCCGGCCGCCTTCTTCTTCCTCGCCCTCGGCCCGCAGACCGCCCAACTCCTGTTCGCGCACGGCGCCGTGGACGCAGTGTCGGCCGCGCCCGCCGGGCACATGCTGCAGGCCTTCGGGCTCGGTCTGATCCCGTACTCGGCCCAGTACCTGCTGCTGCGCGGCTTCTACGCCTTCGAGGACACCCGTACACCGTTCTGGATGGCCGTCTGGATCGCCGCCGTCAACATCGTCCTGGCCACCGCGTGCCATCTGCTGCTGCCCACCCGCTGGGCGGTCACCGGTATGGCCGCCGCCTACGCCGTCGCGTACGGCATCGGGCTGGTGGTCACCGCGCTGCTGCTGCGCCGGCGGCTCTCCGGACGCCTCGACGGCCGGCGCCTGTGCCGCACGTACGGCAAGCTGGCCGCGTCCGCCGCCACGGCCGCGGCGGTCGGCTGGCTCGCGGCCCGTGCCTGCACCGGCGTGCCCGTCCCGGCAGGCTGGCTCCCCGCCCTGGCCCTGGCCGCCGGCGGGCTCAGCATGGCGCTGATCTTCCTGGCGCTGGCCCGCGCCATGAAGATCGGTGAGCTGCGCAGCCTGCCCGGACTGCGGTGACCCGGGCGGCGGATCCGCTCACACCGCGCGCGACCGCGGCCAGGACGCCTGAGCGGCCACCGCGAGCCAGCCGATAACCGCACCGACCGTGGTGTCACCCAGGCCCGCGATCTCCGCCAGGGCCGCCAGGTCCGCGTCAGCCGGAGCGACACCTGCCGCGGTCAAGGCGGCCCGGAGGTCCAGCCGCCGGTGGTCGGGCATCGCCACCGGCCCTTGCCGCTGCTGCTCGGGGCGCGGGGGAGCGGGCAGGTCGTAAGGCCGCGGAGGCTCGAAGGGCAGTCGGTCCTCCGGGCGGGGCGGCGGGAGGAAGGGGTGTGCGGTGTACGCGGACGGGTGCGGCGGTTCGTGCGGGTGCGCGGGCGCACCGAGGCGCTCCTCGGGGTGCGGGGGAGCGAGCACATATTCCGGCGTCGCACCGTACGGCGGGGGAGTGGGGCGGAAAGGCGACATGGGGGCCTCCACAACTCGCGGTCCGAAGGGTTCAAGGGATTCGGCGAAGACTGCGTCAGTTCTTCGGAAGCCGGACGGCGCCCATTCGGTTGCGGATGAGGCTCGGGTTCACCCGATGGGCCCAAGGGGCACCGGCCGCTCGCGTCACTGTCGCCGGATGTCCCGCCCGCCCTGACGCACCGTCGCATGCGCACGGGAACCACACGGTGCACCACCACCGGCCCGTGCCGGACGGCTGCGGCCGGGCGCTGGACATCGGATGGCCGAGCTGCTCGCCCCTCCTGGACCCGACGCCGGGACCGGCTGCTTTTTCGGGCCTTCGAGCCGAAAACGGGGTGCGTAAAGCACTTCTGACGAACGATCGGTGATCGACGGCCGTGCGGCATTTTCGGGGGAATTCTGCGGTTGCCACGGTGTGGACACATAACTCACCCTTTCTGTTCACACCGTGGTGATTACCGCAATGGAAAGCTTTCTGCGGCCGTATTCCCAACGGCCGGCGCCGGTCGTGCCCCACATTTTCGCGACTCGGTGCCACAAATCGGGGAGAGGACACCCTTCGTGGACAACACCCGCGTGAACCGTCGCGCCCGTATCGCGCTGGCCGTCGCTGCCGGAACGGTATTGACGGCGGTGGTCGCACAGATCCCGGCCGGTGCGGCGGCCACTCCGGCCGCACATCACCGTGCAACTGCCGCGTCCGTCACCCAGCACTCATCCATATCCGTCGGCGCCTTTGACGACACGTACTACAAAGACGCCATCGGCAAGACCGGCCAGGCGCTCAAGGATTCGCTGCACCGGATCATCAGCACCACCCAGACCGGAAAGCTGACGTATTCCCAGGTCTGGGATGCCCTCAAGGACACCGACCAGGACCCGGCCAACAGCGCGAACGTCATTTTGCTGTACACCGGCCGATCGCAGAGCAAGGACGCCCACGGCGGAAATCCCGACGACTGGAATCGCGAGCACGTCTGGGCGAAGTCCCATGGCGACTTCGGTACCGCCACCGGTCCCGGCACCGACATCCACCATCTGCGCCCGGCGGATGTGTCCGTCAACAGCGCCCGCGGCGACAAGGACTTCGACAAGGGCGGTACGGAGGTCGGTGAGGCGCCGGGCAACTACACCGACGGCGACTCCTTCGAGCCCCGTGACGCGGTCAAGGGCGATGTCGCCCGCATGATTCTCTATATGGCCGTCCGCTACGACGGTGGCGACGGCTTCGCCGACCTGGAGCCCAATGACCAGGTCGGCAACGGCTCCCAGCCGCACATCGGACGGCTCTCCGTCCTGAAGCAGTGGAGCAAGCAGGACCCGCCGGACTCCTTCGAACAGCGCCGCAACCAGGTGATCTTCGACAAGTACCAGCACAACCGGAACCCGTTCATCGACCACCCGGAGTGGGTCGACGCGATCTGGTAGACCGCATCCGGCCGGTCGGGCCGGGGCCGGCGGTCAATTTCGCCGGCCCCGGCGTGGCGCGTACGGCAGTCGGGGCGCTCGCGCATCGGATGGCGTAGGCCAACCAGCGCCCGGCCGAGGTCGTTTTTAGCGTGGGCCACATGTCGACCGCGAGTTGGGCCCCCGTCAGAGTCGTTACCGCAGCCACCGTTTGTGCCGTGAGCCTGCTGGCCGTTCCCGGCCCGGCGGCCGCCGATGGCCCCCATGGCATCGACGACCTGCGGGCCGCCGCGCACGTGGCCGATCCGGTCCACGCCACCAGCCGGCTGGACGGCCGGGGGGTGCGGTTCCTGCCCAGGCCGGACGTGCCGGAGCCACCGGATGTCTCCGCCCTGTCCTGGATGGTGACGGACATGGCGAGCGGCAAGGTCCTCGCGGCCAAGGACGCCCACCGGCCACTGCCCCCCGCCAGCACCCTCAAGACGCTCTTCGCCGTGACGGTGCTGCCGAAGTTCTCCCAGGGGGAGGTCCACACCGTTTCCTTCCAGGACCTGGCCGGTATCGAGGCGGGCAGCTCGCTCGCCGGCCTCAAGGAAGATTTCCCCTATCGCGTCGCGGACCTGTGGCACGGCGTCTTCCTCCGCTCGGGCAGCGATGCGGTACACACCCTGGCCGGCATGAACGGCGGCTGGGACAAGACCATCGACGATATGCAGGAGATGGCGTACAGACTCGGCGCCCGTGACACCACCGTGGCGTCCGCCGACGGGTTCGACACACCGGGCCAGTTCTCGTCCGCCTATGACCTGACGCTCTTCGGGCGGGCCGGCCTGACCGACCCCGACTTCGCCCACTTCGCCTCGACGAAGCAGACGGAGCTGCCGGAGGAAGGTGGTCCGGACGCGTTCGGCATCCAGAACACCAACCGGCTGCTGGTCGGCTCGCACGGCGTCAAGCCGTACGACGGCCTGATCGGGGTGAAGAACGGCTATACGAGCCACGCAGGCAACACCCTGATCGCCGCCGCCCGACGCGACGGCCGGACGCTGCTGGTCACCGTGATGAACCCGCAGTCCGGCAGCCGCAATGCCGTCTACGAGGAAGCCCGCAACCTGCTGGACTGGGGATTCGAGGCGGCTCCCCGGGCCGCGGCCGTCGGCGCGCTGCCCACCCTGGAGCTCGGCGAGGGCAGTGGCCGGTCGCAGCCCGTCGCCCACCGGCCGCGGTCCGTCATGCCGCTGCACAGGGCAGCGGTCGCGGCGCAGCCGGACGTCGACGCCCATGCGCGGTACTGGTGGTTCCTCTCCGCCGCCGGAGCCGTCGGGGTCATTGCCCTCGCCGGGCTCGGCACCGGTCTGTGGTGGCGTCGGCGCAAGCCGCCCGAGGGGGCGGGCGAGGCGTCCGACTGAGGCCGTGCCCTCCCGCCGCCGGTCGTCGTACATCCATCCGATCGGTCAGGGATACGGAGGACGCACGATGGCCTTGCCCGGTGAAGGGCGACGCGTCCGTCACGGTTGTGCGGCCTGCCGGGCGTCGCTCGGTGTAGCGTCCTGATCAGCTGTCGTGGTTCCGAAGTGCCGGGCGCCCGTGTCGCATTCACGGGCGTCCTTGCTGTGTAGCGCGTCTCCGGACCAGGGCGATCACCTCCGGGGTCCGCAGTACGCGGAACCCGATTCGAGCCCATTGAACGAAGGAGACGGAAATGGCGTCCGGCACGGTGAAGTGGTTCAACTCGGAGAAGGGCTTCGGCTTTATTGCGCAGGACGGCGGCGGCGCCGACGTTTTCGCGCACTACTCCAACATCGATGCCACGGGCTTCCGCGAGCTGCAGGAGGGCCAGAAGGTGACCTTCGAGGTCACCCAGGGGCACAAGGGCCCCCAGGCGGAGAAGATCCGCCTGGCGTAGGTCCGGCGGTCTCGCCGTCGGCGCCCGGTCCCGGCCCGGGGGCGGGCGCCGACGCGTGGCACGCCGCGGGCCTCACCCGATCGGCCGCAGACGGCAGCAAAGGGCCGCCTGCCCTCGCGGGCGGGCGGGCCTCCGCCGAGGAGCCGCCGGCTCAGGTCTGCGGCGGCCGGTCCTGGCCCTGTCCGCCGAACTGGTCCTTCATCTTCTCCTGGCCCGTATCGACCTGGCCCTTGTATTTGCCCTGGGTCTTGTCGTCGGCCATGTCGCCGGCCTTGTCGATGCCCTTGTCCGTCTGGCTTTCGTGGCCCTTCAGCATGTTCTTGATCTTGTCCATCATGGACATGAGTCGTCCTCCTCACCACGGTCCCCCCACGTCTCCAGCATCGCCCTCCCCCAGGTGATCTGCATCCGCGCGGCGGGGCAGCGCCGGGGCTTCCCCGGCCCGCCGTGGCGCGCGGTTCAGGAGCCGCTCGGTACCGGTGCCTTCATCCGCTCGCTGATGAACTTGATCGAACCGGCGGCCATGCCCTTCTGGTAGTCCCAGGCGTTGTGCCGGCCGCCCGGTATCAGCTGCAGGGCGGTGTGGATCGGGCCCTTGCCGTAGGTCCGGCAGAACCGCTGTACGGGGGCGGTGACGGCGGTGGACTCCTTGGTGCCGGCCTGGAAGGCGAGGTAGACGTCCGGACCGCCCTTCCGCAGCAGCCGCTGGGCGAGTTTTTCCGGACTGTTGGCTTCCTGCTGTGCCCGATGCCCCGCCCACAACGGCGAATCCGGCACCATGTCCGGGCCGCCGGCTATCGCCGCCTTGAACTTCTCCGGGTGTTTCAGCACGGACTTCAGCCCGGCGAAGCCGCCCGAGGACGACCCCATGAAGGCCCAGCCGTCACGGGACTTGAAGGTACGGAAATTGGCCCTGGCCAGCTGGACGACGTCGTCCGTCAGCCAGGTCCCCATCTTCTGCTGACCGGGTATGTCGCTGGCGTCGTGATAGCGGGTGTCCGGGTTGAGCATCGGCATCACCACGATGAACGGGAGGCTCTTGCCCTCCGCGGTCCACCGGGTGAGGTTCTCCGGCAGCTCGATATCGCCGCCCACCCAGTAATTCGTGACACCGCCGGGCTCCTTCGGGCTGCCCAGGCCATCCGGCAGGGCTATCAGCACCGGAAATCCGCTCTTGGCGTATTTCGGGTCGTGGTACTCCTTCGGCGCCCAGACCCAGACGCTTCCGGTGACGCCGGATTTCGGGCCCCGCAGCGTCGTCCGCGCTATATGGGTGCCGTCGTCCAGTGTCCGGGTGCTACGGAAGTCGCTCTTGGGGCCGGTCGGCATGAGCGTGTCGTCGTCGACGGGCCGGACCCGCGCGGCGCCGCCGTTCTTGGCGCCGGCGTCGAAGTCGACCGGGTTTCCGGTCTCCGAGCAGCCGGTGAGCAGTGCGCAGGCGGCGACGGGCATGGCCGTGAGCGCGACGGCGTGAGGGCGTTTCAAGGGGACTCCGCGACTGGATGATCAAGTGCAAGTGCCCATAAAGAGGGAAAAGAGGCGTCGGAGGTTCCCTTGCCGTGAGCCGTCCTTACGGGCCCGGTTCACCCATGTGGAGCAGTGCGGCCCCGGCGGTATCCTCCGGGCGGCCGTCGGTTCACTCGACGGGCACGGCCGCGCGGTCCGGCCGAGAATGCAGCAGTGAGCGATGAACACCGCAGTGCCGATGACCCCGCGCCGCACGCCGTGCCGTGCGACGAGGAACGACGGCTCGCCAGGAAGGCGCTGGCCGGCCGTGCGCGGGACGGGAACGATCTGTCCTTGTTGATGGACATGCTGGGCCTGGACCCGGGCCGCGATCCGGACCACGAAGCGGCATACGGCCGCCCACCGGACCGTGGCCGGGGAGCCGGGCGCGGCACCGGGCGTGAGCGGCGGCAGGAACAGCGCCGTGACACCTGCCGTGACGCACGGCGGCCCTCGGGCGGGCCCGGGGCGTAAGCCGCACCCCGGCCCGCCCGGCGTTCCCCGGCTGCTACCGGCCGCCCGCGCGGACCATCCGCACCGTCACGATCTGGAACGGGCGCAGCCTCATCCGGACGGCGTGCCCCTGCCGGTCGAGCACCGGACCGTCGTCGGCGGGGCGCTCCAGCAGATCGGTGGCGATGGCGTCGGCCGGCTCGAAGGCGGTGGTCAGGGTGGCCGTGGCGCGCCCGCCGTGTGCCTCGTGGAGGCGGACGATCAGATCGCCGCTCGCATCGTCGGCAAGCTTGACCGCGGTGACCACCACCGCGTCGTTGTCGACCGTGACCAGGGGCGCAACCGCTCCGGCACCGGTGATCCGGCGCTCGGGCAGGTTGATCCGATGGCCCTCGCGCACCGCGTCGCCGATGGCGGCGCCGGGGACGAGCGCATAGCGGAAGCGGTGCAGACCCTGGTCGGTCTCCGGGTCCGGGAACCGCGGAGCCCGCAGCAGGGAGAGCCGGACGGTCGTGGTGGTGCCACGGTCGCCGTCCTCCCGGACGGTACGGGTGACGTCATGGCCGTATGTCGCGTCATTGACCAGGGCCACGCCCCAGCCCGGCTCCTCGAGATGGACGAAGCGGTGCGCACAGGCCTCGAACTTGGCGGCCTCCCAGCTGGTGTTGGTGTGGGTGGGCCGGTACAGATGGCCGAACTGGGTCTCCGCCGCATAGCGTTCGGCATGCAGGTCCAGCGGGAACGCGGCCTTGAGGAACTTCTCGGTCTCGTGCCAGTCGACCTCGGTGTCGATGTCCAGCCGCCGCTGCCCGCGCGCCAGCGTCAGCGACTGCACCACGCGGGAGTCGCCGAACGTACGGGTGACGCGCACCGCCGCGCCGTCCCCGGACACCTCGCCGAGCACGACCTCGTCCGCATCCGTCAGATCGGTGACGACATTGCGGTAGAAGGCGTCGACGTCCCAGGCGTCCCACATGTTGGGGAAGTCCGGATGGATCTGCAGCAGATTCGCCGCACCGCCGGGCGCGACGGTCTCGCGTCCGGCCGCCCGGTCGTAGGCGGAGACCACCAGGCCGCGCCCGTCGATCTCGATCCGCAGCAGATCGTTGCTGAGCGTGAACCCTCCACCGTCGCGTGGCATGGCTACCACCTCGGACCCCTCGCCCACCGAGGGGGCCACGGCCCCGGCCGCGACCCCGCCGCGGGCGTGCGGCGCGGAGTTCACCACCAGCTCCGCGTCTCCGCGGCCGGCCAGCGCGGCCACGGCGGAGGTGATGATGTCCTCCAGCTCGGCGGCGACCGCCGCGTAGGTCGCCGCCGCCTCCCGGTGCACCCACGCGATGGAGGACCCGGGCAGGATGTCATGGAACTGGTGGAGCAGCACCGTCTTCCACACGCGGTCCAACGCCGCGTAGGGATAGGGGTGTTCCGCCAGCACCGCCGCCGTCGCCGACCAGAGTTCGGCCTCCCGCAGCAGCTGTTCGCTGCGCCGGTTGCCGCGCTTGGTCTTCGCCTGGCTGGTGAGGGTCGCACGGTGCAGTTCCAGATACAGCTCGCCCACCCACACCGGCGCCTGGGGATACTCCGCCTCGGCCTTCGCGAAGAAGTCCGCGGGCCTCTCCCACTCCACCGTCGCCGAACCGTCCAGATCACGCAGCCTGCGGGCCTTGGCGATCATCTCGCGGGTGGTGCCACCGCCGCCGTCGCCCCAGCCGGTCGGTGCGAGCGAGTGCCTGGCCACCCCCTTGTCCTTGAAGTTCCGTGCCGCATGGGCGATTTCGCTGCCCGCCATCTGGCAGTTGTAGGTGTCCACCGGCGGGAAGTGGGTGAAGATCCGGGTGCCGTCGATGCCCTCCCAGCGGAAGGTGTGATGCGGAAACGCATTGATCTGACTCCAGGAGATCTTCTGCGTCAGCAGCCATTTCGACCCCGCCGCCTTGATGATCTGCGGCAGCCCCGCGGCGAAACCGAAGGTGTCCGGCAGCCATGCCTCCTCGTTCTCGACGCCGAACTCCTCCAGGAAGAACCGTTTCCCGTGCACGAACTGCCGCGCCATCGCCTCCGATCCGGGCATATTGGTGTCCGACTCCACCCACATACCGCCCGCCGGCACGAACCGCCCCTCCGCGACCGCCTTCTTGACCTTGGCGTAGACCTCGGGCCGATGCTCCTTGATCCAGGCGTACTGCTGCGCCTGCGACATGGCGAAAACGAACTCCGGCTCGTCCTCCAGCAGCGCGGTCATGTTCGACGTCGTACGGGCCACCTTCCGTACCGTCTCGCGCAGCGGCCACAGCCAGGCCGAATCGATATGCGCATGCCCCACCGCGCTGATGCGGTGCGCCGAAGCCCCGGCCGGCGCCGACAGCACACCACGCAGTTCCGCACGGGCCGCCACCGCCGTTGCGTTGACGTCCTGCAGATCCACCGCGTCCAGCGCCCGGCCCACCGCCCGCAGCAGCTCCCAGCGCCGCGGGCTGTCCACCGCAAGCTCCCTCATGAGCTCACCCAGCACCTCGAAATCCTGGATCAGCTCCCACACCTCGGTGTCGAACACCGCCAGATCCATCCGTGCCAGCCGGTACTGCGGCTCGCTGCCCGCCGTCTCCCGGTCACCCAACGGGGTGGGCCGGAAAGGGTGGACATCGAGGACGACGGGGTTGGACGCGGCCTCCAGATGCCACTCGACGCGTTCACCGCCGCGCACCGGCGCACCCACCCGCACCCACTGGTTACGCGGATTGATCGCCTTGACCGGGGTGCCGTCGGGCAGATGGACCAGCGCCTCACACTGGAAGCCCGGCATCCGCTCGTCGAAGCCCAGATCGAGCACCGCCTCCACGGTGCGGCCCGCCCACGCCCGCGGCACCTCACCGCGGACCGTGAACCACGTCGTACCCCAGGGCGCGCCCCAGGCGTCACCCACCGACACCGGCGTATGGGTGGCGGCCAGGCCCTCGGCCACCGGCACGGGCTCGCCCGGTGCGACCCAGGCCGCGACCTCCAGGGGAACCGATTCCGGATACAGCGCGGGCCGGATGCGTTCGTCCAGGACCCGCTGGAGGCGGGCTTCGATCAGTGCGCGGTCGTCATGCATGGGGGAGGGCTCCCTAGCGTTGCGGGTGGGGCGGCGAACCGGTGACCGTCGTGACTTACCAGGGCAGCTGGGTCGTTGACGGCTTCGAGACGGTGAACAGTTCGTGCACGGCGCGCACTTCGAGCCGGGCGGCCGGCTCGCCCGGTGCGGGCCGCAGGCCCGGTACGTAGAAGGCCGTACCGCAGGTGCCGCCGAGGAACTCCCGCTTCCCCTCCGGGAATCGGCGATGCAGCTCGTAATGGCGCACCCGGCCCGTGGCGCGCCGCCAGCTCAGCCGTACCGCGGTCGCCCCGTCCGTGGTGGCGGTGCCGATGACCGTCAGCCCGCTGGGCGCGGCGGGGGATCCGGCGGTATCGCGCACCGCGAGCGCCCCCAGCCGCCAGGCCACCGCGGCGCCCGCGCGGCCGGTCAGCCGCACCCCCAGGGCGTGCACGGTCCCCGGGCCGGCGGAGCCGAGGCGCAGGGACGTGGTGCGCCAGCCGCTGCCGGGCTCCAGGACCCCGGCCGGCAGATAGGAGTACGGGGCCGGTTCGCCCGGCGCCGGCGCCTCCCGCAGCACACGGCGGCGCGGGACGGGGGACGGTTGCCGGCTCATGAGGTGCTCCTCCGGTGGCGGACGGACGGCGACGGCCGGCGGCCCGCCGCGTCGGGTGTGCAGACCTCGGTGATGCCACGGGACGTCAAATGTGCGCTGTCGGCCGCGAGTTCGGCCAGTACGAGAGCCGGGCGGGCGCCCTGGGCGGTGAGTTCGGCCCAGGCCTCGAAGACCGGGCCGCCGGGCGCGCACACCGAGCGGTCGGGCGCGGCCTCGCCCCCGCCGACGTCGACGACCAGAGCGGTGGTCCGCACCGGCGGACGGTGCGTACGGCCGCGCCTCTCCGCGACCAGCGCCGCGAGCGCCTTCCCCGCGGGCTTGACCGTACGGTCGCTGTCGAGCAGCCCCAGCCCGTACTCCAGCTCGGGGAAGTCCGCCAGCGACCGCGACACATCGTGCGAACACCACCAGGTGACGCCCCAGACGTCCGGGCAGTCCAGCGCGTTGACGACGGTGGCCTCGGTGAACCGTGCCGCCCGCCCCTCGGGGATGTGCGGTGCGGGGGCACCGACCTCCTGAAGCCACACCGGGCGGTGCGGGTCCCTCGCCCAGGCCTTGGACAGCTCGATGAGGTAGGCGGCGTGCTGCTCGGTGGCGGTGCCGGTGGGGCCGTGCCGCTGGGCGGTGCCGTTGAACACCCAGGAGTGCACGGCCGTGACGGCGCCCAGCCGGGCGGCCTGGGCGGGGGTGAAGGGATGTCCGTCCCGGTACCAGGCGGCGTCGTACGCGGCATGCAGATGCATCCGCCCCGGCGCGCCCGCCTCGCACGCCGCCAGCATCCGCTCCAGCCAGGCCGTGGCCTGCGCGTCGGTGATCCGGTCGGGGTCCGGATGCGGACCGTCCGAGAACTGGTTGATCTCGTTGCCGAGTGTCATCCCGAGGAAGTTGGGCCGGTCGGCGAGCGCGGCCGCCAGCGTCCGCAGATACTGTTCCTGGCCCGACAGCACCTCGGGGTCGGTGAAGAGGTTGCGGCGGTGCCAGGTCCGCGTCCAGGCAGGCAGGAAGTCGAAGCTCGACAGATGGCCCTGCAGCCCGTCGACATTGACATCGAGGCCGCGTTCGGCCGCGGCGTCCGCCAGCTGCACCAACTGCTCCACGGCGCGCGGCCGGATCAGGGTGCGGTTGGGCTGGAACACCGGCCAGAGCGGGAAGACCCGGATGTGGTCCAGGCCGAGGGCGGCGAGGGAGTCGAGGTCGGCGCGTACGGAGTCCAGGTCGAAGTCCAGCCAGTGGTGGAACCAGCCGTGCGTGGGCGTGTAGTTGGCGCCGAAGCGCGGCCGGGGCCCTTGGCCGGGTGGGGTGTCGGCGCACAAGTGCGCCGGGCGGCGGGTGGTGTGCGGCACGGGCAGGGAGCTTCCTGTGAGTGGGAGCGGGGCGGGGTGTGGCCGGGTGAGCGGTCAGCCCTTGACGGCGCCCTCGCCGACGCCGCGGAAGAAGGAGCGCTGCAGACAGGCGAACAGCACGATCAGCGGGAGCACGGCGATGACGGTGCCCGCCGCGACCAGCCGCTGATTGTCGGCGAAGGTGCCGTGCAGAAAGTTCAGGCCGATGGTCAGGGTGAACTTCGACTGGTCGCTCAGCACGATCAGCGGCCACAGGAAGTCGTCCCAGGCCCCCATGAAGGCGAAGATCGCCACCACCGCGAGGGTGCCCCGGACCGACGGCAGCGCGATCCGCACGAACCGCTGCCAGGCGTTGGCGCCGTCGACGTACGCGGCCTCCTCGACCTCGTACGGCAGACCCGCGAAGGCGTTGCGCATCAGCAGCACATTCATCGCCCCGATGCAGCCTGGCAGCACCACCCCGAGCAGGGTGTTGTTCAGCTGCAGCTCCCGCATCGTCACAAACTGAGCGATCATGATGCTCTCGACCGGCACCAGCATCGCCATGACGAAGACGACCAGCGCGGTCCGACGGCCCTTGAAGCGCATCCGGGCCAGCGCATAGCCCGCGAGCGCCGCGCCCACGCAGTTGGTGAGCACATTGGCGAGGGCGACCTTGAGGGAGTTCAGCGCGAAGTCCCAGACGGGGATGATCCTTGCGACGCCGCTGTAGTTGCCGAGTGTGACCCGGTGCGGGAGCAGGCTCGGCGGAGAGCGGTAGATGTCCTCGCCGGCGCCCTTGAGCGAGGTGGACAGCTGCCACAGGAACGGCCCGATGGTCAGTGCCAGCACGGCGAGCAGCAGGAGATAGCGGAGCAGCAGCTGCCACCGCGGCATCCGCCGCCGCTCGGCACGCTCCCGCCCGGCCCGACGGTCCGGCTCCTGCCGGGCGAGGATGCTCATCGGTCCTCCTTGCGGTTGGCGCGCAGCACCAGCAGCATCAGTCCCAGCGTGAGCACGAAGACCACGACGGACAGCGCGGAGGCATAGCCGACCCGCCCGCTGAGGCCGGTGCCGATCTGCTGGACGAGCATCACCAAGGTGGTGTCCTCACCGCCGGGGCCGCCGGTCGGACCGGCCATCAGATAGACCTCGGAGAACACCTTGAAGGCGCCGACCGAAGAGAGCGCGGCCACCAGCACCATCGTGGAGCGCACCGCGGGGACCGTGACGGTCAGGAAGCGGCGCACCGCCCCCGCACCGTCGACCGCGCATGCCTCGTGCAGCTCCCTGGGGACATTGGCCAGCGCCGCCAGATAAATGATCATGTAGTAGCCGAGGCCCTTCCAGACCGTGACCGCCATCGCGCTGAGCAGCAGCAGCCACGGATCGCTGAGAAAGCCGACCCTGCCGAACCCCAGGCCCTCCAGCAGCGCATTGATCAGCCCGCGGTCGTCCAGCAGCCACACCCAGATCAGTCCGACGACCACGACGGAGGCGACCACGGGCGTGTAGAACGCGGCCCGGAAGAAGGTGATCCCGGGAATCTGCCGCTGCACCAGCATCGCCAGCAGCAGCGGCAGTATCACCAGCAGCGGTACGACGCCGAGGACGTACAGCAGGCTGTTGCGCAGCCCCGTCCAGAACATGGCGTCATGGATCAGTTCCCGGTAATTGGCGCCGCCGACGAACTGCCCCGTGGTGAGGGTGCGCGCATCGGTGAAGGAATGGGCCACCGTGCTCAGGAACGGATACAGGCTGAATGCGGCGACGATCAGCAGCCCGGGGGCCAGAAACAGCCAGGGGCTGGACGGCAGATGCGTACGGATGCCGCTGCGTCGCCGCGGTGCCGGGGGCGGGGGAGCGGTGGCCGGCGAGAGGGCCGTGGCGCCCCGCCTGTGCGGTGTCGTTTCGGTCTTCACCAAGCGCCTCGGTCTCAGCCGGTCTTGAGCAGGCGATTGCACTCGGCGACCGCGCCGTCCAGCGCCGCCCGGGGCGAATGCTTGCCCTGCACCGCCTTGGCGACCGCATTGCGCAGCACGGTCTTCATCTGGTCGCTGAGCAGCACCGGGGTGTAATTCACCGCGGTCTTCAGCGACTTGGCCGAGGCCACCCGCACCCGGGTCGCATCGGTGCCGTCCTCCTTGGTGAAGTACGGGTCGTCCAGCGAGCCCTTGGTGCTGGGGAAGATGGTGACCTCCTTGGCGAAGGCCATCTGGTTCTTCTGGTCGGTGACGAAGTGCGCGAACGCGACCGCCGCCGGCTTGACCTTGCTCTGCGCATTCACCATCAGGCCCTGGACGTACATATTGGCCTTGCCGGTGTTGTTGACCGCGTCCGTGATGCCGATGTGCCGGTAGAGGCTCGGCGCCTCCTTCTTGAAGTTCTCCAGATCGTGCGCGCTGCCCGGATTCATGGCCACGGACTGCTGCTGGAACTTCCGCCCGGCGGACTCGGCCTGCGCGGTGAGCGCCTGCGAGTCCAGCGCCCCGGCCGCATAGAGGTCCTTGTAGTGCCGGAGCAGTTCGACGCCCTTGGGCTCGTTGAAGGTGAACTCCGTACCCTGCGCGTTCATCAGCCGCACGCCATAGCGCCCGAAGTCCTCGATCGACGGGGTGCCGGCGAGCATCGCTATCTTGCGGCCGCTCTTCTTCGCCATCGTCACCGCGTCCTTGAACAGCTGGTCGTAGGACGTCGGCGGCTTCGCCGGATCGAGCCCGGCCTTGGTGAAGAGCTCCTTGTTGTAGAACATCGGCCCGGTGTTCAGATACCAGGGAAAGGCATAGACACCCGGCATCCCCGGCATCCGGTTGCTCCGCCACGCCCCGTCGAGATACTCCCCACGGTATTTCCCCGCCGCCTTTTCCAGGTCGAGCGCGAGCCCGGCCTTGGCCAGCGGATAAGCGAGATCTGGTGACACATTGACGACATCGGGCAGGGTGCCGCCCGCGGCGTCCGCGCTCAGCTTTTCCGGATATCCCTCCGCCGGCTGATCCACCCATTTCACCTTGGCGTCAGGGTATTTCTTCTCGAAGTCCGCAATAACGCCTTCGAAGTAATTCTTGAAGTTGGCCTTGAGATTCCAGGTCTGGAAGGTGACCTGCCCCTCGACCTTCCCGGAGGCGCTGTCCGAGCCGCCGGATCCCTCCGAGGACCCGCATGCGGTCAAGGCGAGCGCCGAGGTGACCAGGACCGCGGTGGCGGCGGCTGCTCGACGGGATAGACGCATGACTGGCGGCTCCTTTGCTTGGATTTGCTCGGATGAGCTCGGACCAGACACGGACGGGGTGGCCGCGACGGGCCGGTTGCCCCCTCGATTTTTGGCAGCCGTAATGAATGCGGCGGACGTTTTCCGGCCGTTGAACCCCCTATTACATGAGGCCTCGGCGACGATGCGGCAGACGCTACTAATGCGTTTTAGTAGGTGTCAATACCTCGGCGTCAAGCTTCCCTGGACGGGACCGGGAAGGTGTTTCCGATCCCGGGCCCGTGCAAGGTTTGACAGGCCACACTGCGCTGATCAGACTGAGGTGCACTAATGCGGTTCAGTTCGAGGGGGAGCCCGCCATGACAGCGCCCGGTGAGGCGGCCCGGCCCAAGCCGGCGCGCCGGCCGACGATCAAGGACATCGCTCGTCGGGCCGGGGTGTCGGAGAGCGCCGTCTCCTTCGCGCTCAACGACCGGCCCGGCGTCTCGCAGGACACCCGCACCCGGGTACGCCGTGTCGCGGAGGAACTCGGCTGGCAGGCCAACAGCGCCGCCCGCGCGCTGTCCGGCGAACGCGCCGGCGCCATGGGGCTGGTGCTCGCCCGGCCCGCGCAGACCCTGGGCGTGGAGTCCTTCTTCCTCCAGCTCGTCTCCGGCATCCAGGAAGTGCTCTCCGCACGGAAGATCGCGCTCCTCTTCCAGGTCGTCGAGGATCTCGATGCCGAGTGCGCGCTCTACCGACGCTGGTGGGCCGAACGCCGGGTGGACGGCGTCCTCGTCGTCGACCCGCGCACCGAGGACCCACGGCCCGAACTGCTCGCCTCACTCGGCCTGCCCGCCGTCGTCGTCGGCGGACCGGCCACCCGCGAGCGGCAGGTCGACGGACCGGGCCGCTCCTCCGAGCCGGCCGCGCCCGGAGCGGCCGCCGCCCCGCCCCACCCGTTGCTCTCCACCGTCTGGGCCGACGACTCCAAGGCCATGGCCCGGGTCCTCGACCACCTCTACGGCCTCGGACACCGCCGCATCGTCCATATCGCGGGGATGCCGGGCCTCGCCCACACCGCACGCCGGATCCGCTCGCTGCGCACCGAAGCCGACCTGCGGGGCCTCGACCACCGGCACGTCCACTCGGTGACCACCGACTACTCCGACGCCGAGGGAGCCGAGGCCACCCGCCGCCTCCTCGACGGCGCCGAACCGCCCACGGCGCTCATCTACGACAACGATGTGATGGCCGTGGCCGGTGCCTCGGTCGCCGCCGAGCGCGGCATCCCCGTACCGGGCACGCTGTCGATCGTGGCCTGGGACGACTCGGCCCTGTGCCGGGTCACCCACCCCCGGCTCACCGCACTCGTCCGTGACACCCCCGGCTTCGGCCGGCTCGCCGCCCAGGAACTCCTCGCGGTCCTCGACGGCGGGCCGCTGCGGACCGTACAGGGTGAACTGCCGCATCTGGAGGCACGGGAGAGCACCGGGCCGCCCGGCGCACCGTAGGCGGCAAAGGCTCCGCCCGCCCCGGGAAGGGCGCCGCGCCGTTCGCCCGGCCGGACGTGCCCGTCCTGCGCCGTGATGCTCCGCGCCGACGCCGGTGCCACACTTGGCGGGCAGGCTCATCGTGCTGCCACCAGCCGGAGGAGGCCGTGCACATGGCCGACAACGGCGAGGTCCCGGCGCCGCCCGCACACCGCCCGCGCGCCCTGGTCACCGGTGCCACCGGCTACATCGGCGGCCGGCTGGTCCCCGAGCTGCTCGGCGCCGGATACGCCGTACGGGCGCTGGCCAGGACACCCGAGAAGCTGCGCGACCACCCCTGGGCCACCCGAACCGAGATCCTGCGCGGCGATGTCACCGACGCCGCATCGGTCCGCACCGCCATGGACGGCGTCGAGGTCGCCTACTACCTGGTGCACGCCCTGGGCAGCGGCCGGACCTTCGAGGACACCGACCGCACGGCCGCGGAGATCTTCGCCCGCCAGGCCCGCGCCGCAGGCGTGCGCCGCATCGTCTACCTCGGCGGACTCAGTCCCCAGGGCATCCCCGAGCGGGATCTGTCGCCCCACCTCCGCTCCCGCGCCGAGGTCGCCGACATCCTGCTGGCATCCGGCGTCCCCACCGCCGTACTGCGCGCCGCCGTCATCATCGGCTCCGGCTCGGCCTCGTTCGAGATGCTGCGCTATCTCACCGAGCGGCTGCCCGTCATGGTCACCCCCAGCTGGGTGCGTACCCGCATCCAGCCGGTCGCCGTCCGCGATGTGCTGCGCTACCTCGTGGGATGCGCCCGCCTCCCCGACGACATCAGCCGGGCCTTCGACATCGGCGGACCCGACACCCTCAGCTACCGCGACATGATGCAGCGCTACGCACGGGTCGCCGGGCTGCCCGAACGGCTGATCCTCCCCGTCCCGATGCTCACCCCACGCCTGTCCAGCCTCTGGATCGGACTGGTCACCCCCGTGCCCCCCGGCCTGGCCCGCCCGCTGGCCGAATCACTGCGCTACGAGGTCATCTGCCACGAGCACGACATCACCCGCTACGTCCCCGACCCGGACCCGCCGGGCCACCCCATCGCCTTCGACGACGCGCTGGAACTGGCGCTGCGCCGGGTACGGGACGCCGAGGTCACCACCCGCTGGTCCAACGCCGCAGTGCCCGGCGCACCGAGCGATCCGCTGCCCACCGACCCCGACTGGTCCGGCGGCAGCCTCTACACCGACCGGCGGGAGCGGACCGTGGACGCCCCGCCCGAGGTGCTGTGGCGGGTGGTCGAAGGCATCGGTGGCGACAACGGCTGGTACTCCCTCCCGCTCGCCTGGTCGGTGCGCGGCTGGCTGGACCGGCTGGTCGGCGGGGTGGGGCTGCGCCGCGGCCGGCGGGACGCGGGCCGGCTCCGGGTCGGTGACTCGCTCGACTTCTGGCGCGTCGAGGAGGTCGTGCCGGGCCGGCTGCTGCGGCTGCGCGCCGAGATGCGGCTCCCCGGTCTGGCCTGGCTGGAGCTGACGGTCGGCCAGGACGCCCAGGGCCGCACGCTCTACGGCCAGCGGGCCCTGTTCCACCCGCACGGACTGACCGGCCACGCGTACTGGTGGTCCATCTCGCCGTTCCACGCCGCGGTGTTCGGCGGCATGGCCCGCAATATCGCGGCCACCGCCGCGGCCGAGCACGCCCGTCCGGCATGAACCGCCCTAGGCGCGCTCCGCGGCCGCTCCCGACGGACTTCGGCCCGCCTGGGATGCTGGGCCCATGACGGAGTGGACCGGTCGTGCGCGCGAGCGGGCAGCCGTGGTGGGGGCGGGGCCGAACGGTCTGGCCGCGGCGGTCACCCTGGCCCGCTGCGGGCTGCAGGTGACGGTGTTCGAGGCGGCCGACGAGATCGGCGGGGGTGTCCGCAGCGGTGAACTGTCCGTCCCCGGTGTGCTGTTCGACCACTGCTCCTCGACGCATGTGATGGGCGCCGGCTCCCCGTATTTGCGTACGCTCGATCTCGCGCCGTACGGGCTGGAGTGGCTCTGGCCCGAGATCGACCTGGCGCACCCGGTGGACTCCGGAGACGCCGGAGCGCTGTACCGGTCCGTCGGGCGGACCGCCGAGGGGCTGGGCGCCGACGGACCTGCCTGGCGGCGGCTGTTCGGGCCGCTGGCCGCCGACGCGGAGGCGCTGACCGACGAGGTCATGCGGCCGCTCCTCAAGGTGCCCCGCCATCCGTTGCGGCTCGCCCGGTTCGGGCTGCACGCCCTGCAGCCGGCCACTCTGGTCGCCCACCGCTTCCGTACGGACGCGGGCCGCGGCCTCTTCGGCGGGGCGGCGGCCCATCTCTTCGGCCCGCTGGACCAGCCGCTCGGAGCCTCCGTGGGACTCATGATCATCGCGGCCGGGCACCGCTACGGCTGGCCGGTGGCCAAGGGCGGCTCCGCCGCCATCGCCGCGGCGCTGGCCGCGCTGCTCACCGAAGCCGGCGGCCGGATCGAGACCGGCGTACCCATCCGCTCGCTCGATGAACTCCCGCCCGCCGCAACGGTGTTGCTCGATCTGACACCGGCGGCCGCGGCAGCGGTGATCGGCGACCGGCTGCCGCCCCGGGTGCGCCGCGCCCACGCCCGCTACCGGCCCGCCCCCGGCGCGTTCAAGCTCGATCTGACGGTCGAGGGCGGTGTGCCCTGGCGCGCCGAGGTCTGCCGGCGGGCCGGGACGGTGCATCTCGGCGGCAGCTTCGAGCAGATCGCCCACGCGGAGCGGGAGGTCCACCAGGGGCGGATGCCCGAGCGGCCGTTCCTGCTGGTCTCACAGCAGTACCTCGCCGACCCCGGCCGCTCCGCAGGAGACCGCCACCCCGTTTCCGCGTACGCGCATGTGCCGTACGGCTACACCGGCGACGCCACCGCCGCGATGCTGGCGCAGTTCGAGCGCTTTGCGCCCGGGACACGGGAGCGCATCGTCGCCGCCACCGCCACCTCGACCGCCGGTCTGGAACGGGGCAACGCCAATCTCGTCGGCGGCGACATCATCGGCGGCGCCAACACCCCGCGGCAGCTGACGATGCGCCCCCGTATCGCCCTCGACCCGTACGGCACCGGCGTCCCCGGCGTCTTCCTCTGCTCGGCGGCCACCCCACCGGGGGCCGGCGCCCACGGGATGAGCGGCCACAACGCGGCACGGTCCGCACTGCGGGCGCTGAGCAGGTATGACCGCGCACGGTGACCGGCAGGGCACTGTGCGCGGTGGCCGTCATCGACGGCGAACCGTCGCACGGCACGCGGACGGCGGGCTCCCGGGCGCGCGCTGCCCGGAAACCCGCCGTCATGGCCGACTCAGTGGTGCTTCACGACGCCGGCTGCCATCCGGCCGCAGTTGGAGCCGGAAACGCTGACGCTGACCGACTCGATCGAGCCGCCCCAGTCCACACAGATGCCCTTCGCGGGCAGATAGACGGGACCGGCGTAGGAGGTGTACTGCCCGCTGTCGTAAACCCAATCGGAACTGCCGTCGGTCGCCGTGAGATACGTGTACATGTACACCGGCTTACCGGGGCTGTTCCGCACCGTCACGACGCAGTTCTTTCCGGTCTTTGCGCTGTACGTCAGGTACACGGTCCCCTTTCCGGTGACCGGCACGGAATTCACTACGCTGTAGCCGCTTCCGCAGGCTCCGTTGTACGCGGCGGCCGTCGTGGCCGCGGATGCGGTGGTGGCCGCTGTCATCGTGGCGATACTCGCCACTGCCAGCACTGCGGATCCTGCGATGGCACGTGAACGCTTCATCGGAATACCCCCGTCGGGTGGAGTGCGTCGCGTGGTCATTTCGCAGTGTTGGACAGCGGTCGGCCGTGGAAGGTTGTACCGCGGAAGTGAATTCCCCGTTGTTCGACCGGTGTTGTCGAAAACGGTGCCCGAGCGGTGCCGCGGCGGACGAGGGCGGAACAACGGCCGGTCCCCGGCGCCGGGGGAGGCGCCGGGGGCCGGCCGGGGGGGCGTGGGGTCGCGGGGGGTTGACTGGGCGGTAGCGAGGACCGTGTGGGGGGTGTAAGTGGCGGTGTATCGGTTTCGGTCACCCACCGGATGG
>NZ_JBSHAW010000009.1:59924-145146 GCF_053611685.1 Streptomyces sp. NPDC054786 | reverse complement strand
CTTGTTGTTTGTTTTTTTGTTTTTTTCTACACCCCCCCCCCCCGGGGGGCCGGGGGGGCGGGGCGGCCCGCCCCCCCCCCCGGCCGGGGGAGCGTGGGGTCGCGGCGGGATCAGTGGCCGTTCGCGAGGACCTTGAGGCGGGTGTACGTGCCGTTGAAGCGGTTGCGGTCACCGACCGGATGGCCCGAGGAGGTGTGCTGCCAGATGCTGTGGTACTGCCAGCCGCGCGGCAGCGAGCCGACGGAGGAGCCGTAGCGCGGGATCCACAGCGGAGTCGTCCTGCCGAACTTCCCGGAGTTGCCGGTGCACCGCCTCCACCAGTTGGTGGAGGTGTAGATGACCGGGTAGCGGCCGGTCTCCTCCCGGTAGGTCCGCACGAAATCGCGGATCCAGCGGACCATGGCCTTGTGGCTCTTGCCGTAGCAGGTCGCGCCGTAGGGGTTGTACTCCATGTCGAGGGCACCGGGCAGGGTCTTGCCGTCCCTGGACCAGTCGCCGCCGTGGTCGGCGAAGTACTCCGCCTGGGAACTGCCGCTGGAGTGGTCGGGCAGCGCGAAGTGGTACGCGCCATGGATCATGCCGGATGAGTACGAGCCCCTGTACTGCTGCGCGAAGTACGGGTTCGTGTAGCTGGTCCCCTCGCTGGCCTTGACATACGCGAAACGCACCCCGGACTTGTGCAGCGCCTTCCAGCCGACCTTGCCGTTGTGGCTGGAGACATCGACGCCGGACACGGCCCTTCTGGACGACGCCCGCGGCTCGGAACCACCTGCCCGGTCGCCGCTGCCTTCGTGGGCCGCGATGGTGGAACCCATCCAGTCCTGTTCGGGGTGGGCGGGTCTCTTCTCGGCATCCGACGCCGTGGCTGAGCCGGGCAGCGCGAGGGGCAAAGCGAGCACGGAGAAGAGAGAAACGAGAGTTCCGGCCGCAATAGGGACTGTACGGCGGGCCGGACCGGATCTGCGCAAGGGCATCGCATGCCTCCGAAGGCCTTCGGTTGAGTCAGGTTCGGCAGCTTTTGAGCAGAATCCTGCCGATAAGAGACTTATACGCAGAACCGCCTGACTCTATGGCCCAACAGGCCGTCGGTCCGCCGACCGGCCCCGCATCTCACCCGTCTGGCGGTCGGAAGACGCCGCCCACGCCCCCGGTCCGGGCCCAGGTGCCGCACGACAGAGCGAAGCGGGCCCCGGCTACTGCCGGGACCCGCTCCACCGCGCAGCGGCGAACGCGCCATTCCGCCGCTTCGCAAGCTGCCTTATGCAGAGCCTGTCGGCTCGCTTGTGTTGTCCGTCATTCCCGTTGCCTCATCCGGCCGGACCGGCTGGGAGGGCCGGCGACGGCTCTTCGGCTCCGTCGGCTCAGTAGGCCGAGTTGACGTTGTCGATCGAGCCGTACTTGTCGGCCGCGTAGTTGGCAGCGGCGGTGATGTTGGCGATCGGGTCGGTGAGCTTCTTGGGCGTGCCGGACACGTGGTACGAGTCGAAGGTGGGCTGGATCACCTGGAGCAGGCCCTTGGACGGCACGCCGTTGACGGCGTTGACGTCCCAGTCGTTGACGGCGTTGGGGTTACCGGCGGACTCGCGCATGATGTTGCGGTGCAGGCCCTCGTAGGAGCCCGGAATGCCCTTGGCCTTCATGATGTCCAGGGACTCGCGGATCCAGCCGTCCAGGTTGTTCGGGTAGTCCTTGACGGCCGTGCGCTCGGTGGAGCGGTTGGCGGCCTGCTGGGCGCTGCGCTGCTTGGCGACGTCGGCGACCTTGACGTGGTCGACGGCCGAGGCGGTCACGGCGCGGCCGGTCTTGGCGTCGTCCGCCTTGGCCGGCTGGCCCTTCGCATCGACGGGCTTGACCGCGGCCGGGGCGTGCGCAGACGCCGCCTGAGCGGTGTCCGGAGCCGAGGTGAGGGCCAGGCCCGAGGTGGCACCCGCGGCGGCCAGAACGGCCACGGCGATCTTGTGGGTGCGGGTGATGCGGGTAATGCGGGCAGCGCGGGGCAGGGTAAAGCTAGGCATGCAGATTGACCTCTTCCAGGTACTGGGGACGGGGAGGCGGCCTTTTTTGGCGGCGCGTTCCGCACCGGAGGTCTTTGCCGCGATCGCCGTGGGGCGTGATTCGCAAGCTCGCTCTCAGTGCGTCGGAATCCATGGTTAACGCCCGTCCCGGATCGAGGCAATGGTGCTCGGTACTACTCATCTTCGTGAGATAAACCCGGATCCCTGAAGTGATAAGCGTCCCTGGCGGCGTTGGACCGGAATGGCCGCATGGAAATCAACTAGGCAGACTCGTAAGTGACGTACGTCGCGTGCCCCGAGTCACCTGAGAGCGGCCACAAAGGCCGCTTGAGCGGTCCGCATAAGTTGCCTGGCTCACACCGGAATTACCGGTCTCCGGCACCGTTCCGCCCGCGGACGGCAGCCGATTTATCCGGGCAACTGCCTGACGGGGAAGGCCGAGAATCCCCAAATGTGGTGCGGGGCACGGTGGCCGGGGCCAAATAGGGCGGCAATTGTGCTCTGTTTCACGAGCGGGCCGGAGTCCGGTTCTGCTGAAGTGCGGCGCAGGGGAAGAGGGTGTGCCGGATGGGCCGTTGGTGAGTCCCCGATACGGCGATACGGCGGTGCTGCTGGTCCGTTCGCAGCAGCGCCCGGGGCTGTCGCATGACTACGGGCCCTCCGCTCCCCGAAGGTGACACCGCACACAGCCATCACTCATCGTAGGGACGTACTCATGCTCCGTCGTCTTACCGCCGTTCTCACCGGTCTTCTCGTCTCGGGCTTCCTCGCGACGGGCGTCGCCGCCGCGGCGCCGGCCGATGGCCACCACCAGCGCGCTGAGCACAGCCGGCATGAACTCACGCCCAGGGAGCGGGCGGGACTCCGCTTCGCCGGCCAGATCCTCGACACCCTCTTCGGCGGCGGCACGGCGCGACGCGACCGCTTCTGACGCGCGATACCGGCCAGCGACGCCCGGCACCACGACTGACGCCCGGCACCACAGCTGACGCCCGGCACCGGCAGCGGCGCCGAACGGCAACGGCAACGGCAACGGCAACGGCAACGGCAACGGCCCCACCCGCGAGATGCGGGCAGGGCCACTGCCGTTGCCATGCCTGGGGCCGCACTGCGGCACCCGGATCAGTCTGCTCCGACCGTCCTCACGGTCGCGTCTCTCCGGCTCAGTAGGCCGAGTTGACGTTGTCGATCGAGCCGTACCGGTGGGCCGCGTAGTTGGCGGCGGCGGTGATGTTGGCGATCGGGTCGGTGAGCTTCTTGGGCGTGCCGGACACGTGGTAGGTGTCGAAGGTGGGCTGGATCACCTGGAGCAGGCCCTTGGACGGCACGCCGTTGATGGCGTTGATGTCCCAGTCGTTGACGGCGTTCGGGTTGCCGCTGGACTCGCGCATGATGTTGCGGTGCAGGCCCTCGTAGGAGCCCGGGATGCCCTTGGCCTTCATGATGTCGAGCGACTCGCGGATCCAGCCGTCGAGGTTGTTCGCGTACTGCTTGGGGGCAGCCTTCGGCGCCGCCTTGGGGGCGACCTTCGGCGTGGCTATGGCCTTGCGCTCGACGGACCGGTTGGCGGCCTGTTTGGCGACGTGGCCCTGCTTCTCGACCGCGGTGACCTTGAGGCGGGCGGCGACGGAAGAGGCGACCTGCTGGTCCTTCTTGCCGTCGTCGGCGCGGTCCTTCGCGGTGAGCGGAAGGCCGTTGGCGCTGACGGGCTTGACCGCGGCCGGTGCGTGGGCGGCGGTGGTCTCGGCGTTGCTCGGCGCCGCGGTGAACGCCAGCGCGGCGGTGCAGCTCGCGGCGGCCACCACCGCTGCGGAGACCTTCTGGGTGCGGGTGATGCGGGCAGGGCGGGGCAGGGTGAAGTTAGGCATGTGAATGTGACCTCTTCCAGGGCGTGGCAGCGGGGGAGGCGGCCTTCGGTTGGCGCGTGAGACCGAGGGTCATGGCCGCGTTCGCCGGTCTGGCCGAGGTCGCAGGCTCGTTCTCGGTGCTACGCCGAACATGGTTAGCGCGGGCCCTGGATGGTGGCAAAGATGCCTTGTACTACCTATCTTCGTGAGATAGAGCGAGATGTCCGTTGTAAATGCCGTGTTTCTCGGTAAGCACGCGGCAGGGCATCGACTAGGCCTGCTCGTACGTGACGTACGTCGCGTGCCGGGCATCACCCGGCACCGGCGTCAACGGCCCTTCCGCGGCACCGCGAAGTTGTCTGGCTCACACCAGGAAGAGGCATTTCTCCAAGGGCGCCGGCGGGTCATCGGGCCATTACGGAGAGGGTTGTTACCGCGCCCGGAGAGGGGCGGCGATAACGCTCGCGCCCCCTATGGAATCCATAGGGGGCGCGAGCGTGCGGCAGAGCCGACCGCGGTATTCAGTTCTCCAGCAGGCGCGCTGCGAGATGCTCGATCCGGTCGTGCCACGCATCCAGTGCGGCGTCCGCGTCGAATCCCCGCGGGCCGGTCTGGGTGAGGGTGAGCCGGGCGCCGTGGCCGGTGCCCTGGCCCAGCTCCCATCGGACCGTGCCCTCCGGGTGCCAGCGGTAGGCGAGCGCCGAGGGGGCCCGTACCTCGGTGACGGGCCCGGCCGGCGCCTCCCGGGCGGTGAAGCCCGCCGGCGCCTGCGCACCTTCCGCGGGCTCGTCTCCCGAGGTCAGCGCCGCCCAGACGGTCTCGGCGGGCCGTACGAGCTGGCGCTCGAAACGGATCCGCGGGCCGTCCGGGGTGTCCTCGACCACACCCTGACCGAGATCGAACTGCTCGATGTACGCCTCGTGCAGCTCCCCGGTGTCGCGGGGGACGGCCGTCGATGCGCCGTCGAGCAGCTGCGAGAGTGCGGTGAGGCACAGATGCCAGCCGGAGGCGAAGCTCGCGCCGCCGAACCGGTCGCCGAAGGTGTGCACCAAGGTCAGCAGTGAGCCGTCGCCGTCCGGTGTGATCTCCCAGCGCAGATGGTCCTCGCCCCAGGTGAAGGCGAAGAGCCGGGGCTCGTCGGCGTCGGTGACCGTACCGCTCATGGCGATACCGCTCACGCCGGGCATGTGGAAGGTCATCGCCCCGCCGGGCCGGAGGTCCACGGTGACCTCGGAGGGGAACCACTGTCCGATGTGCGCCGGGTCGGTGATCGCTGACCAGACCTTCGCGGGCGGATGGGCGAGCTTGCGCTCCATGCGCAGCGCGTTACGGCCGCCGCTGGTGGTGAGGCTGTCGGAGTGCGGGTTCATCGGGGGTCGTCCTCCATGACGTCGAGATGCCGTTCCAGGGCGTCAAGGCTCCCGGTCCACAGATGCCGGTAGTGCGCGAGCCAGGCGTCCAGCTCTGCCAGGGGCTCGGGCCGGAGCTCGTACCAGCGGCGCTGGGCGTCCTGCCGGACCTGGACCAGGCCGGCCTCGCGCAGCACCCGCAGATGCTTGGAGGTGCCGGGCTGGCTCAGTCCGAGCTGCTCCGTGAGCTCGCCGACCAGCCGTGGGCGCTCCAGGAGCAGGTCGAGAATCTTGCGCCGACTCGGCTCCGCGAGTACGTCGAACGGTAGGGGCATGACCCCAGTATGCGGTAGAGGTTATATAACCGCAAGGGAATGTGATCGTCCGTGGCCGGTCACACGCACGCGGGATCGGCCGCCGCCGCCTCCTCGCGCACCACCGGCGCGAGGCAGGGCGCCGAGCTCAGCGGCCCATCGGTGAAGAACCGCGCAGCCAAGTCCGCGACTTCCTGCGGCCGTTCGAGCACCACCCAGTGATCGGCGTCCGGAATCGTCAGAAAGCGGCTGCCCGGGATGGTGGCCGCGAAGGCCCGTTGCCGGGCCGGGGAGGTCACCGTGTCGTGCTCGCCGCTGAAGACGAGCGTGGGGATGCCGGTCAGGCCGCCGGAGAAGTCCGGACGGTCCGAGATCCCGCGCCGCAGCGAGTCGACGGCGTGCCGGGAGTTGCGGGCCGCATGCAGCATCGAGCGCCGGACATAGCGGTACGCCAGCCTCCGGTGTGCGACGTGCCGGCGGTCGTCGAGGCACATCAGGCCCTCGGCGACCAGGGTGGCGAAGGCCTCGGTGTCACCGCGCGAGAGATGGTCGGACGCCCGTCGCCACAGCTCCCTCTGCGCCTCGCTGATGTGTGCCGGAACTCCGCCCAGGGCGAGCCGTGCGATGCGCCCGGGGAACCGGCGGGCGCATCCGTAGGCCAGGCCCGCCCCGTAGGAGAAGCCGAAGAGATTGATCCGCGGGACCTTGAGATCGTCGATGATGCCCTCGATCGCCGCGCACACGACATCGATGCTCGGCCCCGGGGGGAGCGGATCGGCGCTCCCCATTCCCGGCAGGTCGGCGGTCACCACGTCCGCCAGGGGCCCCACGTGATCTTCCATCTGCGGCCAGCCGAACATCCCTTGCAGCGCGCCGCCCAGCACCAGCACGGGCTCGGTGATCCGCTCCGGCTGCTGCAACCGCCGGTAGGAATAGGACACCCCGTGCACCGACAAGGAGCGGATCGTTTCCTTGGACATGTGAGATTCCTTCTCGGGGCACCGGCGGGAACGGGCGCGCGCCGACGCGGCGCGCGGGGCGGTCTAGGGCGTGTCGTTTGGATCATGGCGGGCTCGCGGGGTCTGGCACGCACGCTCGCCGCGTTGTCGTCACTCGCCGACGCTCCGCGTCGACTCCCTCCTCCGCCTTGCGATCGCACGAACCAGACCCCGCTCCCTGATCCGCCCTGATCCAAACGACACGCCCTAGCGGGTCAGCACCAGTGCGGCGTTGTGCCCGCCGAAGCCGAGCGACGTCTTGACCGCGCAGTCGAACGCCGCCTGCCGGGCCTCCTTGTGCACGATGTCGAGCGGGATCCGCGGATCCAGTACCTGGAGGTTGGCGGTTGGGGGCACCAGCTGATGCTCCAGGGCGAGCACGGTGAGCGCGGTCTCGATCCCGCCGGCGGCGCCCAGTGCGTGCCCGGTCATCGCCTTGGTCGAGGTGACCATGGGGTGATCGCCGAGGACCCGCTGCAGCACGGCGGCCTCGATGTGGTCGTTGGCGACCGTCGAGGTGCCGTGCGCGTTGACGTGGCCGACCTCGTCGGCCTGCACCCCCGCGTCCGCCAGTGCGGTACGCAGCGCCAGCTCGATGCCCTTGCCCTCGGGCTCCGGGGCCACCGCCGAGTAGGCATCGCTGGACGCGCCGTAGCCGCGGATGTGGGCGCGGACGGGGGCGCGGCGGGCCCTGGCGTGCTCGGGCCGCTCCAGTACGAGGAGCCCGGCGCCCTCTCCGACCACGAAGCCGTCCCGGCCCGCGTCGAAGGGGCGGCACGCAGTGGCCGGATCGTCCCGGCGGGTGGAGACCGCCTTCATCTGGCAGGCGCTGGCGATCAGCAGCCGGGAGAGGACCGACTCCGCCCCGCCGGCGATGGCGATATCGCAGGCCCCGGCGCGCAGCAGCTGGTGCGCGGTGCCCAGGGCGACGGTCCCGGAGGAGCAGGCCGTGGCCACGCCCAGGCTGGGGCCGTGGGCGCCGAGATCCATGCAGACACTGCTGGCGGCGCTGTTGACGACGGTCAGCGGGGCGAGTTTGGGGGAGACCCGTCGAGCGCCGCGCCCGGCCATGGCGACATGCTGCTGGTCGTAGAACGGCAGCCCGCCGTGCGCGGAGCCGATGACCACCGCGACGCGGCTGCTGTCCCACGCTTCCGGGTCCAGCCCGGCATCGGCGACGGCCTCCCGGGCGGCGATCACCGCGAGCTGCGCGAAGCGGTCCATCAGCCGCTGGGTGGCCACACCGAGCAGCTCGGTGGTGTCCAGATCGGCGATGGTGTACATGAAGTCGCAGGGCAGATCGGCGAGTTCCTCTTGGTGGCTCACTCCGCCGGGCACCGTTTCCTGGGTGACGGAATGCCAGGTGGCCTTCGCCCCCACGCCCGCCGCGGTCACCAGTCCCAGTCCTGTCACGGCCGCGGAGAACGGCTCCTGGCGGGCCGTCATGCCGGCACTTTGCCGTCGACGGCCGCCACCAGCTGGCCCACGGTGTTCCGCGGGGTCAGTGACACCTCATCGAGGTCGATGTCCAGCCGTTCCTCGATGAGGACGCGGAGTTCTTCCAGCGCCAGGGAGTCGAGGCGCAGACCGCGCAGCGGAGCCTCATCGGTGATGTCGGCCGGGGCGACCCCGAACCGTTGGACCAGCAACGTGTTGACAACTTCTGCCGCATTCACGTGGCGCTCCTCCGCTTGTCGTAGGCGATGCTGCCAACCGCGTCGTGGGCGGGATTTCACCGGCGGCTCCGGCTGGTTTGACCACCCTTTATACGCCTTTGTCCTGATGACTCCCCAACCTTGGTAGCTCAATGGGGTGATGAGCGCACCGGGGTGGACAGGGCGTTGGCGCCTCGCCTTGCGGACGCCGCGGAAAGCACCTACGTACGTAACGCCGCGGACCGGCGAGAGGTACGGGCCACAGGCCGGCAGACTCCGGAATCTTCCGGTGTCAGGCCTCGTCGAGGGCGCTGGTCACCCGTCCCAACAGGCCCTGGAGCGTGCGGAGTTCCTCGATGGTGAGGCCGGTCGCGGCCAGCATCCTGCGGGGAACCGGCAGGGCCGCTTCGCGCAGGTCGTCGCCGGCGGGGGTGAGGTGGATGGTGACCGACCGCTCGTCCTCGGTGCTCCGTTCGCGGCGTACCAGACCGGCCGATTCCAGGCGTTTGAGGAGCGGGGAGAGGGTGCCGGAGTCCAGCCGGAGCCGTTCGCCGATGGCCTTGACCGGCTGGGAGCCGTGCTCCCACAGGACCAGCATGACCAGGTACTGGGGATAGGTCAGGCCCAGGTCCTTGAGGGCGTCCCGGTAGATGCCGCCGAAGGCCCGTGAGGCGGCGTGCAGCGAGAAGCAGACCTGGTGGTCGAGGCGGAGCAGTTCGGCGTCGGGTACCGGAGGCCTGGTCGCGGAGGTCATGGGTCCAGGTTAGCTCGCCCCAAGCTATTAAGTTGTGCGCAATCTAGTTGCGAGCAATTTAAATGTGTGTCACTGTGAGGGCATCGAGCGGCCGGGGAACGGCCGCCGCGCCAATGAAGGGGAACTGTGATGGACGCGCTGTACACCGCTGTCGCCACCGCCAACGGCCGCGAAGGCCGGGCCGTCAGCTCCGACGGTCAGATCGACCTGGCCCTGGCCATGCCTCCGGCCCTCGGCGGCAACGGCGCCGGCACCAACCCCGAGCAGCTCTTCGCCGCGGGCTACGCGGCCTGCTTCGCCAGCGCGATGAGCAATGTCGGCCGCCAGATGAAGCTCGACACCAAGGACGTCTCGGTCACCGCCGAGGTCTCCCTCGGCAAGGACGACACCGGCTTCGGCCTGGCCGTCGTCATGCGGGTGGAGCTGCCGGACACCCTCGCGGGCGAGACCGGGCGGCAGCTGGTCGAGGCGACCCACCAGTACTGCCCGTACTCCAAGGCCACCCGCGGAAACATCGATGTCGAGCTGGTCATCGAGTAGGCACACGGCGTGCCCGGCGGACCGGCCCCGGCGAGGTCGCCGGCCGGTCCGCCGGTCACGTACGGCTCAGACCGCGCGCGGGGTGCCGCGGTGCGGCCGGCCGCCGATCAGCTCCGCGTAGTGCCGGCCGCTGTCCTTGAGCGTGCGCGCCTGGGTCGCGAAGTCGACATGGAACAGGCCGAAGCGCTTGTCGTAGCCGTAGGCCCACTCGAAGTTGTCCATCAGCGACCAGGCGAAGTAGCCGGCGAGCGGTGCGCCCTTGCGGGCCGCGCGGGCGCAGGCCGCCACATGCTGGTGCAGATACGCGGTGCGCTCGGGATCCTCGACAGTGCCCTCGGGCCGGACGACGTCCGGGTAGGCGGAGCCGTTCTCGGTGACATAGATCTTGGGTGCCGCGTACTCCTCGGTCAGCCGCAGCAGCAGCGTCTCCAGGCCGCCCGCGTCGATCTCCCAGTCCATGCCCGTGCGCGGTACATGCAGCCGGCGCACCGGGCGGGCGAACGGCGGCGGGCCGGCCGGCTCGGCGGCCACCACGGCCGGGAAGTAGTAGTTCAGCCCCAGCCAGTCCAGCGGCTCCGCCATGGTCTCCGGATCCCCGGCGCGCTCCGGCAGCTCGACGCCGTACACCTCACGCATGTCCGCGGGAAAGCCGCGGCCGTGGACCGGGTCGAGCCACCAGCGGTTGGTGTGCCCGTCCATCCGCCGCGCCGCCGCGGCATCGGCCTCGGACCCGGTGGCGGGCTCGACGGTGCTCAGATTGTTGACGATGCCGATCTCGGCGCCCGGGGCCGCGGCCCGGATCGCCCGTACGGCCAGGCCGTGCCCGAGCAGCAGATGGTAGGAGGCACGCACGGCCGCCGGGAGATCGGTGAGACCGGGCGCCATCCTGCCCTCGAGATGGCCGATCCAGGCCGAGCACAGCGGCTCGTTGAGCGTGGCCCAGTGCGGGACACGGTCGCCGAGCTTCTCCGCGACCACCGAGGCGTACGCCGCGAAGTGCTCGGCGGTCTCCCGCTTGGGCCAGCCGCCACGGTCCTGGAGCGACTGTGGCAGATCCCAGTGGTAGAGCGTGGCGTACGGGGCGATGCCCGCTTCGAGGAGACCGTCGACGAGCCGGTCGTAGAAGGCCAGGCCCGCGGCGTTGACCCGGCCGTCGCCGTCCGGCACGACCCTGGGCCAGGCCACCGAGAACCGGTAGGCGCCGACGCCCAGTTGACGCATCAGCGCGATGTCCTCGCGCCAGCGGTGGTAGTGGTCGCAGGCCCGGTCGCCGGTGTCACCGTTGTCTATCTTTCCGGGGGTGTGCGCGTAGGTGTCCCAGATGGAGGGGGCGCGGCCGTCCTCGGCGACCGCTCCCTCGATCTGATAGGCCGACGTGGCCACGCCCCAGGCGAAGCCGTCCGGCAGGGCGGCGAAGTCGATCCGGTCGGTCACGGAGGTCCTTTCGGCGTGGGTCATTTGACGGCCCCGGCGGTGAGCCCGGCGACCAGATAGCGCTGCAGCAGCAGGAACCCGGCGACCACCGGGACGCTGACGACCAGGGACGCGGCCATGACCTGGTTCCAGTAGACGTCGTTCTGGGTGGCGTAGCCCTGCAGGCCGACCGAGAGGGTGCGGGTGGTGTCGTTGGTCATCACCGAGGCGAACAGCACCTCGCCCCAGGCGGTCATGAAGGCGTACACGGCGACCGCGATGATCCCGGGGAGCGCGGCCGGCACCACGACCCGGAAGAGCGCACCGAGCGCGCCGCAGCCGTCCACGTACGCGGCCTCGTCCAGCTCGCGCGGCACCGAGGCGAAGTACCCGGTCAGCATCCAGATCGAGAACGGGAGGGAGAACGTCAGATAGGTCAGGATCAGGCCGCCGCGGGAGCCGTAGAGGGCGACTCCGGTGGAGTTGCCGATGTTGACGTAGATCAGGAAGAGCGGGAGCAGGAAGAGGATGCCCGGGAACATCTGCGTGGACAGGACGGTGACGGTGAAGACCCGCTTGCCGCGGAACTGGTAGCGGCTCACCGCGTACGCGGCGAAGACCGCGATGACCACCGAGCAGACGGTGGCCGCACCCGCCACGATCAGGGAGTTGCTGAAGTACCGGGCCAGCGGGACCGTGTGCCAGATGTCGAGGTACGGGCGGATCGTCAGCCGGCTCGGCAGCCAGCGGAAGGCGCCCGAGACGTCCTCCAGCGGCTTGAGCGAGCTGCTGAGCATCACATACACCGGGAGCAGCACGAAGCCGGTCAGCGCGGTGAGGAAGATCCAGCGGGTCCACAGGAAGGAGCGGGGCGGGGCGGTGGGGGAGCGCCGGCGGCCGGCCGTACGGGCGGTGGCGCTAGGCATCGGCATGCTTCCTTCCGCGCGAGGTGGCCAGGAGATAGCCGGCCGTCACCACCAGCAGGAAGAGCAGCAGCAGGACGGACATGGCCGAGCCGGTACCGAAGTTCCAGGTGACGAACGAGGACTGGTAGATGTGGATGGAGAGCAGATCGGCGGCCTCCGGCGCGGCCCTGCCGAACAGCACATACGGCGTGTTGAAGTCGTTGAACGACCACAGGAACAACACCAGCACCAGCACCTGGTTGATGGGCCGTAAGGAGGGCAGAGTGATCCGGCGGATCTGCCGGACGATGCCCGCTCCGTCGAGCGCCGCCGCCTCGTAGAGGTCCTTGGGGATGTTCTGCAGCCCGGCCATCACCACGAGGAACGCGAACGGCCAGGTCTTCCAGACGGAGACCACGACCAGCGCGAGGAAGCTGTTGTTGCCGAGCAGCCAGAAGGGCCGGCCGTCGGTGAGGTGCAGCTGGTCGTGCAGCACATGATTGACCAGGCCGTTGTCCCTTTGGAACATGAAGGCCCAGGTGATCACCGCGGCGTAGATCGGCAGCGCGTACGGCGTGAGGAAGACGGCGCGCAGCAGACCACGGCCACGGAAGTTCTCCTGCAGGAAGATCGCGGCCGCGGTGCCCAGGAGCCAGCACAGACCGACCGTCAGCGCACTGAACGCACAGGTGACGAAGAACGAGTGCAGCAGGGTGGCGCCGACCGGGGCGTCGAAATCCACGGTGACGCGGTAGTTGCCCAGCGCCTTCCAGGGGGCCGTGCCCCAATTGCCGATATGGAGCTGGGTCAGGTCCTTGAAGCTCATCACGATGCCGATGACCATCGGGACGAGGTGGACCAGCAGCTCCAGCAGCAGCGCGGGGAGCAGCAGCAGATAGGGCAGGCCGACGCGGCGCAGCCTGGCGACGACCCTCATTTCGCCATCTGCTGCTCGGCCTTGGCCAGCCGCGCCTTGACCGAGGCGGTCGTCACCGGGTGGCCGGCGGCAGCGTCGGCGAACAGGTCCTTGATGGCGGTGCCCACGGACGTCTCGAACTGCGACTCCTCGACGACCTGCGGCAGCGGCGTGGCACTCGTGGTGAGAGTGTCGAGCAGTACCTTCGTGTCCTGGCGGTCGAACGCCGGGTCCTGCTGGGCGGCGGTGACGGGCGGTATGGAGCCGTACGTCTTGTTGAGCAGCCGCTGTTCGCCGTCGCTCGTCATGAACTTCACGAACTTCTGCGCGCCGTGCAGATTGTGGGTGTTCTTGAAGACGGCGATATTGATGCCGGCGAGCATGGAGTTGGTCTGCCGGCCGGTGCCCGGGGTGCCGGCCGGGACGGGCACCGGGACGACGCCCCACTCGTCCGGCTTCATCCCGTCGGCAGTGAAGGTGGTGGCCGCGGCCTGCCACAGCACCATCGCGGTCCGGCCCGTGGCGAAGTCCCTCAGCGACTGGTTCTGACCGTACTCGGCGTTGCCCGGGGCGATGATCTTGTCCTTGGCCATGAAGTCGATGTACTGCTTGACCGCCGCGACCGCGCCGTCCGAGGTGAAGGTGGGCTTGCCGGAGCCGTCGAAGAAGTCGGCGCCGTGCTGCTTGCCGAGGGCGAAGGCCTGATGGATGTTGTTGGTCAGCTGACCGCCCTCGGCGCCCAGGCCCCACTTGCCGTCCTTCGAGATCCGCTTGCCGTCCGCCACCAACTCGTCCCAGGTGGACGGGGGTTTGGTGATCCCGGCGTCCTTGAACATCTGCTTGTTGTAGTACAGCGCATAGGCCAGCGAGTACAGCGGGATTGCGGCCGGGTCCTTGCCCGCCATGCCCGTGGCGTCCAGTGCCGGTGCCAGGAAGCGGTCACGTCCGCCGATCGCGTCGAAGTTCGCCTTGTCCCAGGGGAGCAGCGCACCGGTGGCCTGCAGTGAAGCGGACCAGGTATTGCCGATGTTGAGGATGTCGGGGCCCTGGCCCGAGGTGGTGGCGGTGAGGATCCGGTTGAGCAGTTCGGGCCAGGGGATGACCTCCAGCTTGACCTTGATCCCGGTCTGCCGCTCGAACTTCTTCAGTTCGGGACCGAGGATCTTCTTGTCCGCCTCGACATTCGGTCCCTGGTTGGACGCCCAATACGTCAGCGTCTTGGGGGAGTCGTCGCTGCCCCCTCCGGGGCTCGTCCCGCCCCCGCATCCGGATGCCACGGCGGCGAGCGCGGTGACGGTGGCGGTGACGGTCGCGGCTCGGAGTATGCGCATGACGGATACGCCTCTCTCTGAGGAGTCCGGAGGTCGGCCATGTTCAGTTCCTGAACGGCCTCATGGCTTAACTTAGGATGTGAGTTAAGGCCCGAGAGAAGGGTGCGTCAAGGGATCGGACGCCGCCGGGTTGCGGGCGGGAAGGGAACCAGATGGTCGAGCGTCCCCAACGGACCGTGCGTGACCTGCGGAGAGCCAATCGCACCGCAGTTCTGGAACGGCTGTATTTCGACGGTCCCATGAGTCGGCAGGAGCTCGTGCCCGCAACAGGCCTCAGTTCAGGCTCCGTCAGCAACGTGGTCGCCGAACTCACCGAGGACGGACTGCTGGAGGAGGCCGGTGTGGTCGAATCCGACGGCGGCCGGCCGCGCACCCTGATCCGGGTGGCCCCGTCGAGCGGCTGCCTGATCGGTGTGGACGTCGGCGAGACCCGGGTCAGGGTCGAGCTCTTCGACCTCACGATGACCGAACTGGCCCGTTCGGAACTCCCGTTGACCCATGACGGCTACGACGTGCATCTGATCGTTCGCCATATCTCCGACGGCATCGCCACCGTGCTGCGGGAGAGCGGTACGGCCCCCGGCCGGCTGCTCGGCATCGGCGTCGGCGTCCCGGGCATCCTGGAACGGGGCGGGGCCGGTGGTGCGGTCGTGCACGGCCAGACCATCGGCTGGGACGCCGTACCCCTGGAGGAGCTGCTGCGGGACGCCGTCGAACTCCCCGCCGGTGTGGGCTTCTTCCTCAGCAACGGAGCCAAGGCGCTCGGCCAGGCGGAGATGTGGTTCGGCGGCGGCCGCGGCACCAAGGACGCGGTCATCGTGCTCTTCGGCTCCGGCGTCGGTGCCTGCATCGTGACCGACGGCATCATCGACGGCGGCGCACGGGACAGTGCGGGCGAATGGGGGCATCTGACGGTCAGCGTCCGCGGCCGGCGCTGCCGTTGCGGTGCCCGCGGCTGTCTGGAGGCGTACGCCGGGTCGGAGGCGCTGGTGCAGCGCTGGCAGGAGGCGGGCGGGCAACTGCCCGCGGACGCCGACGAGGAGACGGTGGTCACGGCCCTGATCGCCGCCGCCCACCCGCGGGACGGCAGTGCCGCCGCCGATCCGGTCGCGTGCTCCGTCCTGGACGAGACCGCGGAGTACCTCGGCGCCGGCATCTCCGACCTGATCAACCTCTTCAGCCCCGAACGTGTCCTCATCGGCGGCTGGGCCGGTCTCCAGCTGGGCCCGCACATCCTGCCCGCCGTCCGCGCCTACGCCACCGCCTACTCCCTCGCGCACCCCGCCGGCCGCGTCACCATCGGCCTCGGCATGCTCGGTCCCGACGCCGTCACGGTCGGCGCGGCGACGCTGCCGCTGGCGGACTTCTTCGCCCACGGGGGGCGGCGCGCCGCATCGGCCCGCACGCCGGAGGAGCGGGCCGCGGCGCCGCGAGGGCGCACCGTGCCGTTGGGGCGGGGTGGGTGAAGCGGCGTGGTGGTGCGGCGCCCGCGCGGGAGGCCCGAGCCCGTCGGCGGGAACGCGCCGCAGCCGGCCGCTCCCGCCGACGGGCGGGCCCTGCGCTGTCCCCTCAGGCGTCCTCGGCCGCGTACACCCGGCGCCCCCCGACGAACGTCTGCAGCACGCGGGTCGCGGCGATCTCCTCGTCGGCGCCGTCGAAGGGGTCACGGTCGAGGACGACCAGGTCGGCCAGCTTGCCGGGCTGGATGGTGCCGGTGTCGTCGAGGTGGTTGGCGTAGGCGCTGCCGGCCGTGTACGCGGCGAGCGCCGAGCCCAGGTCGATGCGCTGCTCGGGGAGGAAGACCGGCGCCGAGGGCGGGCCGTCCGGCGCGCGGCGGTTGACCGCGACATGCAGGGCGGCGATCGGGTCGGGGGAGCTGACCGGCCAGTCGCTGCCCGCCGCGAGGGTGGCGCCCGAGCGCAGCAGATCTCCGAACGGGTACTGCCAGGCGGCCCGTTGGGGGCCCAGGAAGGGGATGGTCAGCTCGTCCATCTGCGGCTCGTGGGCCGCCCAGAGCGCCTGGATGTTCGCCGTCGCACCCAGCCGGCGGAAGCGCGGGACGTCGTCGGGGTGGACCACCTGGAGATGGGCGAGGTGCGGCCGGGTGTCGCGCCGGCCGTTCGCCCGCCGGGCCGCCTCGACCGCGTCCAGCGCCTCGCGTACGGCCCGGTCGCCCAGGGCGTGGAAGTGCACCTGGAAGCCTTCCGCGTCCAGCAGGGTGACATAACTCCGCAGGTCCGCGGGGTCGATGAACGAGATGCCGCTGTTGTCGGAGGCACAGCCGCAGGCGGTGAGGTAGGGGCTGAGCATGGCGGCCGTGTGGTTCTCGGCGATGCCGTCCTGCATGATCTTGATGCTGGTCGCCCTCAGCCGCCCGCCCGTCAACTCCTCGCGCAGGGCGAGGAGTTCGGGGATCTGCTCGGCCCCGCGCGACCGGTCCCACCAGAGCGCCCCGGTGACCCGTGCGGTGAGCGTCCCGTCGCGCCGGGCGGCCGCATACGCCGGGATGGACTCGACCGTTCCGGGGCCGCGGCCCAGCATCGCGTCCTGCCAGGCGGTCACCCCGTAGCCGTGGAGCAGACGCTGCGCCCTGAGCAGGCCGGCGGTCTGTTCGGCGAGCGTCGCTTCCGGGATCAGGTCGGACACCAGCTGCATGGCCCCCTCCTGCAGCATGCCGGTCGGGCGGCCGCCGGCGTCCCGTTCGATGCGCCCGTCGGCCGGATCCGGTGTCCGGGAGGTGACCCCGGCCCGTTCCAGGGCGCAGGAGTTGGCCCAGCCACCGTGGTGATCGCGGTTGACGAGGAACACCGGGCGGTCGGGCACGAGGGCGTCCAGGAACTCCCGGGTCGGCATGCCGCCGGGGAACGCCTCCAGGGACCAGCCGCCACCCGTGATCCACGCTGCCTCCGGATGCGCTGCCGCATACGCGCTGATCAGCTCGCGGTACGCCTCAGCGGTGACCGCCGCGCTCAGATCGCACAGCGCCAACTCCAGCCCGCCGCCGACCGGATGGACATGGGCGTCCTGGAAACCGGGGATGAGCAGCTTGCCGTGCAGATCGACGACCTCTGTGGCGGGCCCGATCAGCTCGCGGACCTCCGCGTCGTGTCCGACGGCGACGATGCGGTCACCGCGTACCGCCACCGCGCTCGCCCGGGTGCGCGCGGGGTCGACGGTGTGCACGGGGCCGGAGAGGAAGACGAGGTCGGCGGTGCCGTCACCGGTGGTGCCACGGGGGGCGGCGTCCGGATTCGGCTCGGGGTCCACGGCGGTGCTGAGATCCATAGGGCAGTCGCTCCAGGCGTGTTGCGGGTGTGCCGGGTGTCCGGCGTCGGTGTCGGTGTCGGTGTCGTACGGGAAAGGGGAGGGCGGCTCGGGCGTACGGTCAGCCCTCCGACGGGCTGGGGAGGGCGGCGGCCTCCGCGTCCATCGGCAGGCTGATCGCATCGGCATCCGTCCCCCGGCCGGTGCGGAAGTACGGAGCGCGGCGTACCCACTTGGCCCAGGCGGCGGTGGCCAGACCCAGCAGGATGAACAGCGCGGGCAGCAGCAGCATGAACCAGCCGTTGTCCGGGCTCGCCTCGAAGTGGTCGCTCATGGTCGCGTAGTCCCAGACGAGGTAGATGCCGAGCCCGAACAGCGCCAGCGCGCTCATCGCCGGGACGACCACGTCCCGCAGCGCGCGCACCGCTCCGCTGCGCAGGCTGTCGCGGAAGCGCACCGCGCAGGCGAGCGCGGTGAGTCCGTAGTAGAGGGCCACGGTCAGACCGATCGAGTTGACGGCGGTGAGGATCATGTCGTTGAGCTTGGGGATGCCGACCGCGAGCACGGCGAGCAGCGCGGCGAGCGCCATGATCACGAGGGTGCCCACGGCGGGGGAGCCGTAGCGCGGGTGCACCCGCTGCCACACCGGGCCCAGCGTGCGGTCGCGGGCCATCGCCAGCGTGCCGCGGGCGGTGGGGATGACGCTGGACTGGAGCGAGGCGAAGGCCGAGCACATCAGGGCGGCCAGGGGCAGGGAGGCCCAGGGTTCCGGCGCCAGCTCGCGGCCGAGGAAGGTGAGCGCCTGCGGCCCGTTGTGGATGAGTTCGCCCGTGCTCATCACCCGCTGGAAGGCGAGCGCTCCGACGAGGAACAGCCCCAGCATCGCCACCAGTGCGATCAGTCCGCCGCGGGCCGCGTCGGTGGCGCTGCGGGTCTCCTCGTTGACACTGAACGCGGCGTCCCAGCCCCAGTAGAAGAACACCGCCAGCACCATCCCCTGGGCCAGTGCCTGGGGTGAGGAGATCTCGAAGGGGTTGAGCCAGGACAGCGAGAACGGCTGGTCACCCGTGAAGAGGGCGTAGCCGCAGAAGAGCAGCAGGACCGTGTACTCGAAGATCAGCAGCCACATCTGCAGCCGGGTCGCGGCCCGCACGCCCGTGATCGCGGTGACCGTGACGACGACCAGCGCGCCCAGACCGACGGCGGTGCTGATGCCCGTCGAGGCCGGGTCCAGCTGGAGCCCCCATACGCTGCGCAGGCCCATCTTGTTGAGGAACTGGAGCACGACGGAGCCGGTCACCGCACCCGTGTATGCCATGAAGATCACGTTTCCGACCAGCACCACCCACCCGGTCAGGAATCCGGGCCAGGGGCCGATGGACCGGCCCACCCAGGTGTAGCCGCTGCCACAGTTCGGCTCGGTGCGGTTGAGCCGGGCGTACGACAGCGCGATGCCGAGGATGGGCACGAAGGCCAGCAGCAACAGGGCGGGCGTCTGCCGCCCGGTGTAGGCGGCCAGCGTGCCCATTCCGATGCCGATGCTGGTGGTCGCGGCGGTGCTCGACGCGGCGATCGCCACCCCGTCCTTCACCCCCAGCGAGCGACGCATTCTCGCCGGGCCGGGGTCCTGCTGCACTGCGGAAGGCATGGCACTCACTCCTTGGACGGCGGGCCGGACCGGTCTCGGCCGGGCCAGGGTGACGGGGAGGTGCGGGTGGGGCGGCGGGGCAGGGCGGCGCGGGTCGGGCCCGGGGTCGCGGGACGGCTGCGTCGTACGGAAGGGGAGTGGTGCGGGATGTGGCACCGCGGTGATCCGTGTATGTCCGCCGATGAAACAGCCCCTTCCCCCTTGTGTCAACGGTGTTGACGTAACCTGGTGGTTAACTGATCCCGAGAGGGCCCGGGGGGCCGGGGCGGAGCGAAGCGGAGGGGTTCGGCGTGACGGAGAGCGAGCGCGTCCCGGTGGAGCGCAAGCGGCGTCGGCCGACCAGTTCAGGCGTGGTCCTGTCGGCCGACCTCATCGTCGACGCCGCATGTGAACTGATCGACGCCCAGGGGGCGCAGGCCTTCACCGTGCGCAAACTCGGCGCGGCTCTCGGCGCCGATCCGTCGGCCGTCTACCGCTACTTCCGCAACACCGAAGATCTACTGCTGGCGCTCGCCGACCGTCTCATCGGCGAGTCGATGACCGGCTTCGCTCCCACCGGCGACTGGGCCGCCGACCTGCGCGACTTCGGGCTGCGGGCCTACCGTTCCGCGCTGCGCCACCCGCAGATCGCCGTCTTCAGCACCGTCCGGGTCACGGGTCGGCCCCATGAGCAGCACGCGGTCGACACGGGCATCGGCCTGCTGCTCCAGGCCGGGTTCGACGAGGCCGCCGCCGTCCGCCACTACCACGCACTCGTCGACACCGCCCTCGGTCACGCGGCCCTGGACGCCGGCGTACTGCGGCTGGCTCCCGCCCAGCGCGCGGCGGACGAGCAGGCCTGGCAGGAGGAGTACGCCGGTCTGCCCGCGGAGGACTTCCCCAGCCTCCACCGCGTACGCGAGCACCTTCCGCTCATGGCGGGCTCGGCCGTCGAGCCCGCGCTCGATCTGCTCATTGCGGCCCTGCGACGGGAGGCGGGCGAGCGGGAGCGGTGACGGGCGAGCCAGGCATTTCGTTCCACCGGGTGCAAACATGAGGCATGCCCCTTCCACAGCGGATGCAGCTACGCGGACGGCGGGAACTGAGCCACGTCCTGGTGCTGATCCCGATCGGGCTCATCGCGGCGGTCTGCGTGATCGATGTTCTCGCGCCGCCCGACATCCATCTGGGGCCGCTTCTCGTCGCGGCTCCCGCGATCACCGCGGCCTTCGCCGGGCCGCGCCTGACGGCGGCGATCGGTGCGCTGGCGGTAGCCGCGCAGGTATTCATCGGCATCGCGCGCCAGGTGCTGTTCACCGGGAATCTGCAGGCCCAGATCGCCGCGCTGGTGGTCGTCTCCGGGCTGGTCGTGCTCCTCACCGTCGTACGGGAGCGCAATGAGCGCCGGCTGACACAGAGCCGCTCGGTGGCCGCGGTCGCCCAGCAGGTGCTGCTCCGGCCGCTGCCCGCGCGCAGTGGCGCGCTGGAGATCGCCTCCCTCTACCTCCCGGCCGAGGAGGAGGCGGGGATGGGCGGTGATCTGTTCGCGGCGGCGCGCACCACCACCAGTACCCGGCTGATCATCGGCGATGTCCGGGGCAAAGGGCTGCCCGCCTACGGTCACACCGCCCTCATCCTCGGCGCCTTCCGGGCGGCCGCCCACCGCCAGGCCACCCTGCCCAGACTGGCCGTCCATCTCGACGGCGCCGTCCGCTGGGACAGCAGCCAGTGGTACGACGTGCCGGGCGCCGAGACCGAGACGGAGGCGGCCCCCGACCCGGACCCCGCCCCCGACCCGGACCCCGCCCCCGACCTGGCTCCCGACCCCGGCAAGGATGCCGGCTCCCTTCCCGCCGCTCCGGCTGCCGGCCTCGCCCCCGTCGTCGACAACGACGAGACCTTCGCGACCGTCGCGCTGCTGGACATCCCCGACCAGTTGCCCGTGCTGCGCATCATCAACTGCGGTCACCCGCCTCCGCTGCTGCTGCGCGACGGACGCGCCATCCCCTTGTGGGGCGAGCGGACCGCGCTGCCGATCGGCCTCGGAGGCCTGGCAGGCGCCCCGGACTACGAGGTCGAGACCTTCCCCTTCGAGCCAGGAGATGTGCTGCTGCTCTACACGGACGGGGTGAGCGAGGCCCGTGACGACAAGGGCACCTTCTACCCCCTTGTCGAGCGCGCCGGCGCCTGGAACAACGGCAGCCCGCAGCAGGTTCTGCGCCGGCTGCGCGCTGACCTGCTCGCGCACACGAACGGCCGGCTCGGCGACGACGCCGCCGCGGTCGCGGTGCGGCGCCTGTCCGGCCGACCACAGCCCACCGGGGGGCCGGCGGCCTGACTACCGGGCAGCGGAGCTGACTACAGGGCAGCGGACCTGACTGCAGGGACGATCCGATATCTCAGGGATGAATTCCGTCACACTTAAGATTCCCGGCAATATCGGGCATAGCTCACGCCGCATTCTGCTCGTAAATTCCCTTTTCTCCGCTTCTCTTGCGATTCACCGCATCGCACTGAGTTATCGGCCCTTCCGTCTGCCGGCCCCCCGGTCCGCCGCCCTCCGTCTGACGCTTCCTCAATGCCGCGCCGCTTGATAGACACGTCCGCATCATCCGCAAGTGGCACAGGACGCGCACCATGAACGACCGCAACACCTCTGACCACCAGATATTCGAGCTCGACCTCGTCGCTCACGAAGCCCGGCGGCGGGCCGAGGTCGTCGCGGCGCTGGGTGACACCTGGGACCCCATCGCGGTGATGGAGGGCGAGGACGAGGCGTACCGGCTCCTCTACTCGGGCCTGGACGCGGAGCAGCAGGCCACCTACGACATGCTGGTCGCCGCCGACGTGCTGCCGGCCTCCGGGCAGGCCTGAGCATGCTGCCGCTCGACCCCACCGCCGATATCGGCCGCCGCGCCTGGGTCCCGTGCCCCGGCTGCCAGGACCACCAGGACTGCGCGACCTGCCTCGACGGCCGCACCTGCGGCGACCACTGGCGCTACCTCCTGTCGAACAAGGGCAGCGTGCTGCATCTGCAGTGCCCCAACTGCACCCACCTGTGGGCCTGGCAGTCGGGCTTCGGAGCGGGCGGCCGCACCGACGGCTGACGCCGCCCCCGGCTACCGACCCGGCCACGGCCCCCGCCGCCGGACCGCCGACGCGTACGGAACCGGCATCGGCCGCCCCCGGCGCGGCGCATCGCTCCCCACCGTCGCTCGCCCGCTACATCGGCCGCTCCCTGGCCTCCCCGTACGCCGTCTCCAGCGCCTTGTCAGCCGGTACGGCACGGTCCGGCTGCACCCCGACGCCCTCCCAGTTGGTGCCCGTGACGGAATTGACGGTGCGGGCCGTCGGAACGGTGACCGTGATGTGTTCCGTCACCGGATGGCGGGCGGTGGGGTGCGCACCGCCTCCGGTCACCTCACCGATCACCTCGGCGCGCCCGTGCGCCTGCAGCGTGTACGCCACGTCCTCGCCGCCCGAGAAGGTGGTGGCGCTGGTGAGCACATACAGCGGACGGTCGAGATAGCGCGGCGCGGGCAGATACGGGAGGGTCCAGTACTGCCGGGTGGAGCCGGTGGAGCGCTCGAAGAAGTCGTTGAGGTGCACCTCGTCGTCGGGGAAGAAATAGCTGCACCACATCGCGGCGCCCGCGGGCGAGCCGCCGCGGCACTCCCGCAGATCGAGAAGGAGAGCCCGGGTGTGCGTGACGAGCTCCATGGCCGCACCGATCGCGCGGGCGCCCTGGCCGGCGTCGGGTATCCACCGCACGTCCAGATAGCCGATATTGCCGTCGAGCTGCTCGGAGCGGCGGATCCCCTGGTTCTCGGCCCGCATCAGCGCGAGGAAGGCTGCCCGGCCCGTGTCGTCCGCGGGCTCGGCGGACCGGGGCTCGTCCTGCCACAACAGCCTGAGGTGTCTGTCCGGGCAGGCCTCCTGCAGATGCGCGGTCACCGCCGCGCAGAACGCGGCACCGCTCAGGGCGTCGTACTCACCGGCCGCCAGCCGTGCGCGGACCGCCCGGTCGGCCTCCGCGGCGCGCTGGGGGAAGACATAGCCCGCCATTATCCGGTCGAGGGCACTGTTGATGATCTCTGCGTTGTCGGGCATCACTGCTGATCCTCGCTTCGGGTCGGTGCGCCGAGGGTGCCGGTGCGGGTGTCTTCGCGCTGCGCTGCGGTGCGGTGCGCCCGGCGGCGGTAGCGTGCGGTTCATGGAGCCGCACGCACGATCGCTTTGGCTGTTGACCGAGCCGCTGCATGCGGTCTTCTACTTCGACGACGAGTGCCGTGGTCTGGGCAAGGACCTCGGCCTCAAGGGCTTCTGGATGGGGTATTTCGCCTCCCGCACGGCGCCCTTGGGAGCCGTGGAACCCGCGGCCGCCACGGCCGTACTCGGGGTGTTCGCCCCGGGGATGGTGGCCCGCGCGCTGCCCGCGGCCTGGAGCGTCGTCAGTCCGGCACATGTCCTCGACGAGCGCGGCAGCCGTGCGGCTCATGCACTGCGCGGGATCGACCCCGAGCTGGAGCGCACCGCGGCCGAAGTGCTGCCCCCGCTCCAGACGATCGTCGACGAGGCACCGGCCATCGCCCGCCCCCTGTTCGCCGCCAACCGGGTGCTCTGCGACCACGCCGACCCTGTCGAGCGCCTGTGGCAACTGGTCACCACCGTACGGGAGTTCAGGGGCGATGCACATCTCACCGTGCTCGCCGACGAGGGTCTCGACGGTTGCGAGGCCCTGGTCCTGGCCGCCGCATCGGGCCGCGTCCCCAGGGACACCATGCGGCAGGACCGCGGCTGGAGCGAGGAGGACTGGGCCGCCGCGGCGGACCGGCTGCGCGCCCGTGGCCTCGTGGACGCACAGGGCGACGCGACCGAACACGGCCGGCAGGAACGGGAGCGCATCGAGGAGGCGACCGACCGGTTGGCCGGACGGCTTCTGGACCCGCTGCCCGAGGCGGAGACGGACCGGATGCTGCATGCGCTGGAACCCCTGGTCCGGCGCCTCCTGGCCGCGGATGTGCTGCCTTTCCCCAACCCGATCGGTCTGCCGCACCTCGATGAGCCCGCGCCGCGCGGCGCCAACCCCCGGTAGGACCACATCGATGGAGTCCCCCCGGGGCCGCGGCGCCCGGCACGGCACCTCGCCCCGTTGTCGCCTCACCCGAGTCCGCCCCGTACGCGGCTGAAGCTCGGCCGTGCGGTCCACCGCACCGGACGCCGCGGCCCGCTCCGGGCCGATCCGGAGGACGCGTCCTAACCCAGCCGCTTTCCGGCCTCCTTGAGCTTCTGCGCCAGATCCACCGTGTCGGAAGCGGGCGGCGCCTGGACCGTGACCGGCTTGTTGACGTCGAAGAACCGTATGGTCACGTCCAGCGGGCCCTGGGCCGCCTGCGCACGCTCACGGAACTTCACGGTGCGGTCGCCGGGACCGACCCACATGTCGAGGTTGAGCTTGCTCACCCCGAGCTGCTCGTACTGCTCGATCACCTTCTTGCGGCGCTCGGTATCCAGCGCGCCCTTGGCGGCCCGCTTGTTCAGCAGGTCCGCCACCTCGACCACGCCGGCATAGTGCGTCGTCCGCACCCCGTCGACGGTCTCCTCGCCGACCTTCTTGACGTCGTCGGACTGGGGGAGCAAGGACGCCTGCGCCGCCGGATCCTGGTCGGCCTGCCGCTGCATCCCCCCGAGGCCGCCGGCCCCCTTGCCCTTCATGGCGAACTTGATCCAGTGCTTGCCGTCCATGGCGGCCGCCGCTTTCCCGCCCCCGCCGAGATACACCGCGTCCCCGACGAGCCGCACCGAGAACTCGCCCTCCTCCTTGCCTCCGGAGGCCTTCATCCGCATATCGATGGCGCGCGGGCGGATGCTGAACGACACCTTGCCGTCGACCGTCCCCTGGCCCGGGATCCGGCCGGAGAGCCGGTACGAGACGGAGTTGAGCTTGGCGCCCTTGTTGACGGCCTTCTGCACCGCGGCGACCGGCGTGGCGTTGATGCTCCCCGACGCGGCGGTGCGGCCGCCGGACGCCGTGCAGGCCGCCGTGCCGCACAGCACGGCTCCGGTGAGCAGCGTCCCTGCGACGCGGAACGAGGTACGGGAAAAATGAGTCATGGCCCCCCCAAGAACACATGGAACTATGAAAATGTCATCGATCATGACAGTAGCCCACGGCACCGACAATCCGCGTTGCTTATTTACGCGGACGTGTGACCAGGGAATATGACATCCAGACCACGCTGAGGGCGATCAAGGGCCGCGCACCGGAGTGATTTTCATCTGGTGGTTCGATGGGTGCTTTGGGGTGCTTTGCTGAACCAGATCGGGACACCTCTGCCCAAGAGCCGTTGAATGGGTATGGATCCTAGAGAGTTGTGGGACCGCAACGCCGTGCTGGCAGAAGCGTTTTGTCTGGGCGATGAGCGTGTGCGCGAGGCGCAGGCCAGACTTGACGAGGCGCAGGCCGACCGGTCACGCGTACTGGCGGCATTTGCGGTAACGGTGGGCAGTACCGGCGCGGTGGCCGGTCTGTTCGGTTTGAATGAGCGGGAAGTACGGATCGCCCGGCGCACGGTGGGCAAGGACGACGCCCGCGCCGTCGCCGAGGAGCTGCTGGCGGCCACCACGTCCGCCGCGCCACCGCGGGAGGCGGAGGAGGCCTCGCCAGGCCCCGATCCCGCCGCCGAATATTCCCACCAGAACCCGACTGCCGGAACGCGCCCCACCGGCCTGCCCCGCGAGGGTGCCGGCGGCACGGGGACAGCGGAACAGACCTGGTCCCCGGCGATGGACGCCGTACTCATCGGCAGCTGGCAGACCGGGGTGGACTTGCGCGAACTTGCCGCCGAATTCGGGCTCGACCTCACCCGCCTGGTCACCCGCGCCCAACAGCTCTCTGCCCAGGGGCGGTTCTATCCCGGCCCGGCGGAGAACCATGCGGGACGCCATCGGCGCGGCCCCGGCGATGTGCACGAGTCCGAATACACCATCCCCGCACAGCAGACGGCCGCCTGGAATGCCGCGCCCACGGGACACCCGATGGCGTCCGCCTGGCACACCGGCACGATGCCGACCACGGAGTCCGTCCCGGACATGGCCGCCCTGGCCTCGGAATGGGACAACGCTCTCGCCCCGTGGGGGACCCTCGCGCCCTCCCACGAGGATTCCGCACCGGCTCACCAGCCCTGGGCCCAATACCACCTCAGTTCCTGACACGGCACGATTCACTTGCGAGACGTACGTACCCTGCCTCGCAGGCCGGCACCGGCACTGCGGGGGACGACGCGTCCCCGCCCGGATTCCTGAGCGGGGACGAGGAGAAGGGAGCAGCCCGAGGCCATGGCGACGGATGACGCGCGGGCCGGTGCGCTGGACGGGAAGGTCGCGCTGGTGGCCGGCGCCACGCGAGGCGCCGGGCGCGCGATCGCGGTGGAACTCGCGCGCGCCGGTGCCGCCGTGTACGCCACCGGACGCAGCAGCCGGACCGCGGGCCGCTCGGAGATCGACCGGCCGGAGACGATCGAGGAGACCGGGGAACTGATCACCGCGGCCGGGGGCACCGGCACGGCCCTGCGGGTGGATCACCTCGACAGCGAGCAGGTCCGCGACCTCGTCCGGCGCATCGAGCGGGATCACGGGCGCCTCGACATCCTCGTCAACGACATCTTCGGCGGCGACGCATACGCCCAGTTCGGCACCACCCTCTGGGAGCACGATCTCCCCGGCGGCCTGCGGATGCTGCGCATGGGCATCGACACCCACGCGATCACCAGCCACCACGCGCTGCCGCTGCTCATCCGCCGCCCCGGCGGGCTGGTGATCGAGATGACCGACGGCACCGCGGAGTACAACGCCGCCTACCGTCACCACGAGGGCTTCTACTACGACCTGGTCAAGGCCGCCGTACAGCGGATGACCCTGGCCCAGAGCCATGAACTCGCCCCGCACCAGGGCGTCGCCGTCGCCGTGACACCGGGCTGGCTGCGCTCGGAGAAGATGCTCGAGGCCTTCGGGGTGACCGAGGACAACTGGCGGGAGGCGACCGTGAACGTGCCGCATTTCTGCATCGCGGAGTCCCCGAGCTATGTCGCGCGGGCGGTGGTCGCCCTCGCCGCCGACCCGGACGTCGCGCGCTGGACGGGCACGGTCGTCTCCAGCGGCCAACTCGCGCCCCTCTACGGGTTCACCGACACCGACGGCACCCGCCCCGACTGCTGGCGCTACGTCGTCGAGGTCCAGGACCGGGGCCTTCCCGCCGATGACACGGGCTATCGCTGACGGCTGCCCGCAAGGTCGCCGGCCGGTTGCCAGGTCCTCCGTGGCCCGGCAACAAGGATCCGCCTCGTAGGACTCCGTCCTGGTGGCGCTGCCGGCACGACGGTGTTCACCTCGCCCCGCGCCGGTGGATGTGCGCGGCCCTGTGTGCGGAGTTCAACTCCCGCCGAAATGATCAAGTTGACGATGTAACCATTTGCGCGGCTCATGAGTCTGACTCGTGAAAGGACCGTCACGTTATCCCCACAACTGCATAAGGAGAATCCCCATGCGTAAGACCCTGGCCGTAGCCGCGGCCCTCGCGGCGTGTGCGCTCACGGCCGCGCCCGGCCGGCCGGCGGAGCTCCTCGCGACGGGCTCCGGCTGGAAGCTCGCGACCCGGCTCGGCGTCACCAGCCTCAGCCCGTCCCGCCAGTACACGATCACGTTTGCCACGGCCGCCATGAAGTCCCGCTACACGCCTTACCTGACGGCTGCCGTGTCCCAGGTCAAGGCGGCCGGGGTGAAGCTCGTCATCGGCGGCGTCGAGTTCGTCAACCCGGCGAAGTGCGGTCCCGTGGGGCACATTCAGTACACCGAGATGTACCGGCCGCTCGGCCGCGGCGGCTACAGCCAGGCCATGCCCTGTCCCCACCCGCCCAAGGGCGTCGGCACCGGCGGAATCGTCGCCATCGACACCGAGTACTGGGACGGCAGCTGGCCGATGCCGGAGTACAAGCTGCGCAACACGCTGGTGCATGAGCCGCTCCACGCGCTGGGTCTCGATCACCCCAATCTGGATCTCAACAAGGACGGGAAGGCCGTCGACGGCGAGTGCGTGGCCACCCGCTACGGCAACACGCCGGTCATGTGCTCGCCCAACGGCGGCTACCGGACCTCCGCGAGCATGGGCCGTCTCACGGGCTTCGACACCGCCGGCCTGAAGGCCCTGCTGGCCAACGCCCGGGCGCAGGGCATCAAGTAGCCCGTGCCGCCCGCGGCGCCATGGGGTGTCCGCAGGGGAAACGGCCTCTGGGTCTGGGTGAGCACCTCGATGCCGGCCGACCCCGATGTGGGCTGTCCAGCCCGCCGTCTCCCCCACAACCGGCGACAGCGTCCCCGCCGCGATGCCGCTGGACTTGATCGCGCGGCCGACAGCTTCCTCGTTGTGGTAGGCGGCGGCGGTGTCCAGCAGGCGGTAGCCGGCGGCGAGCGCGTCGGAGACGGCGCGTTCGGTGTCCTCGGCGGGGATCTGGTAGACGCCGAAGCCGAGGAGCGGCATATCGATGCCGTTGTTGAGGGTGACGAACTGCATGAGCGGGGTGTCCTTCGCCGTGTGCCGGCTACGGAAGTGGTGGGGGTTCAGGGGCGGATGAGAGCCTTGAGGACCTGGCGGTCGGCCATGGCCCGGTAGGCCTCCGGCGTCCGGTCGAGGGTGAAGTCCCGGTCGAAGACGCGGCCGGGGGCGATCGTGCCGTCCAGGACGTCGGGCAGCAGGTGCCCGATGTAGGCGCGGGCGGGGCTGGCGCCGCCGGTCAGGGTGATGTTGCGCAGGAACTCGGCGGGGCCGATCGGTCCCTGCTCGTACTGCGGGACGCCCAGGCGGCTGATGACGCCGCCGTCCAGGACGGCGCCGAGGGCGGTGTCGAGGGCCTGGCGGGTGCCGACGGCCTCGATCACCTTGTCCACGCCGCCGGTCAGCTCGTGGACGCGGGCGATGCCCTCCTCGCCGCGCTCGGCGACGACATCGGTGGCACCGAACTCGCGGCCCAGACCGGTGCGTGCCTCATGCCGGCCCGCGAGCAGGATCCGCTCGGCGCCGCGCCTCTTGGCGGCGATCACCGCGCACAGGCCGACCGCGCCGTCGCCGACGACCAGCACCGCATCGCCGCGGCCGACGCCGGCGGTGACCGCGCCGTGATGGCCGGTGGTCATCACGTCCGACAGCGCCAGCAGGGAGGGCAGCAGCGCGGAGTCGGCGGCCACCGGCAGCCTGACCAGGGTGCCGTCCGCATGCGGGACGCGGACGGCTTCCCCCTGGCCGCCGTCGACGCCGTCGACGCCGTACCGGCCGCCGTTCCGGCACGAGATGTGCAGACCCTTGACGCAGTAGTCGCAGGTGTTGTCGCTGTAGGTGAACGGGGCGACGACCAGGTCACCCGCCTTCAGCCCGGTCACGTCCGCGCCGGCTTCTTCGACGACGCCGAGGAACTCGTGGCCCATGGGGCGGCCGATGTCGGTGGCGGGCATCGACTGGTACGGCCACAGGTCGCTGCCGCACACGCACGAGGCGACCGTGCGCACGACGGCGTCGGTCGGCTTCACGATCTTCGGGTCGGGCCGGTCCTCGACGCGGACGTCTCCGGCTCCGTACATCACTGCTGCACGCATGAAAGGGGGTACTCCAAACAGGGGGACGGCCGCCGCGCCGAGCGGCGGGGCGGCAAGCGCAGGATCAGCGTTCGAGCATCTGTGCCTGCGCCTCGGTGTGGGTGTCGCCTGCGGCGGGCGGCAGGCTGCTCAACGCGTCGAGCTGCTCGCCGGTCAGCGTGATCGCGTCAGCGGCGGTGTTCTCCTCCACGCGGCTGACCCGCTTGGTGCCGGGGATCGGAGCGATGTCGTCGCCCTGGGACAGCAGCCAGGCCAGTGCCACCTGCGCGGGTGTGGCGCCGACCTCGACGGCCAGGGCCTGCACCTCGTCGACGATCGTGAGGTTGCGCTGGAAGTTCTCACCGGAGAAGCGGGGGTTGTCACACCGGAAGTCGGATGCGTCGAACTGGTCGGTGGAGCGCACGGTGCCGGTCAAGAAGCCGCGTCCGAGTGGCGAGAACGGCACCAGACCGATGTTCAGCTCCCGCAGGACGGGCAGGATCCGCTCCTCGATCCCGCGCGTCCACAGGGAGTACTCCGACTGCACCGCGGTGACCGGCTGGACGGCGTGGGCGCGGCGGATCGTGTCCGGGCCGGCCTCCGAGAGACCGAAGGCGCGCACCTTGCCCTCGGCGATCAGCTCGGCGACGGCGCCGGCGGTCTCCTCGATCGGCGTGTTCGGGTCCACCCGGTGCTGGTAGTACAGGTCGATGTGATCGGTGCCCAGCCGCTTCAGGGAGCCCTCGACGGCGGCGCGGACGTTGGCCGGGCCGGAGTCCAGGTTCCAGGCCCCCTCACCGCTATGGGAGACCAGGCCGAACTTCGTGGCCAGCACCACCTGGTCCCGGCGTCCCTTCAGCGCCCGGCCCAGCAGCTCTTCGTTGGTGTAAGGGCCGTAGATCTCGGCGGTGTCGATGAGCGTGACGCCCAGTTCCAGCGCCCGGTGTACGGTCCTGATCGACTCCGCCTCGTCCGTGCCGGAGCCGGTGTAGCCGTGGGACATACCCATCGCGCCGAGACCGATCCGGGAGACTTCCAGGTCACGCAACTTGATGTAGCGCATTTCGCCCTCTCCGATTCGTGGCGTGCTCGGCACCCTCACTCGCGCCTGACCAGCCAGATCGCGCCTGGGATGGTTCTTGCGGCGGCCGGGGTACCGGCACCTTGCTCCTTCACCTTCGCCCGGAAGACGCCGATGTGGCAGGGCGGGCTCTTCGGGGGTAATGACAGGGCCCCCCTCCCGTCTGCGTGGCGGATGCTCAGCGGGTGAGACTGGAGTCATGGCATCCGAGAGCGCGCACAGCGAGGGCGCCGAGCTGGGCCGCTACCTGCGCGCCCGCCGCACCCAGACCAGCCCCGAACACGTCGGCCTCACCGTCGGCGCCGGCATCCGGCGCACCCCCGGCCTGCGCCGCGAGGAGCTGGCCACCCTCGCCGGCATCAGCATCGACTACTACGTGCGCCTGGAACGCGGCAAGGAGACCCGCCCCAGCCCCGCCGTCCTCGACTCCCTCGCCCGCGCCCTGCACATGGACGACCAAGAGCACCAGCACCTGCGCGAGCTCGCCGCCCGCGCCGCCCGCTACGTCCCCGAGCCGCCGCCCGCGCCCAGCCGCACCGTGCGCCCCCACCTCAAGCTGTTGCTCGAATCACTGCGCCCGAACCCGGCCTACGTGATCAGCCGCAGCATGGACATGCTCGCCTGGAACCCCGGCGGCCTCGCCCTCTACGCGGGCCTGGAAGACTGGCCTGTCAAGCATCGGAATCTCGCCCGGTATCTGTTCCTGCACCCCGCGGCCCGTGATCTGTTCGTCGACTGGGACCGGCAGATCACCGCGTGTGTCGCCCGCCTGCGGGCTATCGCTGGAACGGCCCCCGACGCTCCTGACCTCACCAGCCTCGTAGGCGAGCTGCTTCTCAAAAGCCCCGAGTTCGCGGGCTTGTGGGAACGCTACGAGGTGACCGGGCGCAAGCCCGCACACAAGACCTTCCACCACCCCCAGGTAGGCACCGTCACCCTCACCTCGCAGTCACTGCACGTGGAAGGCACTCCCGGCCAGCGCATCGGCGTCTACACCGCAGAACCCGGAACCCCCGACCACGACGCCCTGCTCCTGCTCGATCTGACCGCACCTCGACCGGTGAACACTTCCACACCGGCCACCTCAAGAGGTCCTGAGCAGCAGCCGTAAAGCGAGCCTCGGTGACATTGCGTAGCAGGGCATACGCCTTCGTCCGTCGCACGCACGACGAATGCAGTCACCCACCACACTGTGGAAATGCCTTTTCGATGACAGCAACCGTTACCTGACCTCCTCCGCGGTGTGGGCGGGCATCGGGGTAACACGGCCATGACGTGGGGTTGGGGGCGCGTGGTCAACTCCACCGTGACAGTCGGTCTCCGTCCCGGCGGAGGCGAAACCGCCGCGCGTCGCCATCGCCTGCGGTCAGGCGAATCGTCTGTGGCCGGAGAGAAACATCGTGAGTATGGAGACATCCAACCCCGTTGTGCAAAGCGGCATTTCATGGCCCCTTCCAGTGGCCGATACGGTCGGATTCATGAAGTGGAATTTTCCGACGGCCGAAAAACTCGCGGCTGCCTTGCGTGCCGGTGAAGTGACCTCGGCGGAACTGACCGACGAAGCGATCGCCCGTATTAAGCGGGTCGACAAGGCGATCAACGCGATCTGTGTGCCGGACTTCGACCGTGCACGGGCCGCCGCGCGCGGCGCCGACCAGGCGCGCGCCCGGGGTGAGGACCGGCCGCTGCTCGGCATACCGGTGACGGTCAAAGAGTCCTACAACATCGCCGGGTTGCCCACGACCTGGGGCATGCCGCAGTACCGGAACCATGTGCCGCCCGAGGACGCGGTACAGGTGTCGCGGCTCAAGGCTGCCGGCGCGGTGGTGCTCGGTAAGACCAATGTGCCGTTGGGGCTGCAAGATATACAGAGCTTCAACGAGATCTACGGCACCACCAACAACCCGTGGGATCACGGTCGCACGGCGGGCGGGTCCTCCGGCGGGTCGGCGGCGTCCCTGGCGTCCGGATTCGGCGCGCTGTCCATCGGCTCCGACATCGCCGGTTCATTGCGCACCCCCGCACATTTCTGCGGCGTCTACGCACACAAGCCGACGCTCGGGCTGGCGGCCAACCGCGGCATGGTCCCGCCGCCCGCGCCGGCATTGCCGTCCGACCTCGACCTCGCCGTCGTCGGTCCGATGGCGCGCACCGCCCGCGACCTCACGCTCCTGCTCGACGTCATGGCCGGGCCGGACCCGCTGACGCTCGGCGTCGCGTACGACTTGACGCTGCCTCCCGCGCGCCACGAGCGGCTCCGCGACTTCCGGGTCTTGGTCCTCGACGAGCATCCGCTCATTCCGACCGGGTCCGCCGTGCGGGCGGGCGTGAACCGGGTCGCCGCCGCGCTTGTCGACGGCGGCGCCCGCGTCGAACGGCGCAGTCGGCTGCTGCCCGACCTGACCGAGGCCGCGACGCTCTACACGCAATTGCTGATCTCGAGCTCCCCCGCGCGTTTTCCCATCGAATCGCACGAGCAGCTGCGGACCCGCGCCGCCGGACTGCGCGCGGACGACCAGAGCTTGGACGCTGCCCGGCTGCGCGCCACGGTGTTCAGCCACGGCGACTGGATTGAGGCGAACAACCGTCGCGAACTCCACCGCCACGGCTGGCGGCAGCTGTTCGCCGAGTTCGATGCCGTGGTGTGCCCGATCACGCCGACGCCCGCGTTCCCGCACGACCACACCCCCAATCTGTTGGAACGGCGCATCGACATCGACGGCGTCGAGTACCCGTACCTCGACCAGCTCGTCTGGGCCGGTCTGGCCACCATGCCCGGTCTACCCGCCACCGCCATACCAGCGGGCCGGTCCCCCGAGGGGCTGCCGGTGGGAGTGCAGCTCATCGGTCCGATGTTCGAGGACCGCACCCCGCTGCGGCTGGCCGAACTGCTCGAGCAGAAGATCGGCGGCTTCCAGGCACCGAAGTAGGGCGTAACTACCTGGGTGTCCGTCGAGGGCGAGGTGCCGATCACGACGTGATCCTCCGAATGCGCACAGCCGCTGCCCGGCACGCGAATAGCACCAGCCCCCCGCAACACGACAGAAGGTCGTCGCGGCAGGTCAGCGGCGTGCAATTTCATCCGTGGCCCGGCGAACCACGGGTAAACGCAGTGGAGTTGAGAGGGCCCACCGATGAAGAAGCCTGAGACAGCGCAGAAGGCACAGGTCACAGAGCCGCCATAGGAGGCCGAGCGCGAGACCCTACATCCCATTGAAGGGTTTCAGGCTCCGTGTCCTTTCCTCCGCTGCCGTGTCATGGCGAGGGCAGTCCTCACCCTCTAATGCCGCATCAGGCAACGTTCGCCCTGTTGCCGGGCGGTGTCAGCCCGTGCTGAGTGGCGCGGTTCACTCGTCCTCCAGCTGGTGGTCGGCCCAGACGTAGCTTTCGGGCAGCAAGTCGGTGATAAGGACCGTTCGGATGCGGTCGTCTTCGCCGACGATGACCTTGAGGGTGGGGAAGTAGTCGAGGAGGACCTGACGGCACCGGCCACACGGGGGAACAACTCCGCGGTCGCGGTCTCCCACGGCGACGATGGTGTCCAGTTCGTAGGCGCCCTGGGTGGCTGCCGCGCCGATGAGGACCAGCTCGGCGCAGGGGCCTCCCGTGAAGTGGTAGGCGTTCACCGCGGTGACGATCCGGCCGTCCTGGGCACGGGCCGCGGCTGCCATGGTGTGGTTGTCGCCCCGGCAGCGAGTGCGGGCGACGTGAGCCGCGGCCTGGATGAGTTCGTGGTCGACGTGGGGGGTCTGCCTAGTCATCAGGCGACGTTGACCCGCGTGACGAGGGTGCGCAAGCCAATTTCGGCGGTGTGCTTGTTCCGCCAGATGATCTAGCGACGGATCATGCTGCCCTGCCCCTTGTGGCCGGCGTGGTCAGTACCGTCCAGCGCGAAGTAGCGCTGGGAGGTGAACCGGGCGTCGACGCGGTTGAGCCAGGACCTGCTGGTCGGGGCGTACGCGAATTCGACGCCCATCTTTCGGCATGGTCGTCACCTACAGCCGGTAAGGAGAGCGAGTTGCGGTAGTCGATGTCAGCGCGCGGGGTGGCCATGCCGATCAGGAACGCCAGCCCGGCGCGGCGGGTGGCTCGGCCGGCGACCGTGCCGCCCTTGATCCCGCGACTGGTCCGGATCTGCAGGAACACCACCATCACGGTGTTGACGGCGATTGCCAGACCGACGAACCACCGTGGTGCGTCCGCGTGCAGGACCACCCACAGCGGCAGGGCGAACGACAGCACCTCGATTTGGATCCACATGATGCCGTCGAGCACGACGAACGCCACGTACGGCTTGTCCTTGAGCGCGATCCACCGGCCTTCCTCGCGCGGGGACGGCAGGGGTTCCAGCTGCGGCAGCTTGACCAGGACGGCGGCACTGCCGATGAACGTCAGCGCGTTGGCCAAGATGAGGGCTCAGTAGGCGAAGTTGCTGTCGATCTGCACCACCGCACCGGCCGCCAGCGCGCCGAACGTGCCGGCGAGCATGGCCACCGATCGCAGGTAGGAGCGGAACTTCGGCACCTCGTCACCGCCGAAGCGCCGGATCATCGGGCCACGAGCCGCACCGCCGGACGAACCGGCGAGGTCCGTCACGGCCACGGCCAGCGTGAACGCCAGGAACGAGTGGGCGAACAGCAGCGACGTCATGGACAGGGTCTGGATCAGCAGAGTGATCAGAAAGATGTCCCGCGGGCCGCGGCGGTCGGCGAGATGTCCTACCGGATCCCGGCGATCAGACCGACCACCCCCGCGACACTGAGGCCGAGGCCGACCTGCCCGATGGACAGGTGGATCGCCCGAAGGGCGTACAGCGGCACGGTTGCCAGGAAGGCTGCGGTGCCGAGCTGCTTGACGAAGCCGGCGAGGGCCAGCTTCCGTTGGGGGCCGGACTCCAGCAGCAGCCCTCGCCGTACCAGCCAGGATGGGGTCGCGTCGCCGATTTCCCCAGCGGTGCTGTGGGTTGACGTGGTGGGGGCTTGACTCACCCTGTACTCCAATGTCTGTCGATCGTGCCGTTCCGAGATCAGGGGTGAGTACGTGAAGCCGGTGTGCCGCATGGTTTGCTTCGCCGCGAGGATCACGAGGCGGCGAACTGCTCGTCGAGAGACTGAGCGATCATGGACGCGCCTTCCCAACACCCCCCGCACCGTGGAGGCTTGAGACGCGGCAGGCGTGGAGTATGCCCAGGTGAGAGCCATGATGAGAAGGCACCTGGGGTCGGGTGAATGTCACAGCGAAATCGGGAATCTGAGCACGGCAGGCCCGGTTATGGATAGTGGTGCTCGCCTCTCATGGACTCCTGTCACGAGGAGGAGAGCGGCGGTGCCGGTGCCGAGGGAGACGTGCCCTCGCTTGTCCGAACCGCTCTGGGCGGCGGTTCCGCTGCCGCTCTTGTTGGCCGTACTGGAGGACGGCGCCCCGGTGCAGCACTTGGAGAGCTCCTTTGGGGCGAGCAAGCCGCCCGGCCGTGAGGACTTGACGTCGGTGCGCGGGAGCTACGACGCATGGATCGCGGCGGTACTGGAGACCGAGTTCGCCAGCTGACGGCCGGACACCTGCCACGTGGATCCCAGGCCCCGCCGCGCAGCGCCCCTGTCGAGGCGGGGCCGGCTCGTTGTCGGGGGCTCGTGCGACACTGAACTGAGCGCCTGCACCTGCCCGTTGTCCAGGTGTAGGGACCGTGCTCCGTCCGCCTGTCACTGGGAAACCGTGACACCCGGATCTCCGGCTCAAGTCGGGTGGGTCCACTCGCAGCCGCTGCGGTGGCCGCGCCGCCCTCGCCCGTCCTTCGGGCGGAGCGTTGTGCTGTCAGCCGTTGTCCCAGTCGTGCTGGTCGCCCCCGCACCATTCGACCCACGTGCGGTCGTCGAGGAGGGTTCCGGCTGCGGAGTAGCCCGGCCCGGCGCAGGAACTCGACCGCATCGGCAACTTTGGCGACCGGTGGTGTGTTGGAGTCGCTGCTGACATGGACATTTGCGTCGCGTAGGTGTCAGTGACGAGGCGTGGTCCTATGCTCTGCGCATGGGGACGGGCAGCGTGCGGCGGCAACCGGAGTTGGTGGACTGCGGAGGCGATGCGAAGGCGGGTGCGGTGCTGGTCCTGCCGGGCGGCTTCGTCCGCGGCCGCGGTCGGTACTGGCGCTTCGTCGAGATCGAAATCCGCAACCTCCTCCCCCTGCTCACCGGGGAAGTGGACGGCCCGGCCGTCCACCTCCTGCGCTACCACTGCCGCGGCTGGAACGGAGGGCGCGCAGACACCGCCGTCGACGCCCGCTGGGCGCTGGAACGGATCGAAGAGCGGCACGGGGCTGTGCCCGTCGCAGTGGTCGGCAACTCCCTCGGCGGTCGCGCTGCCTTCCGCGTAGCCGACCATCCGCGCATCACCACCGTAGTCGGCGTGGCGCCCTGGCTGCCCGATCAAGAGGGCGTCGAACACCTTGCAGGGCGCCGGGTTTTGATCGTCCACGGAGAGCGCGACCGCAGCGCGGCCAGCGCCCGCCGCTCCCTCGCCTACGCCGAGCGCGCCCGGTCGGTCGTCCCTGACCTGGCCCGCCTGGAGGCTCCCGGCGAGGGCCACTACCTGCTGCGCCGATCCGCCGACGTCTGGGCCGCGACGGCCGGTTTCATCCGCGACGCCCTGGACATCGCCGCCCCGCCCCCGCCGCTGGCCGAGGCCCTGGAGCGGGCCCGGGGCTGCGACCTGCGCACCCCCCTCCCGGTCCTCCGACCCGCGGCATCCAAGTGACCGGGGCGAGCGGGATTCACCGCGGTGACTGCAGATCAGCCTCATCGTCCCTCGTACCTGACGGAGAGAACCCGGGCGGTCGGAAAAACACCCCACGGCGGCCTCAGACGCCCTACAAGCGAGCGATCAGGTCCCAGAAATAGCGGTCGGTACAGTCGTCGCTGTACGCAGCTCCAGGATCTGCTCGCGCGCGGTGACCGGTCGGCCGCCGGTGGCGGACAGCAGATGGACGATGATCGGCGCGTGGTCCCACATCTGCTGGGCGATGGCGATGTGCCGCCGACGTCGTACGCATGCCGGCAGACGCGGTCGGCCATCAGCGCCAACAGTTCGTCCTTGCTGCGCACGTGGTGGTGAGAGGCTGCCTGCGTGGGTGCCAGCGGCTCTCAGTTGCCGCGGCGTACCCGGGCCGCCTTGCGGGCCTCGGCGAGCTTGCGGGCCTCGCCGGCCTTGCGGGACTTGCCGCCGGTGCCGCGGGAGGCGTCCTTGCTGGTGCCGAGGCCGCGGAAGGGGGCGTTGGTGTTCTTGGTCCGGGGTGCGGGGGGCCCACCGTCGAGCGGGGTGCCGGAGGGGGCCTTGGCTCCGGTGATCCGGCTCAGCTCTGCCTCACCCGAGCGCACCTTGGTGGTCGTCGGCTCGATGCCGGCCTCGGCCATCAGGCGGCTCATCTCGCGGCGCTGGCCCGAGAGGACCAGCGTGACGACGCGGCCGGACTCACCGGCCCGGGCGGTGCGGCCCGCCCGGTGCACATAGTCCTTGGGCTCGGTGGGCGGGTCGACGTTGACCACGAGATCGAGGTCGTCGATGTGCAGGCCACGGGCCGCGACATTGGTCGCCACCAGGACGCTGATCTGGCCGTTCTTGAACTGCGCGAGGGTCCGGGTGCGCTGCGGCTGGGACTTGCCGCTGTGCAGGGCCGCGGCGTGCACCCCGCTGGCCCGCAGGTGCCGGGTGAGCTGGTCGACCGCGTGCTTGGTATCCAGGAACAGCAGTACGCGGCCGTCGCGGGCGGCGATCTCCGTGGCGACGGCGTACCGGTCGGGGCCGTGGACGATCAGCACATGGTGGTCCATGGTCGTGACCGCGCCCGCGGACGGGTCGACCGAGTGGACGACGGGGTCATGGAGGTAGCGCCGGACCAGGTGGTCGACGTCGCGGTCCAGGGTGGCGGAGAAGAGCATCCGCTGGCCGTCGTGGTGCACCTGGTCGAGCACCTCGGTGACTTGTGGCAAGAAGCCCAGGTCGCACATCTGGTCAGCCTCGTCGAGGACGGTGATCCGGACCCGTCCCAGGCGGCAGGCCCTGCGCTCGATGAGGTCGTGCAGGCGGCCAGGGGTGGCGACGACGACCTCGGCGCCGTCGCGCAGCACAGCGGCCTGCCGGCCGATCGACATGCCGCCGACGACCGTGGCCATCCGCAGCCGGAGCGCATCGGCATACGGCGCGAGTGCCTCGGTGACCTGCTGGGCCAGCTCCCGGGTAGGCACCAGGACCAGGGCGAGGGGCTGCTTCGGCTCCGCGCGCCGCCCGGCCGTCCGTGCGAGTAGTGGCAGGCCGAAGGCGAGCGTCTTGCCCGATCCGGTGCGCCCGCGCCCCAGGACGTCGCGTCCCGCGAGGCCGTGGGGCAGTGTGGCCGCCTGGATCGGGAAGGGCTCGCGCACGTCGAGCTCGGTGAGCGTTCGCAGCACCTCGGCCGGCAGTTCCAGCTCGGCGAAGGAGGCGACCGAGGAAACCGTCGGGGTGAGGGCCACCGGCCGGGCGAGGTCGCCGTGCGAGGTGCCGAGGCGGTCCGAGTGGTTCATGAAGAGCCTTCCGCGTGGGGAACATACCGAGGAAGGCCCGGCAGGAATGAGCAGCCGACGAACAAGGGGAACCGGACGGACGGAATTGCCGGCCGTCACGGCCGTCCAAACGTTTGAGGCTAACACAAAGTGACAGTGTGCCCCGGCGCTGTGGTGCTTATCGCTCCGCCTGTGCCGGTGACGCGACACATGCTGAGGGCCATTCCGACGAGTCGAGTGGAGCTCTCTCTCAAGGCGTCATCATCTGCATCTGGTGACGAGATTCTGCGAGACCTACCAGGAGCGAGCAGTCGGGGAGGCGGTGGAAACCCGCCTCCGATCAACCCCCTCAGCCCGCCGTTTCCCCCGCATCCGGCGACAGCGTCCCCGCCGCGACCAGGGCGAACAGGGCTATGCCCAGGAGGATGCGGTAGATCACGAACGGCATGAAGGACTTGTGGGAGATGAATTTCATGAACCATGCGATCACGGCGTAGCCGACGACGAAGGCGATGAGCGTGGCGACGAGGGTGGGGCCCCAGGCGACATGGCCCTCGCCCGCGTCCTTGAGTTCGAAGACGCCGGAGGCCAGTACCGCCGGGATGGCGAGCAGGAAGGAGTAACGGGCGGCGGATTCGCGGGTGTAGCCCATCAGGAGGCCGCCGCTGATCGTGGCGCCGGAGCGGGAGACGCCGGGGATGAGCGCCATGGCCTGGCAGACGCCGTACAGCAGGCCGTCCTTGACGCTGAGGTCCGTGAGGGTCTTGCGCTGCTTTGCGGCCCGGTGCCGGCCGCCGGTCTCGTCGCGGGCGGCCAGCCGGTCGGCGATGCCGAGGACCACGCCCATCACGATGAGGGTGGTGGCGATCAGCCGCAGATCGCGGAACGGGCCCTCGATGGCGTCCTTGAGCGTGATGCCCAGGACGCCGATCGGGATCGAGCCCACGATCACCAGCCAGCCCATCTGGGCGTCGTGGTCGTGCCGCAGCTCACGGTTGAAGAGGGAGCGGGCCCAGGCCGAGATGATCCGGCCGATGTCCTTGCGGAAGTAGATGATGACGGCCGCTTCGGTGCCGATCTGGGTGATGGCGGTGAACGCCGCACCGGGGTCCTGCCAGCCGGCGAACGCCGCGGTCAGACGGAGATGCGCACTGGAGGAGATCGGAAGAAACTCGGTCAGCCCTTGGACAAGTCCGAGGACGAAAGATTCAAACCAAGACATGGAAAATACGGTATCCAAGGGTGGTCAAGCGCTGACCTGCGCAAGATGGGGGAAAACGGACCGTGGCGGTCGATGTGGATCATCGTCAACAGGGGGCAGCGTAACGTCCGAAGATGTCCGGGGGACCAAAGGGGCCCGGACGTACGGTGCCCGCCCCGTGGCCGTCGCGGGAGAAACCGGCGCCCGGCCGAACCGCTGTCAGCGTCCGCGCAGCGCCTTGCGTTTGCACCACGCCACCACCAGTGCGGCCAGTGCGCTGACGGCGATGAAGCCCATGGCGAGGAGGAACGCCGGTGAGGTGGGCGTCGAGGCCCGCGCGCCGGCCACGGCGTAGGCCGCGGTGTTCGGAATGCTGCCGAGCGCCGTCGCGACGAGGTAGGGGACCCAGCCCATACGGGAGACCGCGGCGCAGTAGTTCGTGGCGCAGAACGGCAGACCGGGGAAGAGCCGGATCGCCAGCATCGAGCGGAAGCCGTGCTCGCTCAACTGCCGGTCGGCGGCCGTCAGCCAGCGGGCACGCAGCAACGGGCGCAGGGCGTCCTGCCCGAGCAGCCGGCCGAGCCCGAACGCCAGCCCGGCGCCCAGGACCGTACCGGCGAGCGCCGTGGCCAGCCCGGCCTGGCTGCCGAAGAGGGCCCCCGCCGCGAGATTGAGGACCGGGCGCGGGACGAAGGCGGTGGTGCTCACGCCGTACGCCAGAGCGAAGACCACGAGGGCGGTCGGGCCGGACAACTCGGCGGGCCGGGCGTCAGCCAGGAGGTGCTGCGGCTGCCACCAGAGCGTCATGGCCGCGCCGCAGGCCAGCAGGGTGAGCAGCAGGCCCAGCCGGAGCCAGGGGGAGAACAGCACACGCGTGCAGCGCGCGGCGAGGCCGTCGGGCGTTGCGGCGGGCGGGAACATCCCGGGAGCGTAACCGACGGGGGTGACGGGGAGCCGTAACGTTGCCCGCATGGCCCAGAAATCGGACCCGCCGTCGAGCGAACTGGCCGACACCGTCCTGTCCCGGCTGACCGCCGCGTACCCGCCGGCCGGGGACCCCGTACGGGCCGCGGGGTCTGCCGCGTACCTCAAGGGTGTGTGCCCCTTTCTCGGTATCCCCACCACTGAGCGGCGGGCCCTCGACCGCACGGTCCTCAAGGACCTGCCCCGGCCCGACGAGACGGACTGCACGGCCGTCGCGCTGCGCTGCTGGGCCCTGCGCGAGCGGGAGTACCACCACTTCGCGGTGGACTACCTCCGTCGGCATGTGAAGGGTTGCTCGTCCGGCTTTCTGCCGGTCGCCAGGCAGCTGGTGACCACCACGTCCTGGTGGGACACGGTCGATGCGCTCGCCGCCCATGTGGTCGGGGCGCTGGTGGCCGCCGATCCGCGACTGGCCGGGGAGATGGACCGCTGGATCGAGGACGACGACCTCTGGGTGGCGCGTACCGCCCTGCTGCATCAACTGCGGTTCAAGGAGCGGACGGACGCCGGCCGGCTCTTCACCTACTGTCTGCGGCAGGCCGGGCACCGGGACTTCTTCATCCGCAAGGCGATCGGCTGGGCGCTGCGCGAATACGCGAAGACGGACCCGGAAGCGGTGCGCGATTTCGTGGCGGCACACCGGGAGCGGCTCTCCCCGCTGTCGGTGCGTGAGGCCATGAAGCATCTGTGAGGTCCTGACGCGTCGCCAGGCGTCAGCGCGGCGTACCGGGACGGCGGCCATAAATCGGTCGACGCCGCGGCGGGCGCCCGGCACCATATGACGCATGTCCCGGTACGCCTTCCTCCCGCTCCCGTCCGCAGTCGCGGACGAGCCGAAGGCTGCTGTCGATCTCCTCGCGGCCGTCGCCGCGGCCCACTGCGTTCCCGCAGCCACCGCCGTCGCGGCGGTCGCCGTCCCGGCCGCCGCAGCGGCCGACGGCGCACGAAGCTGACCCTCTCCGGATCGTCCGGCGGACCCCGCAGGGGGAGGGTCGGCCGGTCTCAGGGGTCCCCACGGCGCCAAGTCGCCGTCCTCACCGCATTGTTGCGAGGAAGAACACCATGCCCAAGACGGCATATGTGCGCACCAAGCCGCACCTGAACATCGGCACCATGGGTCATGTCGACCACGGCAAGACCACGCTGACCGCGGCCATCACCAAGGTCCTCAGCGACCGGGGGAGCGGGACCTTCGTGCCCTTCGACCGGATCGACCGGGCCCCGGAGGAGGCCGCCCGCGGCATCACCATCAACATCTCGCATGTCGAGTACGAGACCGGCACGCGGCACTACGCGCATGTCGACATGCCCGGCCACGCCGACTTCATCAAGAACATGGTGACCGGTGCGGCGCAGCTCGACGGCGCGATCCTCGTCGTCTCGGCGCTCGACGGGATCATGCCGCAGACCGCCGAGCATGTGCTGCTCGCCAGGCAAGTGGGCGTCCGGCATATCGTCGTGGCCCTCAACAAGGCCGACGCCGGCGACCCGGAGCTCACCGACCTGGTGGAGCTGGAGGTGCGCGAACTGCTGAGCACGCACGGCTACGACGGGGAGCGCGTACCCGTCGTAAGGGTCTCGGGGCTGCGCGCCCTGGAGGGTGACCCGCGCTGGACGGGGGCGATCGACGCGTTGCTGGACGCCGTCGACACGTATGTCCCGATGCCCGAGCGGTATGTCGACGCGCCCTTTCTGCTCCCGGTGGAGAACGTGCTGACCATCACCGGCCGCGGCACGGTCGTCACCGGGGCCGTCGAGCGGGGCACGGTGCGGGTCGGCGACCGGGTCTCGGTGCTCGGCGCGGAGACCGAGACGACGGTCACCGGGCTGGAGACGTTCGGCAAGCCCATGGAGTCCGCCGAGGCCGGGGACAACGTCGCGCTGCTGCTGCGCGGTCTGCACCGCGACCAGGTGCGCCGCGGGCATGTGGTCGCCGCGCCGGGCAGTGTCACACCGCGGCGCCGCTTCACCGCCGAGGTGTATGTGCTCTCCACCGAGGAGGGCGGCCGCCGTACGCCGCTGTCCACCGGTTACCGACCGCAGTTCTACCTCCGCACCGCGGACGTGGTCGGCGACCTCGACCTCGGTGAGCGGGGCGTGGCCCGGCCCGGCGAGACGGTGACGGTGTCGGTCGAACTGGGCCGGGACGTGCCGCTGGAGCGGGGACTGGGCTTCGCCATCCGCGAGGGCGGCCGCACCGTCGGCGCGGGCACGGTGCGCACCGTCGAGGCGTAGGACACCGCAGGTCATCAGGCTGCGCCCGGCACCTCTCCAGGTGCCGGGCGCAGCCGCCTGCTGTCGTGGCGGTCGCGCGGGTGCGAGACTGCTCGCCCGGATGAACGGGCACGAGGGCGATCGCGCCGCGCGGTGCGGGCGGTCGGCCGGACAAGGGCGGGAGACCTGATGACGGGCACGGCACTGGTCCTGGGCGGCGGAGGGCTCACCGGCATCGGCTGGGAGATCGGTGTGCTCGCCGGTCTCGCCGAGGCGGGCCTCGACCTCGCCGACGCCGATGTCGTCATCGGCACCTCGGCCGGATCGATCGTCGGCGCCCACCTCACCTCCCGGCACCTCACCCTGGAGGAGATGTACGAGCGCCAGCTCGCCGTGCCCGAGACCCGCTCGGCCGCACGTATGGGCCCGGCCGCGCTGGCCCGGTTCGCGGCCATCGCGCTGCGCTCCCGGGACACGGAGTCCTTCGGCGTACGGATGGGAAAGCTGGCGGTTGCGGCCCGTACCGTCACCGAGGCCGAACAGCGCACGGCGATCGCCCGGACCCTGAAGCTGACCGACTGGCCGGCCCGCCGGCTGGTGATCACGGCGGTGGATGCCGCGACGGGGGAGCGGACCGCCTTCGACGACACGAGCGGGGTCCGGCTGCTCGACGCGGTGGGCGCGAGCTGCGCGGTCCCCGGAATCTATCCGCCGGTCACCATCGACGGCACCCGGTGGATCGACGGCGGGGTGCACTCCAGCGCCAACGCCGATCTGGCCGCCGGATACGGTCGGGTGGTGATCGTCGCGCCGATGGCGGCCAGTGGTGGGCCGATCGCCGGACCGCGGGCGCAGGGGGAGCAACTGGCGCGCCGGGGCGCCCGGGTGCGGGTGCTCACCCCCGACCGCGCGGCCAGGTCGGCGTTCGGCCGCAATGTCCTGGACCCCGCCAAGCGCGCGGACGCGGCCCGCGCGGGGCGCCGGCAGGCGGCGGCCGAGGCGGCTCGGATCCGTCAGGTCTGGTCGGACTGAACGGCCCGGCGGGACAGGCGGCCGGGGCCGGGACACCGTGGCCGCACCGGCACAATGGGACGGTGGACGAAGCACCCGAGCCGATACCCGTCACCCGGGCCGTGGACTGCGGCACCGCCAAGCTGCTGCCGGACGTGGACCGGCCGCGCGCCTGGCTGCTCACGGTGGACGACGCACCGCAGTCGTACGTGGACCTCGACGCGCCCGCACATCTGGAATTCGAGTATGTGCGCCGGCTGGCACACGTCCTGGACGAGGTGGCCGACCCGGGACGCCCGCTCGATGTGCTGCATCTGGGCGGCGGGGCGCTGACCCTGCCGCGCTATCTCGCCGCCGTCCGTCCGCACTCCCGGCAGGACGTCATCGAGGCCGACCGCGGGCTGCTCGCCCTGGTGACGGAACATCTGCCGCTGCCGGGCGACTGCGGGATCGCGGTGCATGCCCAGGACGCCCGTACGGCACTTGAGGTGGCGCCGCAGGGCAGCGCCGATGTCATCGTGGCGGACGTCTTCGGCGGCTCGCGGGTGCCGGCGCACCTCACCTCGGTCGAGTACGCGCGGGCCGCCGCCCGGGTGCTGCGACCGGACGGCTGCTACGCCGCGAACCTCGCGGACGGTGCGCCGTTCGGCTTTCTGCGCGGCCAACTCGCCAATTTCGCCACGGTCTTCGAGCATCTCGCACTGATCGCCGAGCCCTCGGTGCTGCGCGGCCGCCGGTTCGGCAATGCCGTGCTGCTCGCCTCGCGCGCACCGCTCCCGATCGCCGCGCTCGCCCGGCGGGCGGCCGGTGACGTGTTCCCGGCCCGGGTCGAGCACGGTGCGGCGCTGCGGCGGCTGATCGCGGACGCGGTCCCCGTACAGGATGCCGAGGCGGTGGCGTCCCCGGTGCCACCCGACGGCGCGTTCAGCGTCGGCTGAGCGCGGCCCGCGGCTGCCGCGCACCGGCCGCTGTGAGCGCTCACTCCGCCTCCGCCGCATGCGGTTCCGTCGCCTCGGCCGCACGGGGGACCGCCCGGCCGGCGGCCGGCTCCGGCCTCGTGCGCCGGGTCAGCCGCCGCACCTCGGGCACGCACAGCACCGCCGCCGTCAGCAGCGCGATCAGTGCGGAGCAGCCCCACAGCGCCGCCGTCCGGCCGATGAGGTCCTGTACGGGGCCGGCCAGCGCGGTGGCGAGCGGGACCATGGCCAGGGACCCCAGCCAGTCGTAGGACGAGACCCGGGAGAACTTCTCCTCGGGGATCTCCTGGTGCAGCGCCATCATCCACGTCACCGCGAAGACCTCGACCGCGATCCCGGTGCCGAACATCACCGCGGTGAGTCCGGCCGCGGGGAGGGGGACGGCGAGCGCGGCGGACGGGAGGGCGAGCGGGAAGACGCACAGCGCACCGGTGAGCAGGAGGCGATGCGGTCTGACCCTGGTCATCATGAGGGCGCCGCCCGCCGTGCCCGCACCGAAGGCGGCCAGCGCCAGCCCCCAGGGGCCGGGGCCGCCCAGATGCTGCTCCGCTACCAGCGGTCCGTAGACCGCCTCGGCGGCCGATACCACCGCATTGACGAGGGAGAACTGCACCACCACCGCCCACAGCCACGGCCGGGAGACGACCTCGCGCCAGCCGTCCCGCAGATCGTGCAGCAGCCCACCGCCGGGCGCCCGTGCGGCGACCCCGCTGACGTCGAGGAATGCGCGCAGCACGGCCGCGAGGGCGAACGAGACGGAGTCGATGGCCAGCACCCAGCCGGGACCGACCACGGCGACCAGTGCGCCGCCGAGCGCGGCGCCGCCGATGTTGGCGCCGTTCATGCCCATACGGAACACGGCGAAGGCGCGCCCCGCCTGGTCGCCGGAGACACTGGCGAGCACCATGCCCTCGGAGGCCGGCGCGAAGAACGCCTGCCCGGTGCCGCCGAGGGCCGCCAGCACGGCCATCTGCCACAACCGCGGCTCGCCGGCCAGCACGAGCAGCGCGAACAGGCCCTGGGAGACGCAGCTGAGGGCGTTCGCGGCGACCATCACACGATGCCGGGGCAACCGGTCGGCGACCGCACCACCGATCAGCAGGAAGAGGACGAGCGGGACCGTCCGTGCGGCGGCCACCAGCCCGACGTCGGTGGCGGAGCCGCCGGAGGCGAGCACCGCGAAGGCGGTGGCGATCAGTGCGCCGGAGCTGCCGAGGTTCGCGATCACCGTGGCGCCTGTGAGCAGCAGATAGTTGCGCCCCGCCCACGCGGGGCGGGCCATCACCAAGAGAGCACCTGTGCGGAGGGGACCGTGTGGGACCACTTCCGGCTCGGGGTACCCGCCGCTCGGCACCCGCGGTGTGCCGGCGCCTTCACCCACCCGTCATCGCTGTGCTGTTGTCCTGGCCACATGAGCGTCAACGATAGGCAGGGCAGTGGGGGGGCCGCACAGGGCCGTCCCCTTCCGGCCACCACAGGCCCGGCGTCCGTCGGGTCCCGGTGACCGTCACGGCCGGCGGCCGGAAGGCATCCGCGGCATCCGCCCCTTCACACCTAAGCTACCGCTAGGTAACATGACGCTCATGTCCTCCGAGACCCTGCCGTCTATCGGCGAAATGATGGCGGCATCCGTGCCGATGGCCCGCACCCTGAACCTCGAGTTCGCCGAGACCACCGCCGAGCGCGCCGTGGTCCGCATGCCCGACCAGACCGACTTCCACAACCACGTCGGCGGACCGCACGCCGGCGCGATGTTCACCCTCGCCGAGTCGGCGAGCGGCGCCATCGTGATGGCGGCCTTCGGCGACCAGCTCGGCCGGGCGGTGCCGCTGGCCGTGCGAGCCGAGATCGGCTACAAGAAGCTCGCCATGGGACCGGTCACCGCCACCGCGGAGCTGGGCCGGACGGTGGCCGAGGTGGTCGCCGAGCTCGACGCCGGCGAGCGCCCGGAGTTCCCCGTGAACATCGCCATCACCCGCGAGGACGGCGCGGTCACCGGCGAGATGAGCATCGTGTGGACCCTGCGCCCCAACAAGTGAGCTGCTTCACAGCGGGGTTCTCCCCGGCCCGTCGTGCCCCGCACGGCGGGCCGTCGTCGTCTTTCCGCGGACCGCGCGGCTCCGGATCGGGCCACGGAGCCAGGTGTTGCCTACCGCACATGGATTCGGCTCCCTGACGGCGCGATCGAGTACGCTTCCCGGGCGTGCTGTGGCGCGCCAGGGGATCGACCGGCACCGGAGCCATGAGGATGTCGGGTCACGGCCCACGGGGGCCCTACACCAGCGGAGGAAGCGGCGTTGCACATCCAGGAGTGGCTGGAGACGGTACCGGCCGTGAGCGTCTACCTCCTGGTGGGGGTGGTCATCGGACTGGAGAGCGTCGGCATTCCGCTGCCCGGCGAGATCGTCCTCGTGAGTGCGGCGATTCTGGCGGCGACCCAGGACCACATCAATCCGTTCGTGCTGGGCGCCTGTGCGTCCGCCGGCGCGATCATCGGTGACTCCATCGGGTATCTGATCGGACGCAAGGGAGGCCAGCCCCTGTTGCAGTGGGCGGGCCGGAAGTTCCCCAAGCACTTCGGCCCCGACCATGTCGCCATGGCCGAGGCGAAGTTCGACAAGTGGGGTATGTGGGCGGTCTTCTTCGGCCGTTTCGTCGCGCTGCTGCGCATCTTCGCCGGCCCGCTCGCCGGCGTACTGAAGATGCCGTACTGGAAGTTCCTGATCGCCAACGTCCTCGGCGGCATCATCTGGGCCGGCGGTACGACCGCGCTGATCTACAGCGTGGGCATCGTCGCCGAGTCGTGGCTCAAGCGCTTCTCCTGGCTCGGACTGGTCGCCGCCCTGCTGTTCGGTGTCGGCTCCTTCTTCCTCATGAAGCACCGAGCGAAGAAGGCGGCCGCCGCGCGCGAGGTGGCGGAGACCCCGGTCGCCACACCGGTCGACTGACCTTCCCCGGGACTGCCGCGCCACCTGCGCGCGGCTCGTACGGTCTTCAACGGCAGTCAGGCGTTCACCTGACGCAAGTCACCTGAGGGTGCGGGCCGGTTGACGAGCGGTGTCACGTCAGGGCATCAGCCAGACGTCGGGGCCGCCGTCGCGCCATTCGAAGACGCCGGTGTCGTCCCAGACGAACTTCATGGTGCAAAAACCGGCCCGGCGCAGTATCGCGGCCACATCGCCGGGGCGCAGCGCCCGTCCCAGATCCTGTCCGTTGAGTGTCACACGGCGACCGCCTGAGAACGGCGGGTGCACGATCACGGGGGCACGCTTCATGCTTCCCAGCATGCGACCGGCCCGGCGCTCCCGCATCCCGAACGTGGCCAGTACGTCACACAACGTGTCAACCGGCGTCTTGCGGAGACCGGCCCGGCCCTGCGGACCCCGCCCGCTGCCGCGAGAAGAACGGCCGCGCCCGTACGCCGGACCCGCCGCGCTGCCACCACGGGATCTCCCCGTCGGCGTCCGGCAGTGCCGACCCGCCGCGCACCGCTCGCCGCAGTGCCGCCAGCATGCTGCGGACCCCCGCGATGAACAGCGGATTGCCGATGAGCTTCTTGGCCACCAGCGCCTTGTGGCAGGCGCGCAGCGCCGCCGCCGGTTTCCCGTGGGCGCTTTCGGTGAGGGCATGGGCGTAGAGGACCGTCGAGTACAGCCAGTAATCGCCGTCGGAGTGCCGGACCTCCCAGGCGCGGCGGGCCGCCGCCCGCGCCCCTTCCGCATCCAGCGGCGACAGCGCGATGGCGAGCAGCGCCCAGCTGTGGGCGGGCCCCGGCCCGAACCACGGATCCCTGGGGTGGTGCCGGGCCGCTTCCTCCAGGCACGTCACGGCCGCCGCGGTGTTCCCGCGGTACAGCTCCAGCACGGCGTGGGCATGCGCGATACGGGCCAGTCCGTCGGAGTCCGCATGCATCACCGCCGCCGTCCATGCCTCGTCGAGCAGCGCCTCCGCGGTGGCGAGCGAGTGTTCCTGCGCGGCGAGATAGCCGGCCAGCCACAACGCCCGGGCCCGCAGCGCGGTGTCGTCCCGGGAGAGCAGCAGCAACCGGTCCAGGTGGGCCCGCCCCTCGCGGCGGAAGCCGCAGGCGGCCCAGTGGAACCACAGTGACACCGCGATCTCCAGCGCGCCGAGCGCATCCTCCGCGTCCTGCGGTGGCCGGGTCAGCGCCGCGTCGAGATTGGCCTGTTCGTCCTCCACCAGTCGCACGGCGACCTGCTGGTTGGGGCCCTGCCAGGCGATCTGTGCCTCGGCCGCGAGCGCCGCACAGGCCTGCCGGAACCGCCGTAGCGCCGCGGACTCCTCGCCCGCCTCGCGCAGCTGCGTCCGCCCGAAGTCGCGGGCGGCGCGCGGGAGTCGGTAGCGCGGCGGCAGCGCGGCCCCGGTGTCCTCGTGCGCGCCGCCCGCGTCCCGTACGCGTTCGACGACCGAGGCCGTACGGAGCCGTTCCAGTGCCCCGTCGACCGCCGCTGCAGGGACGTCACTGCTGGTACAGACGCATCCCGCGAGCCAGGGGTCGAAATCGCCGGGAAGCACCGAGAGCCTCGCCCATACCCGGCGGTCGGTGGGCGAGCAGAGGGCGTAGCCCGCGGCCTGCGCGGCGTGCAGCGAGGTGTGCCGCACGGTCGCCGCCGGCCCCGAGTAGAACAGCGGACCGTCCGTGCCCACCTGCGCGGCGAGCTGCGGCAAGGACATCCGGTCCAGCTGGTGCGCGGCCAGCGCGATCGCCAGCGGTGAGCCCTCCAGCGCCTGGCACACCGCGACCAGGAGCTCGGGCGCCGCGGCTCCGGTCCGCGCGGCCAGCAGCTCGACGGCCGGTCCGGCGATCCCCTCGCCCAGCGTCACCGGAAGCGGCGCGAGCTCGACGACCCGCTCCTCGGCCAGCCCCAGCGGGCCACGTGCGGTCGCCACGATGCGCAGCGACGGGTCGGCGCGCAGCAGCCGTCGCACGAGCTGTGCGCACTCGGCGAGCACCGGGTCGCAGTCGTCCAGCAGTACGGTCACGCGATGCCGCCGGCAGTGCGCGGCCAGCGCCGCGAGGGCCGTACCGCCGGCGGGAGCGCACGCCGGGGTGGCATCCGTCCGGCCCGCCCGGCCGAGCAGCGGTGCGCTGACGCAGGGGTCGGCCGTATGCCGGGCGAGGGGCCGGGCGGTGTCCCGGCATGCGGTGTCCGACTGCCCCGCCGCCCGGAGCAGTGCCTCGGTCAGACCGCCCTCGGCCAGACCGTCCCAGCAGCCGACCCGGATGACCGTGCCGCCGTGCCGAGCGGTGTGCTCCGTCAGGACGGCGCGGGCCAGCACGCTCTTGCCCACCCCGGCGGCCCCGGTGAGCGTCACCAACTGCGCACCGGCCAGCAGCCCGGACACCTGCTCATGCTCAACGGCCCGCCCCACTACGCCGGGCGGTGGCCGGTGATCGGCCCACGCGGTCATCGGTCATCCCCAACCACGGCACAGCGCCGCGCCCTTCCGAACTGGGAACCCACCATGCCAGAACCGACCGTCCGGTAAACAACGAGTGGGCTCATCGAACGAGGGAAACCCGGCCCCTGAATTTGACGTGACGCGATGTCTTCTGGAGGGCCCGGGAGGGTGGACGACCAGGTCACCGCGGTCGGGGGCGGCGTTCAGGACACTTCGGCCGATTTTAAAGTGGTGTCTTTCGACCGGCGTCGCAGTGGCAGCGTGGCTGCCCGCGGCCGGCCCAAGGATCCGAGGAGAACGTCCCGATGAAGTGCCTGCGCGTCCATGCTGCGGTAAGTGTGGTGGCTCTGGGGCTGCTGGCCGGTTGCGGCGGCGGCAGGGACACCGTCGACGCATCGAGTGTGCCGCGGCTGCGGGCCCATGTCGCGGATGCCCGCAACGGACAGCCCCGGGTGGCGGAGCCGCGAGGCCCGCGCTCCTCCTTCACCCCGTTCCGTACGGCCGGGGGCGGCACCGAGGTCGTGACGACGAAGTGGCACGGGCGCAAGTCCGGTTTCACCGGGGACATTTGGGCCTGGGTGCCGCCGGAGTATCACCGGTCGGAGTACGCCACGAGCGGCTTTCCGGTGCTGATCGCGCTGCCCGGCGCCTACGGCTATCCGTTCAACTACTGGGCCGGGGACGCCTTTGCGCTGGAGGAGCGGATCGCGGAGTGGTCACGGCAGGGCAAGACGCTGCCCTTCATCGTCGTGATGCCGGTGCTCAATCCCGGCAGGAAGTACTACGACGGCAGCGACATCCCGGGGCAGCCGAAGATGGGGACCTGGCTGACCGAGGACGTACCGGACTTCGCGCGGGCCAACTTCCGTACGTACGACAGCCGCGACGGCTGGGCCTTCATGGGGTCCTCGTCCGGTGGGTTCGCCGCGCTGAAGGCCGTGCTCAAGGAGCCGCGGAAGTTCAAGGCAGCCATCGTCAACGGGCCCGACACCGCGCCGGATTCGCCGTTGTGGCAGGGGCACTCGGCCGAGATGCGCGCCAACGACCCACGCCACCTGGCGCGGCAGCTGGCCGCGCGGAAGGGCTTGCCGGTCTATCTGGCCTTCGAGCTCGGCAGCAAGGAGGTGGCGGTGCCCGACGTGAAGCGCTTCATCAAGGACTACACCGGCGGGCCGGTCCACTCCACGCTCTTCGAAATACCGGACGGTGTGCACAGCGGTCACACCTATATCCGGCGGATGGCCGACTCGCTGCACTGGATCAGCGAGCGGATGCAGGGCCCCGTGCCGTCCGTTTGACGCACCGTCGCCCAGGTGGTCGCACGGGCGGGGTCCCCCTGTTGCCGACGACGGGCCGACCGTAAGAATTGTCCGTGACCCGGCCGGTGGGCGTGGCCGGCGTACGACGTCTGCCCGCTGGAAGGAGAGCCGTGCGGAATCTGCGAGTGGCCGGCCTGGCGCTGGCCGGTACGGCTCTGTTTGGTGGGGAGCCTCACGGCGGGCAGCCAGTGGCTGGGGGAGCGGGACGCGACCAGTGAGGTGAACGGGACCACCGATACCGTCCCGCGCGACGAGGTCGCCCGCTCGATCTCGGGCCATCTGTCGCTTCCTGTGATCCCGCGGGGCCCGCGCTCGGTCGACTGCGCCGGGGACCTGCGGGCGGTCGAGGGGGCGCGGACCCACTGCACCGCGCACTACCTGCGGGGGACCGACCGCGGCATGACCGTACGTGTCGTCCGGGTCCGCGGCGGCGAGATCACTTACGTCCACGACGCCCCGCATCGCTGACGATCCCCCCGTTCACGGCGTGGGCCACGTCACATCAGCTCGTGCCGACGGCTCGTCAGGACGGGGCCGACGCGCTTGCTCCAAGACCTGGCAACGCGCCCAATGGCCCCAAAACAGGCCTTTGTTGAATCTCCATCAGATCTGTGCAGTGTTCAGATCGCCGTTGGACGACGGGTGTTGCTGTGATGCTAAGATCATCGCACTTGCCAACGGGGTAGTCACCTGATAAGGCAGGAAAGAAATTCCGCGCATTGGCCTATGAAAACCGCCACCCCGGGGAGAACTATGCCATTAGCCGGCCCTTTGATGGCTTTCTGGCAGGCGACTGTGCGTGGCCGTTCACGTATGTCTGGGGGCGCGATTGATTCTGCACGTCGTGGCCAGACATATGACACCTGGTGGCTCCGTCGTCCGAAGAGAGTCCTATGACGCAATACTTCCAGGATCCAGCGTTCTGGGGTTTGATCGCTGGTACCCCTGTCGCCGCAACCGCGATTATTCGCGGCAGGAAGAAAATTACGGAACTTCGACAAGACAAGGCTGAGCTCAAGCAGCACTACGCCACTCTTGAAGACCACTACACGGAGGCCGTGGAAGAGGCCAAGGACCGGGCGGAGGAGGCCACCAAGACCACACTGAAGGCCGCCATGCGGACTCTGCAGGGTCTTGCGAGCGAGCAGCAGCTGGCGATTTCCAAGCTGCAGGAGACGTATGGCGAGCACAAGATCCTGCAGGATCTGCTCGACATCGACCACATGAACTCGCAGTTTGCGCGGCGTGCTCAGTCCATCGCCGTGCTCTGTGACGGCTGGCTCGGCCGGCGACGGCACAACGCCTCGCTCTACGATGTGGTGCGCAGCGCGAAGGGCCGTATTCGCCATTTCACGCGCGTCGAGATCCGGTCGCAGAGTAATTTCGCCATCGTGAGCCGCGCAGTTGAACCGGTTGCGCTGGTGCTCGCCGAGCTGCTGGACAACGCCACCAGCTATTCGGCGCCGGAAACGATGATCGAGATCAATATCCGTCCGGTGCCCAAGGGCGTGTGCATCGTCGTTGACGACGCCGGTGTCGGGATGAACGAGGAGGAGAAGGCGCGCGCCGCCCAGCTGCTGTCGAGCGAGAATGCGGCCAGCGTCTCCAGTCTCGGTAACCCGCCGCAGTTCGGATTCACCGTCATCGGTGTGCTCGCTGCCCGCTACGGTTTCAGCGTTTCGGTGGATTCCACCTCTCCTTACGGCGGCGTACGCGCGGTCGTCCTGCTCCCCGACGATCTACTGACGTCTTTGCACGAGCCCGAGGAGAGTGCTGCCGTGGCCGCGTCCGCCCCGTTGCCGCCGGAGAACCCTCCTGGTCACGCGGCCCTCGGCAGCCCGCCTCCGGCCCCCGCCCCCGGATACCCGGCCGCCGGCCCGCCGCCTCCCGGCGCTCCGCCCGCGGGGCAGCCGGCTTCCGCTCACGCGGCTCCCGAGACGACGTCCGGCGGTCTGCCGAAGCGCCGCCGCCGCGGTGCGATTTCCATCGTGCCGACCGATTCCGAGAACACACAAACACCGGCCCGCGACAGCGCAAAGGCCGCGTCCGTCATGGGCGCATTCCAACGCGGCACGCAATCCGGCCGTCGTTCCACCAATGCAAGCGATGAAGGGCATGAGGTTCAGTGAACTACGATCTGTCGTGGATGCTTGACAGTGCTCTGGAATTGCCTGAAGCGCAGCATGCCATTCTCGTCTCCGCCGACGGTCTGCTCATGGCCCGCTCGAAGGAAGTCGGCCGGGACCACGCCGACACCGTCGCCGCCGCGATGAGCGGAATGCAGTCGCTGAGCCGCACGGTCGCCGATTTCTGCCATGGCGGTGCGCCCGCGAGCCGCCCACAATGGCGGCAGACACTGGTCGAGTTCGACCATGGCTGGGTCTTTCTCATCTCGGCCGGCGAGGGCGCGTATCTCGCGGTTTCGGCGTCGCCCGATGTCGACATGGCGGAGATCACCTTCCGTATGCAGCAGCTTGTCGGCCAGCTCGGTAAGGCACTGACCAGCCCGCCGCGTGAGAGGGCTGATATCCAGCCATGACAACCGATGACGAGCCGGAGCTGGAACACGAAGCAGCGGAATTAGTGCGGCCGTACGTCATCACCAACGGCCGAGATCTTCTTGACGGCAGCGATTTCTCGCTGATCACTCTGGTCACCGTGCATGCGGAACCGCCCCGGACGAAGCCCCTCGATCCGGAGAAGCTCCGTCTGCTGGAACTGTGTTCGGGAGGCTTTCTGTCGATCGCCGAGATAGCCGGGCACACCCGGCTGCCGGTGGGTGTCGTCAAGATTCTGGTATCCGATCTCGCGCGGGAGGGTTATCTGTTCTCGCGCGCGCCCATACCGAGTGCTCAGCTTGTCGACCGGCAAATCCTTGAGGAGGTGCTGAATGGGCTCCAGGCTCGCTTTGGATGACGGCGTGTACTTGCGCAATTCAGTGCAGACCGCGGCGAAGATCCTCGTGGTCGGACATTTCGCCGTAGGGAAGACCACATTCATCGGGACCATGTCCGAGATTCCTCCGCTGCGGACCGAAGAAGTAATGACCCAGGCGGGCGCCGGAATTGACGACCCGAAAGGCGCGCCCGGCAAGACCACGACCACGGTCGCCATGGACTTCGGCCGGCTCACGCTCAGCGAGAAGCTGGTCCTGTATCTGTTCGGAACGCCCGGACAGCAGCGGTTCGTTCAGGTGTGGGAAGACGTGACGCGGGGGGCGCTCGGTGCGCTGGTCCTGGTCGACCCACAGCGTCTCGATGAGTCCTTCCCTGTCATGGACCTGGTGGAACACTACGGAATCCCGTACGCCATCGCCGTGAATCGGTTCGACGGGACTCCCTCTCATTCGCTCGATGAGATACGGGAGGCGCTGGACCTGCTTCCTGAGACGCCCGTCGTCAACTGTGACGCACGGGACCAGCGTTCCTCGGCGGATTCCCTGATCGCCCTCGTCCGATATCTACAGTCCCGCGTCAACTAGGAGCTCAGGCATGCAATCTCACTCGGAATTCCAGACTCCGCCGCCCGGCTGCCCGGCACACGCCGGTGGCGAAAGGACGCCCCTGCACGGGCCGGAATTCGCCGCCGCGCCGGACGTGTTCTACGGCATGCTGCGGCAGCAGGGGCCCAGCGCGCCCGTCGAGCTGGCTCCCGGTGTGGAGGCCGAACTTGTCACGGACTACGCCACAGCGCTCCATGTCCTGCAGAATCCGGACACCTTCGCGCGGGATTCCCGCCGCTGGCGCGCGCTGAACGAGGGGCGTGTTCCGATGGACAGCCCCGTGCTGCCGATGATGATGTACCGGCCGAATTGCATGTTCTCCGACGGCGCCGAGCACCTGAGGCTGCGCCAGGCGGTGACGGAGAGCTTCTCGCGTCTGGACATGCACCGTGTGAGCAGGCATGTCGACCGTGTCGCCGCGTACCTCATCGACCAGTTCAGCGTCCGGGGCAAAGCCGACCTGATCAGTGACTATGCGCAGCTGCTGCCGCTGCTGGTCTTCAACGACCTCTTCGGCTGCCCGGCGGAGATAGGCGACCGGCTGATCAGTGCCATCTCCAATCTCTTCGACGGTGTCGATGTGGAGCGGGCCAACGAGGTCATGGCGGGTGCCCTGTTCGAGCTGGTCACGCTCAAGCGCAGCACGCCGGGCGACGACATCACCTCCTGGCTGATGCAGCACCAGTCGCGGCTGACCGACGAGGAGATGGTCCACCAGCTCGCCCTGCTCATCGGGGCGGGTACCGAGCCGGTGCAGAACATCATCGCCAACGCGCTGCGGCTGTTGCTGTCCGACGAGCAGTTCGCCGGCGGCCCGCAGGGGGGCGGTGACGTCCTGGTCGAGGACGCCATCAACGAGGTGCTGTGGAACAGCCCGCCGATCGCCAACTACGCCACCCACTACCCGGTGCACGATGTGGAACTCTCCGGGAACAAGCTGGCAGCCGGGACGCCGGTGCTCATCAGCTTCGCGGCGGCCAACGCGGACCCGAGCCTGTCCGCGAGCCGGCAGACGTTCAGCAAGCGGGCCCATCTGGCCTGGGGAGCCGGCCCGCATGCCTGCCCGGCGAAGGATCCCGCGCTGCTGATCTCCATACGGGCGATCGAGAAGCTGCTGAACGCGCTGCCCGACATCGAGCTGGGCGTTCCTGCGGACACGCTGACCTGGCGGCCCGGCCCGTTCCACCGGGCGCTCAACGCGCTGCCCGCCCGCTTCACTCCGGTACGCAGCGCGAGGCGCGGTTCGCTGCCCGCCGCGGCGGCCGGTCCCGACGGCGGAGACACCCGGGCCCGGGAGCAGCAGAGCAAGCCTCAGAAGGGCAGTTGGTGGAGTGGATTCCTCAGCTGGTGGCGAGTGTGACCTTCGCTACAGAGTGAATGTTCGCTGATCGCATGAATGTTCAGCCATAAGGGTATGCAGGGCTGGCGACTATCCAGTGATCTTCTGAAAGAAGGTGTCGCCTTGCAGCCTGCTCTGGCCGCTGCCCCCGTCGACCGGCGCAGTGTGGTTTCGCTTTTTTCCCGTCTGCGCACGGCCGATGGCCAGTCGAATCCGTTGCCGTTGTACGCGAAACTCAGGGCGATAGGGGATATCGTTCCGGCGCCGTGGGGCGGCCACTTGGTGACCTCATACGGTCTTTGCCACCAGCTTTTGCGAAGTAGATCCTGGCGGGTCCCGGACAGCGATTGGCGGGCCCGCCAGGACGATGCCGCCCGCTGGAGCGCGAGTGCGTCACGCCAGATGGGCGGCACCCTGCCCATGCTCAACCCGCCGCACCACACCCGGGTGCGGCGGTTGGTGGGCAACGTTTTCGACCGCAATTCCATGGCCGAGATGAAGGCGTCGGTCGAGCAGACGACCAGTCGACTGCTCGACCGGTTCGAAGAAGAACTCACGCACGGCCCGGCCGATTTCTGTGCACTGGTCAGTGAAGAACTTCCGGTGATTACCATCGGCGAATGGCTGCAGATTCCGCCGGCCGACTATGCGCTTTTGCGCTCCCTCACCCACGACCAGGTATATACCCAGGAACTGTTTCCGACTCCGAGCCAACTCTTGCTCTCCGACGAGTCGAGCCGCCAATTGCGGGACTATTTCACATCTTTGGTGAGCGAGCGAAGGAGAAATCCGGGGAATGACCCGGTCTCGTCATGGCTCCGCGCCTGGGACATGCAGGAGCCCGACCGGGAAGCCGCCGACGAGGACGTCTACTTCCTGACGCTGTTCATGGTCCTGGCGGCGCTGGAGACGACGGCGCATGTCCTCTCCAGCGCGGTCCGGCTGCTCCTGGAGCACCCCCGTCAGCTGAACTGGCTGCGCATCCATCCCGAGCAGATACCGGACGCGATCGACGAGGTGCTCCGCCACGACGCCCCGATCCACATGATCAGCCGGGTGGCTCCCGAGGACACCGAACTCGCCGGGGTGACCGTCCACAAGAACGAGATGGTGCAGCTCATGGTCGGCGCCGCCCATCACGACCCGGACCACTTCGTCTCCCCCGGAGCCTTCGACATCAGCCGCCGGGCCTCCCATCTCGGCTTCGGCGGGGGAATTCACTATTGTCTGGGCAACGCGCTGGCGCGTCTGGAGGCGGACTGCCTGCTCACCGCGCTGCTGGAGCGTCTGCCCGGACTGAGGATCAGCGCTCCTCCCCTCTGGGAACCACGCGTGGCCTTCCGCCGCCTGATCACGCTTCCGGTCGTCCGTGTCTGACATACCCGGCGCACCGGTCTCCCGCACAGCGGAACAACGAAACAAGGAACGGCCATGATGCACGACTTCAAGTCTCTCCTCGTGACACACGAGGGACCCGTCCTCACAGTGCAGTTGAACTGCCCCGAGACAGGCAACGCCATCTCCGGGGAGATCCTCGACGAGCTGCTCGTCGTACTGGGAGCCCTGGACGACGAGGCCGGTATCAGGGTCCTGGTCCTCTCCGGCGCGGGCGAGGACTTCTGTCTGGGCGGTGACCGGGCGGAGTTCCCCGCCCTGCTCGCCGAGGACCCCAGCGGAGTGGGGCTGCGGGCCCTCGGCAACAAGGCGCGACGGGTGTGTGATGCCCTTGCGAGCACCGACGCGGTGACCATCGCGCGGTTGCACGGCGGGGTCGTCGGGGCCGGAGTGGGGCTCGCGGTCTTCTGCGATCTGCGGGTCGGCGCGGACACCTGCCGCTTCCGGCTGCCGGAGCTGGGGCTGGGGGTGCCGCCCGCGTGGGGCGGGATCATGCCGCGGCTGCTGCACGAGGCGGGCGCGGCGAGGATCCGTGAGCTGATACTGACCGCCGACAACTTCGACGCCGCCACCGCGCAGGAGCTGTCCATCCTCCACAACGTCGTCCCCGAGGATCAGCTCGACAGCGCCGTCACGCGGTGGATCAAGCCGCTGGTCCGCCGTTCCCCCTCGGCCCTGCGAACCGCGAAGCTGATGCTGAACGCGTACGCCAACGCCAACCGCCTCGCGGACGCCACCCTGTTCGATGCCGAGCTGCTGTCCTCCGCGCTGACCGCTGCCGCCTCCGCCCGGCGCTGAGCCGCGGACCGCGGTGCGGGCCCTTCCAGGGTCCGCACCGCGGCGGCGGGCCGGGCTTCGCTCGGCCGCGTGGCCGGCTCACTCCCCGGTGGCCGTGAAGGCCTCTCGGTGCTGTGCCGCCAGTTCCACATACATCGTGGCGTTGACCGTGAGGAGTTCGCGCTCCTCATCGGTCAGCTCCCGCTTGACCTTCGCCGGCACTCCGGCCACCAGCGAGCCGGGCGGCACCCGCAAGCCCTGAGGGACCAGCGCCTGCGCCGCCACCAGCGAGCCGGCGCCGATGTGCGCCCCGTTCAGCACCGTGGCACCCATGCCGATCAGGACATCGTCCTCGACGGTGCAGCCGTGCAGGACCGCGTTGTGCCCCACCGAGACCCGCGCGCCGACCGTCACCGGAAAACCGGGGTCCACATGCACCGTGCAGTTGTCCTGGATATTGCTGTCGGCGCCGAGCACGATCGGGCCGCAGTCGGCCCGCAGTACCGCGTGGTACCAGACGCTGGAGCCCGCTGCCATGGTGACCTCGCCGAGCACGACGGACGTCGGGGCGGTGAATGCCTCCTGATCGACCTTCGGCTCCTTGCCGCCCACCGGTGAAATCAATGCCCGTCCTGCCATTTCCGGATCTCCTTGCCGTTCCGCGCCGCGCCAACAGCACCGTAGACGACGGTCGCTGCGCCGGGCAGGGACAGCCGCCGGTGGGGCGAAGATCACAGCCCGGCGCGCGGCCCGCCGCCCGGGAGGCTGAGTACGGTGTGCGGGTGCCGACAAACCAGAACGTGTTCTCATCCGTCGCGGCCTGGCGGCGCCGGGCCGTGTCGCGCGCCGTCCACCGCGGCGCGCGCTGGGTGAGGGAAGTCGCGGCCGTCACGGCCGAGCGCCCCGGCCCGTACCGCTTCCGGCGGATCGGCACCGGCACCCGGCTCGCCTTTCCGCAGGGCACGGTCTTCGGTGACCCGTGGATCGAGCTCGGCGACCACTGCATCATCGCCCAGGACGTGACGCTGACGGCGGGCATGATGCCGGATCTCGACCTCGGCCCGGACCCGATCCTCACGCTGGGGAACGGTGTCGTGCTGGGCCGCGGCAGCCATGTGATCGCGGATGTCCGGCTGACGATCGGCAACGACTGCTTCTTCGGCCCCGGTGTCTATGTCACCACCACCAACCACAGCTACGACGATCCCGAGGTGCCGGTCGGCAAGCAGTGGCCGCGCACCGACCCGGTGGCCATCGGCTCCGGCAGCTGGATCGGTACCGGGGCGGTGATCCTGCCCGGTGCGCGACTGGGCCGGAATGTGGTGGTCGCGGCCGGCGCCGTGGTCCGTGGTGAGGTTCCCGATCATGCCGTGGTGGCCGGCGCCCCGGCCCGGGTCGTCCGCAGCTGGGATGCCCAGCAGGGCTGGCAGCCGCCGCTGCGCACCCCGACGCCGGTGCCGATCCCCGACGACGTCACCCCGGACCAGCTGCTCGCCCTGCGGGCCTGGCAGGCGGACGAAGCCAAGGAGGCGTACGAGGCGACCTGAGCCGCCGTCAGACAGACGCGGGCCGCCCGTTGTCGGGCCCGTCTCCGTCAGTTCCCCGAGGCGAGCAGGACCGAGCCGACCAGTGCGAGGGAGGCACCGGCCGTCTGGATCGCCCGCATCCGCTCCTTGAGGACGCCGAGTGCGGCGAGCGTGGTGACGACCGGGTAGAGGGAGGCGAGCACCGCCGCCATGGTGACCGGCCCGTTCTGGGCGGCGAGGGCGTAGGTGCCATTGGCGGCGACATCGGCGATCCCGACGAAACCGAGCGCGGGCAGCGCGCCCCGGAGGGCCGGGAGCCCGCCCTCGGGGAGCGCCGGGGTGCCACGCCGCACCGACGCGTACAGGGCGGCTCCGCCGACGGCGACATTGCACACCCGCTGGACGAACAGGGCGAGGAAGAGGCCGGTCACGGTCGTGGACGCCTCCGAGATCAGGGCCATCACCGCGCCGAACCCGAGCGCCGAGACCAGCGTCAGCACGAGGGTCTGGCTGGCCACGGACGCGCCGCTGATCCGCGGGCCGCCGGCCAGCAGGACACCGATCACGGCCACGACCATGCCGGTGACCTGCAGCAGCCCCGGCCGTTCGCCCGCCACGATCCCGACGCCGAGCGGTACGAGGATCGTGCCGACCGAGGCGACCGGGGAGACCACGCCCATCGGGCCGAGCGCCAGGGCGCGGTAGAAGCAGAGCATGGCGGCCGGCCCCACGACACCCGCCCCGACCGCGAACCACAGCTGCGGTCCGGCCTCCCGCCAGCCGCCGGTGGCCAGCACGATGGTGCCCAGCACCACGGCGGCCAGGGCCTGCGAGACGACCACCACGGTCAGCGCCTGCAGCCGTCGGGTGAGCAGTCCGCCGCCGAAGTCGGCGAGCCCCCACAGAAGGCTGGTGGCCAGGGCGAAGACCGCTGTCATGGTGAAACCTCGCAGTACAGTGAACCGGACGCTGAAGTACACCACACCGTAGTGCAGCATCTTGCATCACGGCATCTAATATATTGCCCTTCGACTGGGACGGACCGTGACGGACCTCGATCAGCTCACGCAGTCGCTCGCCCGCAACCTCAAACACTGGCGCGCCGAGCGCGGCTTCACCCTCGATGCGCTGGCGGCCCGCGCCGGGGTCAGCCGAGGCATGATCATCCAGATCGAGCAGGCCCGGACGAATCCGAGCGTGGGAACCACCGTCAAGATCGCGGACGCGCTCGGCGTCAGCATCACCACGCTCCTCGACTACGAGCAGGGCCCGCAGGTGCGCATCGTGGCGCCGAGCGAGGCGGTCCGGCTGTGGTCCACCGAGGCCGGGAGCTTCACCACGCTCCTCGTGGGCGCGGAGGCACCCGGACCGTACGAGCTGTGGGACTGGCGGCTGATGCCCGGCGACAGCAGTGCCTCCGATCCCCATCCAGCCGGCACCGTCGAACTGCTGCACGTCCGGGCCGGCACGCTGACGCTGGTCGTCGACGGCGAGGAGCACACGGTGCCCGCCGGCGCCTCGGCGACCTTCGAGGCCAAGGTCACGCACGGCTACCGCAACGATGGTGGGGAACCGGTCGAGATGACCATGTCGGTGATCATTCCGCTCGCCCGCTGAGACGGCCCGCCACCGGTCCGTGACGACTGTTAACTTGGCGCCATGCCCGTGCCGATGGATGCCTTTGACGATGTCCGGCCCGCAGTGGAGTGCCTGGACCTGCTGACCGGGCCGGTGGCCGCCGCGATCCGCGGCTGGAGCGGATCCGTACCGGTCGAGGAGCTGCGCTTCGTCGACACGGACCCGGCCATCGCGGACACCGCGCTGCTCGTCGAGCGCTACGGCCCCTGGCTCCTGGAGCAGTCGGCCAACTGCGTGGTGGTGGCCGGCAAGCGCGGCGGCGAGGCCACCCTGGCCGCCTGTGTCGTCCTCTCGCACACCCGCGTCGATGTCAACGGCGTGGTACGGCGTCAGCTGGGCGCCCGCAAGGCGTCGTTCGCGCCGATGGACAAGGCGGTCGGGGAGAGCGAGATGGAGTACGGCGGGATCACCCCGATCGGTCTGCCCGCCGACTGGCCGCTGTTGGTGGACTCCGCCGCCGCCGACACCCCCTACGCCCTGATCGGCAGCGGCAGCCGCCGCGGCAAGCTCATCGTGCCCGGCAAGGCGCTGGCCGAACTGCCCGGCGCCACGGTCCTGGACGGGCTGGGTATCGCCTAGGCACGAGGGCGGACAGGGCGGCCGGGGTCCCGCGGCACGTTCGGCCGCCCCCTACGGGACGAACGCCCCGGTCCGCAGATCCAGCGAGAGCGCCGTGGAGTGCTCGGAGAAACCCAGACTCCGGTACAACGGCTCGGCATCGTCGGTGGCATGCAGATCGACCCGGGTGACGCCCCGCTCGGCGAACCAGCCGAGCAGAGCCTCTGTCGTGGCGCGCGCATAGCCGCGGCCCCGGTAGCGGGGGTCCGTGCAGACGTTGAAGACGAAGCCGAAGCGCCCCGTCGGATGGCTCGGTGCCGGCAGCCGCTCCTCGATCGTGCCGAGCGCGCAGGCTGCGAGATGCGGAGCACCGGCCTCCGCACCCGCCACCACGAATCCGGCCAGCCGCGCCCGCGGCCCGGTCAGCTGCCGACGCGCCGTCGCCTCCGCGTCCCGCTCCCAACTCCCGGGAGAATCACGCCCGTTCATGGCGAGGAACATCAGACGGCGCAACCGGACCAGCTCGGCGGCGTCCTCGGGAACAGCGGCGCGGGTCACGATCATGCCCGGACGCTAACGCACCCGCCGCTCAGCCCAAACGGGGTATCTCAATCGCCGGACAACGGTCCATCACCATGTCGAGACCGGAGTCGCGCACCCGGTCCCAGGCCGCCTCGTCGACCACCCCGAGCTGGAACCAGACGGCCTTCGCCCCGGCCGCCACGGCCTCGTCGGCAACGCCGCCCGCCTGCTCGCTGTTGACGAACACATCGACCACATCGACCGGGAAGGGGATCGCGGCCAGCGAGGGATACCCCTGCTCACCATGCACCGTCTCGGCCTTGGGATGCACCGGCACGATCCGCTTGCCGTAGCGCTGCAGCACCTCGGCGACACCGTGCGCCGCGCGCCGCTCATTGTTCGACAGGCCCACGACCGCCCAGGTGTCGCCGAGCTCGGTGAGGATCCTGCGGATCGTGCTGGGGTCGCCGTACACGCACTGCCTCCTGCGGATGGAAGGGTCCTGTGCCGCTCAACGGACGGCGCGCCCCGGAGATTCCCGCGGGAGACGACAAGGCCGTGCGGCGTGCAATGACCGGCGCGCGCCGCACGGCAGACGCCCCGCCCGAAGGGGAAGACGGGCGGGGCGGGTCTTTGGTGCCGGCGGCTCAGTTGGCGCCGCGGGCCATGCCGCTGCCGGCCATGCCGGCCCCGACGACGGTGCTGCCCGTGGCGGCACGGGCCGGCTTGCCGATCCCCCGGCCGCTGCCCACCGGCTCGGCGCCGCCGGCCCCGGTACCCGGGCGCGGCCCTACGGGCGCGGCCGTGTCCCGCGTCTCGTCCGCCGTTCCGGACGCCTCGGCCAGCGTGGCGCGCAGCTCCTCGGTGTCCACCAGCATGCTCACCGGGCCGGTCGGGTTGAGGTACAGCGCATGGCCCGGCGGCAGCTGCTCGACGAGTTCGGCCATCGGCCGCCGGTCGTACAGCAGACGGCCCACCGATTCGAGGTAGCTCTGCGAGGTGTAAACGGGGATCACCGGGGTGCCCTCGGGCGAGGCGGCGGCCAGTGGCGTACCGGTCGCGGTCACCAGGACGGATACCTCCGCGCGCGCCAGCGCCTCGGAGACGGCGTCTCCCGGTCCGTAGCCGGTCGCGGCGAGTTGCAGCGCGCTGTCGACCGCATCGGTCGGCTCCGGCCAGTCCAGCATCTGGGGCGACGGCCGGTACTCCGGATTGTCGCGCCACTCCACGATCTCGCCCGTCGGGTCCGAGCGCCACTGCCCGATCAGCGCCCAGAGGGGCGGTGGCCCCTCTCCCTGCCAGGTCAAATCCACCATGGCCAGCCAGTGGTCGGGTGCCTTGCGTGCCGCCTCGATGACCTCCGGCGGGGGCTCGGGCATCTCCTCACCCGTCACGGGAACGCCCGCCGTCATCGCCGACTGTGTGCTCTCTTCCATGCAGCCCTCCGCAAACCCGCCGTTCCTACACGTACGAGCGGGGCCCCGGAAACACGAGGCTCTCGCACTGACCTCACAGTGCCCACGGCCGGGGCGGTCGTCGCACCGACGCACCGTGCGGACGGGGTGAGTACGCCGCCTGGCCGTGCGGACTGCGCCCGTACGGCGGACACCCGCGCCCTTACGGCGGACACCCCAGCGCGGCGCGGACCGGCCGGACCGGCCGGTATCCGCATGTCACAGGGGCCGCATAGGCTGGTCCGATGCAGGAGCAGTACCGCACGCTCGCGCGCGAGGGCGTCCATGAGATCGAGATCAACAAGTCCCGCTTCCTCTGCGCGCTCGCTCCCGTAGCGACCGAGGCCGAGGCCCAGGACTTCATCGCGCGCATCCGCAAGGAGCACCCCACCGCCCGCCATCACTGCTTCGCCTACGTCCTGGGCGCCGACGGCGGCATCCAGAAGGCGAGCGACGACGGCGAGCCGGGCGGCACCGCGGGCGTACCGATGCTGCAGATGCTGGTGCGCCGTGAGGTCCGCTATGTCGTCGCCGTCGTCACCCGCTACTTCGGCGGCGTCAAGCTGGGGGCCGGCGGCCTCATCCGGGCGTACGGAGGCGTCGTCGGCGAGGCACTGGATGCGCTGGGCACGGTCATCCGGCAGCGCTTCCGCCTGGTGACGGTGACCGTCGACCACCAGCGCGCGGGCCGGTTGGAGAACGATCTGCGCACGACGGGACGGGCGGTGCGTGAGGTGACGTACGGGGCGGAGGTATGCATCGAGATCGGGCTGCCGGAGGCCGACCTGGATGCCTTCCGCGCCTGGCTCGCGGACTCCACCGCCGGCACCGCGAGGCTGGAGCTCGGCGGCGAGGCGTACGGGGATCTCTGACCGGCGGGGCGGGCGGGCCGGGCGCCGGGCTCGGTAACGGGCGCTCGGTGACGGGGGAGGGCCGGTGACGTGGTGGTGCTCGGCGGAGGGTGCCGTCGTGTGGCACCGCCCCGATGACGTGGAGGTGCTCGGCGGCGGGGCACGCTGCGCGGCACTGCCACGGTGACGGCCGGGGAGGGGGTGCCGACCACGCCGGAAAGTTCGGTCCGCACCGGTGCGGACGGGGCGCCGGTCGTGTCAGCCTGTGGCGCGGCGAGAACAGGCCGCGAAGCAGCTGCTCGTGTCGGCACGAGAAAGGGCCGCTATGCCTGAACTCCTCGATGAGCACGTGGGATTCGTCCGCCGGATCGGCCTGTTCCAGGCCACCGCCATCAACATGAGCCAGATGTGCGGCATCGGTCCCTTTGTGACCATCCCGCTGATGGTCGCCGCGTTCGGCGGGCCGCAGGCCGTGACCGGGTTCCTGGCGGGTGCGGTCCTTGCGCTCGCGGACGGGCTGGTCTGGGCCGAGCTGGGTGCGTCGCTGCCCGGTGCGGGAGGCAGCTACGTCTATCTGCGGCAGGCGTTCCAGTACCGGACCGGCAAGCTGATGCCGTTTCTGTTCGTCTGGACGGCCATGCTGTTCATCCCGCTGGGGATGTCCACCGGCGTGATCGGCTTTGTGCAGTACCTCGGTTATCTGTGGCCGGACATGAGCCCCGGGCAGGGCGACCTCGTCGGCCTCGTCGTCACGGTGGGCATCATCGGGCTGCTGTGGCGGCGGGTGGAGAACATCGCCAAGCTCACCGTCGTGCTGTGGACGGTGATGATCGCCTCCGTCGTCCTGGTCATCGCCGCCGCCTTCACCCACTTCAGCCCCGAGCGCGCGTTCACCTACCCCGCCCATGCCTTCGAGCTGACATCCAGTCACTTCTGGATCGGCTTCGCGGCCGGCCTGACGATCGGCATCTACGACTACCTCGGCTACAACACCATCGCGTACATGGGTGCCGAGATCAGACAGCCCGGCCGCACCATCCCCCGCGCCGTCATCACCTCGATCCTCGGCATCATGACGATCTATCTGCTGCTGCAGATCGGCACCCTGGGCATCGTGAACTGGAAGGACATGCTCGACCCGAACTCCACGGCGTCCTCCTCCGTGGCCTCCGCCGTACTGGAGAAGGCCTGGGGCAAGGGTGCCGCCGACACCGTCACCGTGCTCATCCTCATCACCGCCGTCGCCTCCGTCTTCACCGGACTCCTCGGCGGCTCCCGGGTTCCTTACGACGCCGCCCGCGACCGGGTCTTCTTCCGCCCGTACGGCAAGCTCCACCCTCGTCACCGCTTCCCCGTACTGGGCCTGCTGACCATGGGAGCCGTGATGGCCGTGGGCTTCCTCATCGGACGGCACACCGACCTGGCCACCATCATCCAGTTGCTGACCACGGTCATGGTGATCGTGCAGTCGCTGGCTCAGATCGCGGCGGTGACCGTGCTGCGCCGCCGTCAGCCGGGCCTGCGCCGCCCGTACCGGATGTGGCTCTATCCGCTGCCGAGCGTCGTGGGGCTGGTCGGCTGGCTGGTGATCTACGGCTACGCGGACCGCAACTCGCCCGGCAGACACCCCATCGAATGGTCGCTGGCGTGGGTCGGGGCGGGCGTCGTGGCCTTCCTCGTATGGGCCCGCTACGAAAAGGAGTGGCCGTTCGGACCGAAGCGGATCAGCGAGGAGTATCTGCACGGGGCGGATCCGGACACCGAGCGCCCCGGCGGAGACGAGGGGGAGAAGGGCGTCGAGGGCACAGTGGGGGCCGCCGGGGGCAGCTGACGCCCATGCCATGGTGAGCGCGCCTGCAGCCCTGCGCAACGGTGCGGCCGGCTTCCTCCTCGGCTGTCGGAGCTGACACCGGGAGGGGGAGGTGATCCGGGCCGTGGCCAGAGGACTGTCGAACGCTGAGATCGGACGCCAACTGGCCCCGGGGAAGGGACGGTGAATGCTCACGTCAGCCGTGCGCTCGCCAAGCTGGGGCTGTCCCACCGGGTGCAGAGGACAGTGCTGGTCCGTGACGCGGGCATGAAGCAGCTTCCCCGCAGATACGGGCCGGAAGCGGGTGCACGGGTGAGGGCTTCGCCCCCGGATCGAACGTCAGCAACGCCGGCGGGCCGGCCGCGAAATCCTCTCAAGGCCCTGGCGGCAAGAAAGGCGGCCAGGGCCGGGCGTCGATGTCACGCCGGGTGGTCCGGGGCCGCCGGGCCTCCTGGGGCCAGGAGGCAGTGGGGAGCCCGGGGCCGAGCCGTCTCCTCCGATGAAGGTGGAAGGGCTGTCGGTGCAAACGGCCCGGCCCCGGGCTTGGTGGTGCGGTTCGGCAGTGGTCGTCCCGGGCAGCGCCAGATCATCGGCCCTGCCCGGGACGGCTCCTGTCCTAGCGGCTGCCGGCCATGCCGCCGCCGCCGGTGTGCACGCCACCGGCCGGACGGTGGTGGTGGTGCTTCTTCTTGTGGTGCTTCTTCTTGACGTGCTTGACGACGTGCTTGACGACGTGCTTGACGACCGTGTGGTGGCGGACAATCACCCGGCGCTCAAGGCCGTTGATGCAGGTGTTGCCGAAGGCCGGGTTCAGCAGCCCCACGATATTAATGGTGTTGCCGCACACGTTGACCGGAATGTGGACCGGGACCTGAATCGCATTGCCCGACACCACTCCGGGTGAGTTGGCCGCGCCGCCGGCCGCGCCACTGTCTGCGAACGCTGCCGAAGCGCCACCCAGGGCAGTACTTGCCGCAAGAGCGGCCAGAGCAGCCACCCGCGTGATCCGTGACATAACAATCTCCCGATCGATCCAAGCGGCTCACTGCCGCTTCCTGTACTTCCCTTCGGCTCGTGCGGCCTCACCGTGAGGGGATTTGCCAAGGTTTCACACTTTCAGGGCATAAATAAGGTTTGATGCTGCTCGCTTGCCGCAGTGCGGCTGGCGACTTATCCGATCTTCTGCCCCCGTCGGCGGCCGGGCACCTCGGTCCGCGATTCCTGGCCACCGGTCGAAGTGCCGACGATACGCAGACCTCCCGAGAACGCCCGCAAGATGTGTGTCGGTCCGGTGAATTGCGCGTCCGCACGCGAGGCGACCCTCACCGCCCCGACGCGGCAGCCGCCGCAGGATTCGAGCGTTCTTTCGATGCCCGCCTCTGCTCGGTACCGGCCCGCGGGCCCGGGCCGTCGCACGTCCGTGTGCTTGTGGTGACTGACTTGTTGGAGGCCTCGACACATCTTGAGTCCCGAAACGGAGCGAAGGAGGGATTGTCTGGGACGGCTACGGACGCCCCTGTCCCTTCGTCGGAACGCGGACGAGCCCGCGACACCGTGTCGGTCGGCATCATTGTGGCGGTGCTCGGAGTGCGAGTGGTGAAGACGTGGACGGAATTGCCCTGACCTGTTCCCTATGACGCATGTGGAGTGCGTCGCCATCCTTGAACCGGCCGCAAAGAGCGCCTGACCTGCAGGTTCGGGTGGTGTGCGTAATGTGCGGTGTGGGCTTTACGGGCGACTGAAGCTGCAGGTCGCGCAGCGCGCCAAGCCCGGTTTGCAGGTTCGACCTTACGGATGCTGGGGGCGGGGTTCTGGGACGTTAGGCGTGCGGATCGGTCCGTTGAGCGGGTCCAGGCGTTGAACGTGGTTTTCGGCCCATGCGATCCAAGTCTCGGCATCCTCCCAGGCCTGTCCGGCGGGCAGGGTCTGCGTGTGGAGGCGGAGTGCGCTGATGTACTCGGCCAGGCTCGCTGCGCGCCGCCAAGCTTCGTGTTGCGCTTCGAGGCGCTGGACGCGGTATGCCTCTACGAATTCGGTTTTCGCCTGCTGCTTCGCGGCTTCCCAGCGCAGCCGTGTCTGCCGTGTTTTTTCCAGGTCCGCGAGTCGCGTTCGTTCGGCGGCTTCTCCACGGAGGTCTACCTCCTGCGCGATCTCGGCGAGCTGCTCCTCAAGGAGCCGTTCGCCGGTGTCGGGTCACTCACCGGCCTGGTGATGCAGCCCGCCGCTGACGCAGACTCTCAGACGGTCGGCGGGGGAGTAGTCGTAGCACGGGATCCTGGTCCAGGAGTACTTTTCGGCATCGGCGAGTTCCTTCGTCGTGGGGGTGTGATCCGTCCGGTCCTGTTCCTGGAGGACGAGGAAATCGCATTTCTGCCCCTGGGCAGTGATCGTGAAGTGGGGCGGTCCGTTTCGTCGGCGATGAGGCGGCGGCGCACCGTGCGCTGTGCCGATCGCGCTGGCGTGACCCGCCTGCTGCGTTGCAGTGAGCAGGGCGTGGATGAGATGGAAAGCTCGGTTCTGAACGGACTTGGTCAGCCCCACGGGCTGGGGAAGGCCGGCCTTCCTCCACCTCGGCGCATCCCATGCCGCCCGATGCGGGAAGGCGCCGCCGGTCGAGCTTTCCGATGGTGGTGACCGGAACGGGGTCGAGTACCACGAAGGCGCCGGGACTTCTTGCGGAGGGCACCAGCGCCGTACGAACGCCCGCAGTGTCCTGGGAAGACGGCGCCGTCGATTCGGTCGGCCAGCTCCTTGCCGCAGAGGATGAGACCGCCTCGCGGGCACGCGAGGGTCTTGAGCGTGGTGGAGGTGACGACATCGGCGTAGGGAACCGGGTTCGGGTGGAGACCTGCCGCCACGAGGCCCGCGAAGTGCGCCATGTCGATGAGCAGGCGTGCCCCCCCACCTCGTCGGCGATGCGCCGGAAGGCGGAGAAGCCGATCCGCCGGGGGTGCGCCGACCAGCCCGCGACGATCAGTGAGGGCCGGTGCTGGCGGGCGAGTTCGGCGTCGTCGATGTCGATGCGGGAGTCCTCGGCGCGTACCTGGTACGACACCACGTTGTAGAAGCGCCCCGAGAAGTCCGCTTCATCCCGTGGGTGAGGTGGCCGCCGTGCGCGAGGCCGAGCGCGAGGATCGTGTCCCCGGGCTCCAGCAGGGCCGTGGAGGCGGTGGTGTTGGCCCGTGCGCTCGAATGGGGCTGCACGTTGGGTGGTCGGCGTTGAAGAGGGACGTGGCACGCTGGAGGGTGAGGCTCTCGATGACGTCGACGTTCTCGCGGCCCGCACCGTAACGCTTCGACGGACACCCTTCGGCCAGCTTGTTCACCAGAATCGAACCCTGGGCATCGAGGACTGCTTGCGGGGTGACATTCTCCGAGGGCGATCATCGACAGTTCGCTGTTCTGCCCCTGCCACTCGCTCTCCAGAGCCGCGGCGACATCGGGGTCGACGGCGATGATGTCTTCTATGGCCATGCTGGTGGGAATCCTATTCAAGGGTGTTTTAGCCTCTTGGGTGCCGCGGCCCTCGTCGGCGGATTTCGAGTGGCATCACAGGTCGAGGAGCGGGGAGCGAACATGCTGCTGTATTCGCCACAGGAATCGGGCCAGGGCCTCGTGTTCCGTCGCGCATCGGAGGGCCACGGTGTGATTTCGTGGCGGGGCAGGCAGCGTATGGGCACGGATAACCCTTCCTTAAGAGGCAGAGAAAATATGCCTGTTCATGGCCTGTGACCCGGCCTCGCCCGCCTCCGGTGCGCTACGGCTCACCGCGATGCCGTATTTATTCCGGATCCGAGCAGGTGTGCGCCGGGAAGAACGGCCCCTCTCTTTGCGCGGTCGAAGTGAGAACCTAGACTGGCCCAACTCGGCTGAGTTCGCAGACGGGAGGAGTGCGAGGCTCTATGCGGCCCGCGATCCGGTAGCGCGTTGCGGACGATCCGATGGAATCATTCGACGGGTGGCCGCGCCTGCTGCGGGGAGGGAGAATGGGAAGGCCACCACGGGGATTTCCGCAGAGACCCGTCGAGTTGTGAGGCCCCTTGCCGATCCAGAAGTAGCGATGCGGATCCGGATACCCCGCAGGTCCGTCGTTGCTCCGCCCGGCGCTCTTCTCCCCCGGAAGGGCGCTTCGGTGGTTTCTGGGGCGGTCTCCGGCTCAGCCAGACCTGAGCTGCTTCCCGTCGGGAGGCGGGGGAGTGGACCGCAGACCTGACCTACTGCCCAACCATCCGGAACACAAGGACGACCGCCGTGAATATCCGCGAGCTTACCGAAGTCCAACTCCACGCCCTGGAGTCGGTCGGGGAGGAGTGGCGCGCCCACGGCCTCGCGACCGGCCCTGCCGACCGTGCCGAGGCCGAGGCGGGTGTCGCCGATGCCCACCGTGCGGCGGGCCTGGAGCCTCCGGCGACATTCGTCTGGCTCGACTCGCCCCTGGCCGGAGCCGTGGGGGCCTGGATCATGTCGGGTGAGAAGCCTCATCCCCGCGTCCCAGGCCGGACGTGGGCCCAGGTCGAGGATCAGATACGGGCCCAAATTCCCGGCGGGGCCGAGGCCGACCTCAGGGAGCAGGGCGGGGCTCAGGTCCATGACCGGCTATGGAAAGAGATCCTGGCCCAGGTCCTGGACCGGGTCAGGACCCAGGTCGAGGACGAGGTCCGGACTCAGGTCCAGGACCGGCTCTCCGCGTGTGGGATCTGGCATCGGGTGGGGGATCAGGTACGGGCTCAGCTCGGGGACCATCTCGGGTCCGGGGTTCACGATTCCGTACCCGGCCAGCACGACGCCGAATGGCTCGCGGGCTACGACTACTTCCGTTCCCACTGCTCCGTCGCGGAAGCCGGCCGGCTCGACGGCATCATGCGCGTCGCGCGGTCGGCTGGGCGGTGGTGGCCCTTCGAGAACGCTGTCATCCTCACCGAGCGCCCCACCGTGCTGCACCGCGACGGGCAGGCCCGGCTCCACTGCGAGACCGGCCCCGCCCTCGTCTATCCAGACGGATTCGCCGTCTGGGCCTGGCACGGCGTACGCCTCCCCCCGGAGCCGGTCAGGACGCGCCCCGTCATCGACCGCACGGATCGCGATTTCGAGGGCGAAGCCCTCGTCGTGCGCACGGACTTCTCCGACGACGAAGAGTGGCGGGCGGTCGTCGAACTGCTCCATCAGCACGACGGCGAGAGGGAAGTGCGCACCCACGTGGTCGATGACCGGGCATTCGCCGAGGCGCGCCCGGATGAGGTGGTGCTGTCGACCATCGCCGGCGACCCGGGGCTCGAAGTCGTGTTTCTGGCCGACGCCGCCACGATGAAGGGGGAGCACGCCCTGCTCGCGGTCTCGACCAGGAGGCAGGATCTGTGCGAAGAGGAGCAGGAACTCGATCGCGAGTTCCGGCTGCTGCCGCCGACGGTCAATCTGATGCACGTGAACCTGGCCATCGGGCACCTGGACTTCTGGGAATTCGCATATGAGGCCCTGATTTCTCCGGACCACATCGTGCGAGGGTGATTGTGACGGGCAGGACGCTTCTGCCGCCGGTCGCCGAGAACCGTCGGCCGGTGCGCTCAACGCGACGGCTGCGGATCGCGGGGCCACGGACGTCGGGTGCGCCCTTCATGTGAACACCCGGCAGCCCAGGCTGCGGAGCCCTTGGCAGGCGGCGCCGATGCCCGCTTCGACTGCGTACGCACCCGGTCCGATCCGGCCGGGCGGCGCCCAACGGGCAGAGCGGCCTCGGGAGGTCGGGAGGGCAGCGGCGGGATGGCCGAGTCCTTCCTTGCTCCCGTACGGCACTTGATACTTCGCCGGCTTCGCGGCACATACGGATGCCGTTCGCCCTCAAGCTGACGGGCCGTCGGGCGGTGGTCTCCGAGGCGGGCGGCGGCCTACTTGGAGCGTGCTGCGGCTTCCGCTGCAGAACCATCATGCTCTCGTAGGCGCCCTCCAACTCCACGGTGCTCTCCCACAACCAGGCGCTCAGCGGTGATGTGACGCGCGGCGAAGGCGGGGCGTCGGCGCCGTTACCGCTACTACCGTTGCCGTGCCCTTGATCTTCACGCTGGCCTTCGGCGTCACCTGCGGGCTCGTACGGGAGGAGCGCGGGGTGCGCCAGCGGTAGCGGAGGCGAGGAGACGCAACCCCGTCGTGAGCGCCGCCGCGCCCACGGTGGTGGGCACGGTGGGAAGCCCAACGGCGTGCAACGGGTGCACAGTTGTGGCACCCGCGAAGGCGGGCGGCACATAGAAGTCGCCCCAGAGCAGCGACTGCGGCACCTGTGCGAACACCCTGCTCACCAGGCGGCCGCCGTTGGCCGTGACGACGCCGAGCCCTACACGCTGGCCACGCACAGCGGCATCACGCTGGACCGCTCCTCGGCCGCCCCGCCGCCGAGGAGATCCGGCACGGCCGCCGCGACCCGCTGCTGAGCGGCTTCGAACCCGGGCAGGCTCACCTCAGCCGGCCCGGCGGCCTGCGCCCCGCCGTCCGCGGCGCGCGACCCAGGGCTCCAGCGACCGGGTTCTGCACGACGTACGAAGACGCCGTCTCAGCCGGTGAGGTGACGGTGGCAGAGGGGCCGCGCCCGTGCCGACGAAGAGGAGGAGGCGCTCAGGCTCGCGTTCGCAGGGCCGGTGGAGTCGTCGGCAGACGGGAGGGGCGTGAGGCGCCGTGGAAGTGGCGGATGGAGAGGGCGGAGAGCGGCGTGGTGCGCGTCGTGCCGGCGTCGATCAGCGTCGCGACGACCTCGGCCGCCGGAACTGCTATCCATCGGCGAACAGCCAGCGGTTCTTCTGCCCGACGGCGCAGCTCCCGACGTGGAGCGGCAGCCCCACCTTGTCGGCTGTTCTCACCTTGCCTATCTGGAGGCAGGCCGAATTGCTCGCGTAGTTGCGGATGAGCAGCTTTCCGTCCTTCGTCGGGTCTATCCACCACAGCTGATTGCCTGGGCCGCTCGTATCGCAGTAGCCTTGCTGCACTACGGCTTCGCTGGATACCGACTTCGTTCCGGGCAGATCCAAGCATTCGCCGGACTTGACATTGCGAATGGTGATGAGGTCGTGCCCTCCGCGGTTTTTGCGGTTTTGGATCACGTTCATGTTCCACACCTGATTCGAGTCGCCGGACTTGCGGCATCCGAATTGCTCGACCGCGTTGATCGTCTTGTCTTTACCACGGAGAGGGGCGGCGCACCTCCTGGTGGCCGCATTCTGCATCAGAATATGGGAGAGATCCTGGTGCGCGGCTTTGGCGGACTTCGGCGAGGCCTTCTTGGGCCGGCCCTTCTTTGACAGGTCCGGCAGCAGCGACGTGACCGGCCCCTTGGCCGCCGTCCCGCCTGCCTTCTTCCCTCCTCGCCCTCCGTCCTCGGACGAAGGTGAGCCGTCTTGGCCGCCAGTGGAGTGCGACGAGTCGTCGTCGCCTCCGGACGGCGAGGGTGACGCACTGCCGCTCGCCGATGGTGAACGCGAGGGCTTCTTCGAAGAATCTGCCACGTTCTTGGAGTGGCCACTGTCGTGGTAACTCCGCCACGCGCCCAATCCCAGTGCGCCACCCGCGACTAGAGCGAGAACGGCTATCGCACCTGCGATCTTGACCGCGGTACGGGAGTGCTCACCGGGTTGACGTGATGTCGTGGTCAAGGCGTCGACAATTCGGGCTCGGAAGCGCCGTTTCACGTTCTCCTGTTGCGAGTCACTCAACACTGCATCCTCTCGTGCGTCCCTTTTCCGCATTCGGCATCGAGCCGAACGCCTTCGGTCGGCCCGCGGACAGCGCCGCCTGTCGCCTCGCCCCCGAGCACAAACTCCTCACGGAAGTAAACCAGAGCAGGGCCTTTGCGCGGGAGAGGGTCCGCTGAACGACTATTTAATCCGGAACGCCACGGCGGTTCCCGGAAAAACCAATCTGCAACGCACCGGATTCGCCATCGCCGGAGCTTCGTCATTGCCGGCAGGACCATTCGGCAGATTCGTGCGGGCATCCCCGGGCTCACAGGGCCGGGAGCAGGGGGCAGGGCGTTGAGATGGCTGGCCTCCGCGGTGTCGAGGCCAGTCGCACGGCTCCTCTGATCACCTCCTGGTCGGGAAGAGGCAGGGCCCGAGGCGGGAACCGCGGGGTGAGCCCGGCCAGCCGTTGCCGCAGCGGCGGGACGAGTACGTCTCCCACCGCCGCGACGGCCCTGAGAGCACCACGAGTTCGGGGTCGAGCAGCCTGGCGGGCGTGCCGACCGCGTACGCGGACCGGGAGCCAGCTCCCGCTGCTTCGCCGGGCGTTCAATGTCACACAACTGTCACCGCACCGGGGTCCGCCTTGACAGGTCCGTGCCTGATTGCAAGCCTGATGCAGAGCTTTCGAAGACTCTTTAATTAAAAGAGAGACAGGGCGTCAGAAGGTGGTGTGCAGAAGGAGCACACGAACCTGACCGGCATGGAAGCTGTGCCAGAAGCATGTCCGGACCCCGATGACGCACCCGTGCGCCGCACATCGCACCCTGCGTATGCGAATGGGCACCTGTTCCGTCGACCGGGGCACCCCCGCGTCTGGCGCGCCATCTGTCTGGCTGTTCGTCCCCGACGGGACGCGCTGTGCACGACCGCGTCTCGACCATGAATCGAGGATCACGAGGTGGATTTCGACGAGCTGGGATACTTCCTGCGGGTACGCAGGGAGGCGTTGAGGCCGATCGACGCCGGACTCGCATCGGGTGGCCGCCGCAGGACCCCGGGGCTCCGCCGAGCCGAAGTCGCGTTGCTGGCAAACCTGTCGGTCGACTACTACGAGCGTCTGGAACAGGGGCGCTCCGGCTGCCCCTCGCAGACGCTCCTGGCCAACTTGGCCCGCGCCTTGATGCTCACCAGCCATGAAGAGGCCTACCTCTTCAATCTGGCCGGCTACCCGCCGGCGGCCGAGTCCGGAGCCAACCGCGGCGTCGGTTCGGGCACGCTCTTCCTGCTCGAATCGATCACCGCAATACCCGCGACTGTGGTCGACGGCCTGACCGACGTGCTCGCGCAGAACGCGCTCTCGGTCTCGGTCACGGGGGCGTGGGCTGAGAGGCCGGGGCGTCAGGCCAACATGGCCTGGCGGTGGTTCACGGAGCCGGAGTCGCGGAGCAGGATCTTCTTCAACGATGAAGAGGAGACAGGGCGTGAATTCGTCGCCAGCATCCGTGCCACCTGGGCGGCTCGCGGTCGTGACTGTATGTCGACCGAGCTCATCGCGGACCTCAAGGCCGCCAGCAGCGAATTCACGCAGCTCTGGGAGGAGATGTGCGTCGGGCGGTTCAGCTCGACGAGTAAGACGCTCGTCCACCCCGACCTGGGGCGGCTCGACATCTACCGCGAAACTGTGGCGATCACCACGACGGGGCACCTTCTGGTCCTGCTCAGGCCGAGGACCGATGAGACGGCCGAACGCTTCGCGTCGATCACGCACAGGACAGGGATTTTGGAGCCCGTGGGCCCGTGATTCATGACCTTGTGACGGGTGCTCAACACCTCGCGTGAGACGGCGAATCGTGCCCCCGGGGGCGCGCCGACTTCTGACCGTGGCAGGCGCCCGGCGCGCCTGCCACTCGCCCCAGGCCGGTGGGCGGCCACCTGACCGGGACCTCCCGGGCCTGGTATCCCCGACCGCACACCGGCGGACGCGACTCAGCGGCCTCACGACGCCGGTCGGCTGAGCAGCGACAACGAGCCTGCCGTCCCCGCGGGAACCGCGGAGCCCGGCACTCGGAGGGAGACCGATCGCCGCTTCCCCTTCAAGTACCTGGTCGCCTCCTGGCGTTCCGTACGTCCGGTCCGTTGCACGCGGACGCTGTCGGCCCGCACAACCAGCGCGACGGCCCCCATGGCGGCGACCGCTTCACCGAGCCTCGCCGAACGGAGCCCTATGCGGGGGCGTGTGCCAGGGATGGCGTGGGCGTCCAGCTCCCGCTCAATGGGTTCCATCACGGCCTGACCCACCTCGGCGAGTTCACCGCCGACCACGATCGCGCCGGGTGCGACGGTGTTGGACAGCGCGGCGAGCACTCTGCCGACCTCGACGGCGGCGTCGGTGAGGACCTTTCGGGCCGTGTCGTCGCCCGTATGCATCGCCGTCACAAGCTCGGGGAGGTCATCGGCTGTGCCGCCCGCGTCCCGGTACCTCCTCAGCACGGCACCGACCGAGGCCACCGTTTCCAGGCACCCCACGCCACCGCAGCGGCAGGGCGCGCCCCCGGGGTCGACGGTGATGTGACCGAGTTCGCCCGCGGCGCCGGCTGTGCCTTGGTGTAAGGCGCCGGCCATCACGAGCCCTCCTCCGACCTCGTGGGAGAGCCTGAGGTAGAGCACGTCGTCTTCGTCCGTCGCCGCGCCCCAGGTCAGTTCGGCCAGTGCTGCGAGCCGGGTGTTGTTGTCCAGGCGTACGGGCACGCCGAACCGCTCCCGTACGAGCGAGGAGATTCCGGCCTGAGTGCCCGTCGGCTGGGGGGCGTCCTGCATGATCGCGGGGTCGAAGATTCCCACGCCTACGGCTTTGAGCGTTCCAGGCCGCAGGGTTCCGTCGGTCAGCCCGGCCGCCAGCTTGTGGGCCGTGTCGATCCGTTGGTTCCACGGCACTGTCTGCGCGTGCTGTTCGCTCGCCGTTCCGATGATCTGGTTCGCCGCATTCGCGACGGCGACTCGGATGAAATTCCGCGTGAATTCGATGCCGATTACGCGTCCGGCATGCGAATTGAGGGACAGTTCTTCGACGGGACGGCCTGGCTTGCGTTTGCCCATGCCAGGGACGGATGCCCTGATGGTTCCCTGGTCGACGAGTGAGGCCACGGCGTCATACAGCGTGGTGCGCGGCAAATGACTCAGATTCATCATCTGAGATCGCGTCAGTGCACCGTGCTGGTGCAGCAGCCGCAACACCAGTTCCTCGTTCTTCTTTTGAGCCTGCCGCAGCCAGCTTTCCTGGTCTTGCGGGGCCCGTGGGTCGAATTGAAGGTGTTCGTCGAGGGTCTGTTCGTTCACGGAGGGTCTCCGATGGTGCTCGCGCTCTACGCGATGATGTGCGGAATGCGGGTCACTCGACGCAGGGAGTAAGGGGTATTGCCTTTCCGTTCCCCGTGGCGTGCGGCCGGCTCACCTGCGCAACGGCGAGCCGGAGCCCTGTGCGTACGCTCAGGACTCTACTGGCGCAACGAGAGGGACTTGCGTTCTCAGCATCGCCCTGACGAACCGGGTATCGGGCGAACGCCTGTTATGGATGCGGCCCGCGCGCCGCCGCTTCGAAGGAGCGCCGTGGAACAGAACAGTCACCGGCCGACTGCGCGCACGCCGTGGGGTCGACGCCGAACAGTTTCACCATGCCGGGCCCCGCACTTTTCGTCGACGCGAAGGTAGAGGTAACCGCGGTCCATGCCTTCCCGGTGCGCCTACTCATCCGCCCACCGGATGACTTCTTTCACGTCATCTTCGAATCTCGTGCAGGCAGGCGGTGCAGGCGCCGAGCTTGAGGGCCATTGCTCTCTCGTTCGAGGCGGTTCGAGGTCGTACGAGGTGGTTCCGGCGGGCGGGCCCCTCACGGCCGCGCCGCTCGTTGCGCGAGGACTCGACGACCGCCTGGATGATCTTCATGGTCCTCAGCGGATCGAGGTGATGACGGGGGAGCGGCGAAAGGTGCAGCCGACGACAGTCGTGACGCCGGCGGTGCGCTCCAGCGCGGCCATCGCGCGGGCGTCCTCGAGCGGTCCTGCCAGCGGCTTCTCGCACAGCACGTGCTTGCCGACGGCGACCAACGCCTCCGCGATCCGGCGGTGCAGCGCATTGCCGACGACGATGCTGACGGCGTAGATCGACGGATCCTCGGCCACGGCCTCCCAGCTCGGGAGCGCCTTCTCGTAACCGTAGCGGCGGGCGGCGTCCTCGGAGAGTTCGACGTTGGCGTCGGCTATCGCGGCCGGGCGGACCGGCGGCAGACCGGCGCCGAAGACCGTGTTGACGTTGCGGTAGCCGGCGGCGTGGCTGCGGCCAGCCATTCCCGCTCCGGTCACTGCTACGGAGATGGGGTCGGCGGACGCGGTCATGGGGCGTGAGCCTTTTCAGGGGAGTCGGAGGGAAGCAGGGGAACCGGAGAGAAGCTGCCTGTGGAGGTAAGCGGCCTGTTCAGGCGGCGAGCTGCTCGCGGAAGGGGGACTCGATGGCTTCCATCGAGCGCCCCTGTGTCTCGGGAACGGTGCGGACGTAGAAGACGTACGTGGTGATGTTGATCGCGGCGAAGATCAGGAACGTGGCCCCGCCGGCCGGACGTCGGCCAATGGTCGCCGCCGGGGTCGGCGGAGCCTGCGGTCGGTCGCCTGATGCAGGCGCCGATCCGGGCGGCGATCGTCTCGGCCCTATCCGTCCCTGACGACGCGGAAGCCGATGTTCCCCGCGGAGCTGTCGGGGCTGTTGCTGGAGCGGGCGGCGACCCTGTAGCGGTTGCAGTAGGAGTCGTGGCACAGGTACGAGCCGCCGCGCATGACGCGTGTGGTGCCGTCGCGCGGTCCTGTGGGATCGACGCAGGGCCGGTCGTCCGGGGATGAGTCGCCGTCCACCAGTCCGCGCACCATTCCCATACGTTGCCGGCGACGTTGTGGAGGCCGTAGCCGTTGGGCTCGAAGGCGGTGACGGGGGCGGTGCCGAGATAGCCGTCTTCTGCGGTGTTGCGGGTGGGGAAGCGGCCCTGCCAGATGTTGCATCGGTGCTCGCCGCCGGGTGTCAGCTCGTCGCCCCAGGCGAAGCGCTTGCCCTGAAGACCCCCGCGGGCGGCGTACTCCCACTCGGCCTCGGTCGGCAGCCGTGCCCCCTCCCACCGGGAGAAGGCGACCGCGTCGGTCCAGGAGACGTGCGTGACGGGATGGTCCGCGCGGTCGGACACATCGCTGCCAGGACCTTCAGGCGCCGCCCAGTACGCTCCCTCGACCCCGCACCACCAGGGGGTGCTCTCGGGGCGCGGCCTGATGCGGCGCAGTGCGCCTGGCAGGAACTTGGCGAAGACGTACGACCAGCCGACCGAGCGATGCGCGCCATCGGTGGCGACGGAGGTGGCAGCGCGAGCCCTGCTCGCGAGACGGCCCGTCCGTCATCCCAGCCGGGGTGGGGCGCCCCTTCCTGAGGTCGAGCGTACTTGCCGGGGCCCGATGTGCCGGATCCGACCGGTCAGCAGGCCGGAGCTCACGGGGCGGGTGCCGGGGCAAGGGCGTCGAGGTACTGATGCTCCGCGGTGTCGAGGGCCAGTCGTATCGCACCCGTGACGACGGCCTGGTCGCGCAAGGGCGATGCCTCTACGCGGGGAACACGCGGGACGAGCTCGGCCAGTCGGCGACGCAACGGCGGGATGAGTACGTCTCCCTCTGCTGCGACGGCGCCCGTGATCACCACGAGTTCTGGGGCCAGCAGCATGGTGAGCGTACCGAGGGCGTACGCGGCTGCCTCAAGACCCTCTTCGACGATGGCGGCGGCGCCGGTGTCGCGTTGACGGGCCGCCTCGAAGACGTCGCGAGCGCTCACTCGCTCGGGGTCCCCAGCCGCCAGGGCGTACAGCTCGGCGCCCGGTGTGCCGGGCCTGGGCGGCTCGGCCTGGGCGGACATCCTCGCGAGCATCGATGCCCCGCCGTGCCGGACCGTGGAGGCGATGCCGTCTTCGGAGGAGTGATCACCCATCAGTGAGAGGAAGTCGAGGTCGCGGGCGCTGTTGACGTGACCGCGCACGAGAGTTCCGCCGGTGCACATGCCCACCCCGAGACGCTCGCCGGCCAGCAGGCAGACGACGTCGTCGAACGCGCCCGCGCGGCCTCGCCAACGCTCGCCGATGAGGGCGAGGTTGCAGTCGTTCTCCACGCGCACATGCTTGCCGAAGTCCTGGGCCAGGGCGGCGTGCAGATCGACCCCGAGGAACCCTGGGATGCCGGTGCGCAGCCGCACGACGCCTCCGGCGTCGACGGTGCCGCTGGTGCCGACGCAGACCGCGAGGACCTGGTCGTCGCGGAGGCCCGCCTGACGCACGGTGTCGACGGCGAGTTCACGCACTCGCGCGATGCGTCGCCGCGGGCTGATGGAGGGGTCGTCGAACTCGGTTTGCGACTCGACCATGGTTTCGCCGTGCAGGTCGGCCAGGGCGATGCGGACGCTGTGCGCACCGATGTCGATGCCCAGGACGTAACCGGCGGTCGGCTTGAAGGAGAAGACCCGCGAGGGGCGGCCGCGCCCCGGCGTACGTCCGCAGGCGCGGTCGCTGGTCTCGCAGACCCAACCGAGTTCTACGAGGCGCTGCGCGGCGGCGTGCACGGTGGGCCGTGACATTCCGGTGGTGTCCACCAGGTCGCCGGAGGACATCTCCGCCCGACCCGGTGGGCGTTGGCGCAGTTCCGACAGGATCCGCGCTGCGTTGACCTCACGAGCCCAGGCGGAGGTAGCGATGTCGCCCGCCATCTGCTGCGGCGCTCCCCTCGTACTGTGTCGGGACGGCTTGTGTGCGTCCGCGCCCTTGACCTCCCCGAGTGGTCCCGGAAGCCTAACGCGAGCTGTTAATAAATCACGCTGATTAAAACCTGTCGACATCCGCGTGCCCGCGGCCGTGCAGAGCTGCCTCTGCCTCCGGGCGGCGGGCTGATCGAGCTCGGGCCTCCCGCTGTCGAGTTGGGCGTTGCTGCGGACATGGCGCCGTCCCGGGCGGCCGTCCCCGCAGCCCACCCTGACCCGGCCGCCGACCGCATCCTCAGGCCGACCCCGAACCGAATCCAGAATCCACGACGATCGGAGCGCACAGCCATGGCTTCCGACGAGGCACCCGCGTCCGCCGCCGGCGCGGCGGACGGCGCGCCTCCCCGCCGATCCATGCGCCCGGTCATCGCCGCCAGCCTCTCCGGCGCCGCGCTGGAGTGGTACGACTTCAACCTCTACGGGCTCTCCGCCGCCCTGGTCCTCAACAAGATCTTCTTCCCCGACGTCAGCCCGGTGATCGGCACTCTGGCCTCGCTGGCCACCTTCGGCGTGGGGTTCGTGCTGCGCCCCGACTTTCGAACCGGAGTTGGCCCGGTTCTGACCTGTCATGTGAACGGCACTGCTGTGACCGTCTGCACATGCACGAGATCCGCTGGAGTGACCTGGCACCAGGTGCGCGGGCGGGTTCCTTCCTGTGCGTGTGTGCGTCGGCAAGAGCCGGGGCCCGAGCTCGCGCTGCCGGCCAACATATCGGTCGACAACAACCAGGGAAGAGGGCGGCAATTGCTGGGCAGGCATTCGTGCCACCTGGGCCGCCCGCGGCCGGGACCGTGTCTCGAGCGGGCTCGTCGCCGATCTCCAGGCCGCCGGCCGCGAGTTCGTCGCGTACTGGGAAGAGATGGGCATCCTGACGTCCGACTCGATGGACGAGACGCTCATACATCCCGATCCGGGACTCCTCGAGACCTGCCGCGAAACAGTCATGACCACCACATCGGGTCACTACTGGTGGTACTGCGGCCGAAGACCCCGGAAACCGCCGAATGCTTCGCGGCGGCCCGGGATGGACGGCAGCGCTCGATGCTCGTCAAGCCGATCGGTTGAGTGCCGGGGGTAAGCCGGTTGCACCGACGCGGCCCACCCTCACATCGGGCCGCGTGCCCTCGGGGCCGGATCGGGCGAGGCCGCCCAGTGCGGGGTGGCCCGCTGACGGCTCGACTGCCTTTGGCCGTCGCAGGCTGCTCGGCAGGCGAACGCCAGCACCTCCGGGACGGAGAACCAGCGCCACGGCGCCCAGAGCGGCCACCGCCGTACCGAGAGTTGCCGGGCGGAGAGTCATCCGGTTCCTGATGCTCCGTACGACGTGGGTCTCGAGCTCCCGCTCGATCGGCTCCATCACGTACGGGCCTGCCTCCGCGAGCTCGCCACCGACCACGATCAGGCTCGGTGCGACGGTGTTGGACAGCGTGGCCAGTACTCTGCCCGCCTCAACTGCCGCCTCCGCGAGGACGGTTCGCGCCCTGCGGTCGCCGGCCTTCGCCGCCGCCACGAGATCCGACGGATCACGGGCCTCTCCGCCGGCGGCGCGATACTTGCCGAGCACCGCCTCGACCGAGGCCACCGTCTGCAGACATCCCACGCCACCGCAGCGGCAAGGCGATCCCCCGGGGGAGACGGTGATATGGCCGAGCTCACCCGCGGCGCCGTATGTGCCTCGGTGCAGCGCTCCGGCCACAACGAGCCCGCCACCGACCTCATGGGACAATTCCAGGTAAAGCACGTCGTCCTCACCCGAAGCTGCACCCCAGGAAAGCTCGGCCAAGGCCGCCAGCCGCATGGTGTTGTCCAGGCGTACCGGTACGCCGAAGCGTTCTCGAACCAGCGACGACACCCCTACGGGGTCGGCCCTGGGAGAGTCACCCGGTGCGGCCATCGGGCCGAGCACTCCGATGCCGACCGCCTTCAGCGGTCCCGGCTGCAGCGCCCCGCCCGTCAAGCTGCGTGCCAGTCGGTGAGCCGCATCAACGCGCTCCCCCCAGGAAGCACTTGGGGAATGGGGCTCGGTTACGGGGCCTATGATCTCGTTTGCCGCGTTGGCCGCGGCCACTCGGACAGCTTGCTGCGCAAATTCAATCCCGATCAGTTGGGTGCCACTTGGATTCAGCGTCAGCTGTTCCATGGGGCGACCGCGCTTGCGCTTTGCCACCTCGGGAACCGACGCGGTGACAGCGCCGTTGTCGACAAGAGCGGCCACGATGTCGTAAAGCGTCGTGCGTGGCAGCCCGCTGAAGTCCATCAATTGGGATCGCGTCAGCGCACCGTGCCGGTGCAGCAGGCGCAATACCAACTCCTCGTTCGTCTTCCGAGTCTGCAGCACAGAGATTTCCCGATACGCGTTCCGGTTTACGGTGAGTGCGGATCTCTGATGCGATGTGATCCGCGATCGAATTGCCGACGTACGCCTCACCGTCTTGCGGGAAAAGCGAACCAGCATCCTGCGCAAATTGACTGCAGGCTTCGGCGGCATCGTTCGTGTTGACGCGGAGCCGATCGGCCAAGCAGGTTCCCCACTCGTTGGCCGTGCCCTGCACTCTACGGCGGGAGCAGCAGGGGCCACCCGGAGAAGGGTCGCCCTGTCAGGGCCAGGATCAGGAGGACGATGTTCTGCCGACTGTCCCGGTCTACCTTACGGAGGAAGTCGGGGACCGGGGTTTCCGGAAGCAGAAGGGGCAGATCTGCGCTGCGACACGGGCTTTGTCGAGAAGGCGCAGCCAACTGTCGGTGGGTTCGGTGCCCGTACGGATGAGAACGTCGAGAAAGTGTGAAGCAATGGCGCCACAGAAGTCGAGGAATACTGCGGTCGACTGGACCGCCTCCATTTGTCTGGTGGCGGCCGCACCGCTCGTCACGGGATGCATGAACGACGGCACGAACGACGACTCCAAGAAGCCGGCTTCTTCGAGCAGCAAGCCTGCCTCTGGGGCGACGCCCGGCTCCCATTCGGGGAAGCAGTCCTCCGGCGCCGGTCGGCAGGGAAGCGGGGGGCGGCCCGCGGCGGGGCGGCGGCCTCCCGGGGGCGGCCGGCGACACCCCAGCGCCAGACGGCCTCAGCC
>NZ_JBSHAW010000009.1:0-59914 GCF_053611685.1 Streptomyces sp. NPDC054786 | reverse complement strand
GGACCCGCACGCCCGCGGGCGGGGGGGCCGGCTCCCCGCCCCGCGCCCGGGCGGGGCGCCCCGCCCCCGCGGCGGGTCCAGCGCCCAAGAGGCCGTGACCCGCTGGATCACGGCGATCGTCCAGAACCGTCCCGACATGGCGTGCAAGGTAATGATTGCGCCCGCCGCCCATGGGGGCCCGCAGGCCGGCGATGCCCACAAGTGCGGGGACACCAAGGTCTCGGCGCAGCAAATCAAGAAGGAACTGCGCGGTTTCCACGCCTCGTTCACACCCCGGAATCCTCACAATCCCCCGAAGGTGGAGGTCCATGGGGCTGCTCCGTCGGGTCACACGGCAGAGTTCCCGGGGGAGCAGATCACGATCGACGGACAGGATCTCAACACCGTCGTCTACTCGAACTCCAAGGGTGTCAGCAAGGACGGAATCGATATCAAAGTCAAAGCCATGGAGCTGCAGAACCGTTGGTACGTGAACGATCTCGACATGAAGATCGGCTGAATCGACATGCTGGGCCGATCCCGTGAACCGCGCCCGCTCGCCGCGGCATCACCCCCCGCAGCTCGATCTCTCACAGCTGTTCACGCACCTCGTGCAGGCCCCGCGCGAGGTGCGGGCGGGCGGCCGCGGGCAGGGGCTCTTGTCGCTGGCGGCCTCGTCGGAATTGCCGTGCCGTTCGGCCGCAGACGAGCCGACATTCCAAGTCTCCCGGCCATTGTCTCCTTCCGGGGCGCTGGAGATGGCTGACCAGGCCTGACCTGGGCTGACCTCCACCTCGCCCAGCTGTCACGCCTTCGGTGCGCCCCCCCGCCGGACCCGCGGGTGCACGGGGCTTTGCTTCTGCATGAACGCAATGCCATGCACTGAATTAATCCGACGGACTCGGTCTTTTATCCGGATGTGATTGGTTGCGCGTACCACGCTCGCTCGTGCACCTTTAATAAAGGACCGTACCTGGAGGGTTTCACTATGGCTTCTCAGCCTTCGACCACTGTCGGTGGTGTGACGTACAACGTGACACCAGGAGAACTGCATCGCGCCGCGGCCAATGCCACGGCCACGGCCGCAGACATCGACCAGAAGCTCCAGAATCTGAGGAGCTTCTGCGTCGGTCTGGAGTCGGTCTGGCACGGTATCGCCCAGCAGCAGTTCGAGGTCTTGATGCAGGAATACCATCAGCTTTCGCAAATGCTCAACCGTTCCCTGGACGGCATTGCCAAGGGGCTGCACGGCACCTACCTCAACTACGTGGACTCCGAGCAGCAGAACATCAGCAACCTCCGCGCCCTCGGCGACGACCTGCCGACGCCGACCACCGGAACAAACTTCCGCTGATGGGCGTCGCCTACAAGGAATGAACCGGTAAGGCGACTAGTAAAGGAAACCTGAGAGGAGGCATCGATGCCCAGCATCGATGGAGCGCAAATCTACGTCAGCGAAGGTCTCGCCGGCGCGGGTAGTCAGCTCAAGAGCATGGCGGACGAACTCGTCCAGGAGTTGCAGCAACTCAAGAACCGGCTGGCGCCGCTGGCAGATTCCTGGAAGCAGAGCCAGGCGGCCACCTATTACCAGGACATGCAGAACGAGTGGGACATGGCCGCCTACGGCCTGTTCGACGAGGAAAACGGTGTGCTCGGGCGCATCGCCAACGCCATGAACGTCAACATCGGCAACTACTCCGAATGCGAGTGGTCGAACATAGCCACCTGGAACAACTGACGTCTGCATCTGCCCGCAGTCCGCCGCCCACCTTCGAAGGAACCGTCCGTGCCCGATGATCGCTGCCGGATCACCGTAGTCGGGGAACGCAAGAGCGTGGACCTCGCACTTCCGGCGCATGCGCCGATATCCAAGTACATGCCGAGGCTCACGGACCTGTGCGGGGCTCAGGGTTCCGATGCCATCCCGCCGGTGTGGTCGCTGGGCGAGCCCGGAGCGGACCCGCTCTCTCCCGGGGACTCGCTGGCGGGGGCGGGGATCGCGGACGGCGCGACCCTGTATCTGTACGACACCCATGCGGACGACGGCTTCGACCTCGTCGTCACCGACCTCGGTGAGCAGATCGCGGAGGCGCAGGACGACAACTCGGTCTGGTCGCCGAGGACCAGGGCGCAGGCCGTGGTCTGCATCGGTCTCCTCGTCTGCGTGCTGAGTGCCTGGCAACTGGGGGTGCAGCGCAGCGTCTTCAGCATGATCATGGCGCTCGTGGTCTTCCCTGCCGTGGCGCTGACGGCGGTGCTGGTCTCCTGGTACGCCTCCTACAAGGCGTGGCCGGTGGGCGTCCGCGTTCGGCAGGCGCTGGCTCTGGCCGCCTGCCCGCTCATGGCCTGCGCCGGACTCGGCGCGCCGCTGCGCGGTCCGGTGGCCACGCCCGTACTGGTCTGTGTGATGGCGCTCGTCGGCGCCGCGGGCGGGATTCTGGCTCAGTCATGCGTGCCCACCGTGATGCTCACGATCCTCACGGGCTGCGCCGGCGCGCTGGTGGTGCCGCTTGTCGCCGTCGGCGCGAACGCGACGGAGTCCGCCGCGGTGGTGAGCACCGCCCTCTTCATGGTTCTGGGGACGCTGCCCCTTGTGCACAGCAGGATCGCCGTTCTCGTACCCGGAGCGCGGGGTGTCTCGGAGCGGAACCCGGGCAGTGGCGAAGTCGCCGCGGTGGTCGGGCGAAGCAACCGGCTGCTGGCGTTCCTCAGCTTCGTGGCGGCCGCCGTCTTCGCGACCTGCTTCGTCTTCCTCAGCTTCTCCCCCGACGTCTTCGCGCTGGCGCTGCTGGGGTGCCTCAGCGCCGGGTTGTTGTTCCAGGCGGGTTCGCTGCGGCTGCTGAGTGCCGTCTTCCCGCAGTTGACGGCCGGGGTCATCGGCCTGTTCCTGCTGGCGGTACGGCTTCCCGAGGCGGTTTTGCACACGCACGTCACTGGGCCTCTGATCGCTTTCCTGGCTGGTCCGGTGCTCGTCGGTGTCGGCGTATCGCTGGCGTTCGGTGCGGTGATGCGTCCCGCGCGTGCGGTTGACGAGCGGCCCCAGTGGCCCACGACGACCGCCGCATTCCTCGCGGTGGTGAGCCTGCCGCTGGCCGTCGGTGTCTTCGGTGTCTTCGGGACGCTGGCGAACCTGGGCGGCGGCCTGTGAGCCCCAAGGCCGCCAAGCAGCGTGTCGCGCCCGGGAGTTGGGGGGCGCACCGCTCCATAGCCGCCGCGGTGCGGGGCGCGAGACCCGGAGCGGTGGTGAGCGTGCAGCCGGGCAAGTACACCGAGAGCCTGTCGGTGGACAAGGACATCGTGCTCGTGGCCGAGAAGGAGGCCGGCAGCGTACGCATCGTCGCCCCGCGCGGACCGGCTCTTACGGTGCACGGCGGTCGTCCCGAGTTCAGGGGGGTGGTCTTCGAGACGGCCGGCGGGCGGGACGCCACGGTGGTGCTGCGCGGCGGTGAACCGGTGCTGCGGGACTGCGAGATCACCGGCGGGCCCGTCGAGGTGTCGGGTACGGCCGCGCCGACCTTCGCAGGGTGCTCCGTGCACGGCACGGGCACGGTGGGGGTGTGGCTGACCGGCACCACGCGGACGGCCATGGAGTCGGTCTCGGTGCGCGGCTGCGGGGCGGACGGCATCGTCCTCGACTGCGAGGCCCGCGCGGAGCTCACGGACGCGGTGGTGGAGGACAGCGCGGGCCGCGGCCTCTTTCTGACCGACTCCGCCCATGTGACGCTGACCAGGGCGGAGGTCCGCCACAGCGGCGGCTCGGCGGTGCACGCCGACGGCGAGGCGACGGCGGTGCTGCGCGAGTGCAGGCTCCACGATGTGAAGGGGCACGGCGTGCGGCTCGAAGGCTCTGCGGGCCGCCGCGGGACGGAGCCGAAGTCGAAGGGGCAGGAGGGCAGTTCGTCCGCGGCCACCGCCGGGGAGAGGGAGTCGCACGGTGTGCGGCTGCGGGACTGTGAGATTTACCGTACCGGCGCGACGGGCGTGTGCGCGGATGGGACCAGTGCCGCCTCGCTGGAGCGTTGCCACATCCACCACACAGGCAGCGCGGCCTTACTCGCCAAGGGCGAGGCATCGTTGACGCTGAGCGACGTCAAGGCCGTCCACGTCGAGGACACCGTTCTGGCGGCCAGTGGCGACGCCTCCGTCACCGCGCGCGGCAGCGTCTTCTCCAAGACGGCCGCCAACGGCGTCTTCGCCGTGGGCAACGCCAAGGTGGAGCTGAGCGAATGCTCGGTCGATGACAGTGCCTTCTCCGCGATTCATCTCGGGGCGGGCGCGCATCTGAAGGCCGACGGGTGCAAGATCACCGGCAGTGCGGAACACGGGCTGCGGGTCACCCAGCGGGCCGAACTGCTCGCCTCTGACTGCGAGATCAACGGCGTCGCCCTGACCGGCGTGCACGTCGACGGCGGTGACGCCGTGCTGCGGGACTGCCTGATCAGCGACGCCCGTACCGGCGTCCGGCTTGAGACCACCCACCGACCGCTCCTCGCCGGCTGTGAGATCTCCGCGACGCGGGGGGCGGGTGTGGAGGTCGGCCCGGATACCGGTGGCCAGTTGGAGAAGGTGACGATCACCGGCAGCGGTACCACTGGACTGCTGGTGGAGAGCGGCGGCTCGGTCGCGGTCGAGGAGGGGACGATCCGCGACTCCGCCGGGTCCGGCATCGTGCTGCGCGGCGGAGCCAGGCCCCGCGTGCGCTCCACGGTCGTCCAGTCCGCTGAGAAGAACGGGCTGTATGTCGAGGAGGGCGGTGCCGGCACCTTCGAGGACTGCCGGATCTCGGGCACCCGCTTCCCCGCAATCTACGCAGGGGCCAGGTCCACACCCGTACTGCGCCGGTGCACCGTGGCGGACACCGAACAGGATCTGCTGCTGGACGACGAGGCCGACCTGCGGGCCGAGGAGTGCCAGGTCGAGGGCGTAAGCGAGGTGCTGCTGCCGACGCTGGGAGGACCAGGCGCCAAGAAGACCGCGGTCCTGGCGACGACCGCGACCGCGAAGCCTGGCAAGGGTCCCGGCGGCAAGGGCAAGAAAGTGGGCGCGCCGGAGGAGGACGAGGCGGACGAGACCGCCGCGAAGCTCGCCGAACTCGACGCCGAACTCGACCGCCTGGTCGGCCTGGACAGCGTGAAGCGCGACGTGCTGACCCTCACCCGGCTCATGCACATGGTCAAGGCCCGCCAGGACGCCGGTCTGGCACCACCGCCGTTGAGCCGTCACCTGGTCTTCGCGGGAAATCCGGGCACGGGCAAGACCACCGTCGCCCGGCTTTACGGCGCCTTCCTTGCCGCGCTGGGCCTGCTCAGCCAGGGGCACCTGGTGGAGGCGGACCGCACCGACCTGGTGGGCGAATACGTCGGCCACACGGCGCCCAAGACGACGGCGGTCTTCCGCCGGGCGCTCGGCGGGGTGCTCTTCATCGACGAGGCGTACTCGCTGGTCCCGCGGGGCCAGATGACCGACTTCGGCTCCGAAGCCGTCTCGACGCTGGTGAAGCTGATGGAGGACCACAGAGACGAGGTCGTCGTCATCGTCGCGGGATACCCCGCCGACATGAGGCACTTCCTCGACTCCAACGCCGGACTGGCCTCCCGCTTCACCCGCACCCTGCGCTTCGAGGACTACACCGCGGACGAGCTGGTCAGCATCGTCAGCCACCAGGCGGACGCACACGAATACACCCTCGTGCCCGAGACCCTCTCCGCCCTGCAGACGTACTTCCGGACCGTGCAGCGCGGTGAGCAGTTCGGCAATGGGCGCGCAGCACGGCAGGTCTTCCAGATGATGACCGAGCGGCACGCGCAGCGCGCCTCCGATCTCGACCTCTCGGCGCTCGACCTCGCCTCCGACGAGGGCAAGGTGCTCAGCACGCTGCTGCCCGAAGACCTGCCGGTGGAGGACGCGCGATGACACCGGCACCCCAACTACTCGAACTCACGTTTCGCGACGTTGACGTTGTACTCCCCGGCCGTCGAGCCGAATCAGCGGTGCGGGGATTCATCAGGGCGGACGCCCGGCCGGCCGGAACCCACCGGGGCCCCTTCGGGAAAGGCGGTGCGGCGCACCGATGACAGACAGCGGGCGATTCACAGATATACACAAGCACGGCAAGAACGTCGAGTTCACCAAGAACGGGAAGCACTACGAGATAAGCCAGCAGAAACTCAGCGAGTTCCGGGTGGATCTCGACGACCTTCACGGCGCGATCGGCGATGTTCAGCGCTCGGCACAGCAAATCAAGGAGGCGATGCATGCCATCGATACGAAGATGAATCACATGCATGCGTACTGGAACAGCCCCTCGTACCAGAGCTACGACGACATGCGCAGCTGGTTCCAGCAGATTCAACACCGTCTGTACCACTTGCTGGAGGAAATCATCAAGCGGATGAATGTCTCCTACCAGCATTACCACAGCAGTGAGCTGGCCAATCTCACCAACATGACCTCCGGCAAGGGATCGAGGTGAGAACGGCATGCTGAGGTGTCTCCCCCGCGCGCCGACAGACGTAGTCGCGCCCCGCACACCGCCGGCGAACCGGCGGTGTGCGGCCGCACACCCCGGATGCTCACACGTTGGGCGGGTCGGGGAAGTTCGCCTTGCGGTCGGCCTGCGCGTACAGCTGCCCCGAGTGGTTGATCAGGGCGATGTACTCACCCAGCGACTCCAGGATGCCGCCGATCTGGCTCAGCCCCTTTTCCATGGCGGGGTTGATGTGGGAGGCGAAGTTCTGGGCGCTGTGAGCAAAGGGGCTGTCCACCTCCGAAATCGTGGGCGGGCCCGTGTAGTTCTGCGACTGCTTCTCCTCCACCGTTGCGTGCTGGCCGAAGATGTTGTCTTTGGCCGCCAGCGTGTGCTCACGCACCTCCTCGTACTTCGCCACGGCGGTCCTGGCGTCCGACAGCATGCTCACTTCGGTTTCCCGCATGGCCGTCAGATCGGCGAGCAGGTGTGCCACGTCGCCGGCGTCCTTGTCGCTGTTGTTTTGACTGCTGCCGGACTGGCTCCAGTCCCCGGGTTTCTGGTTGTAGGACGGCGGCGTGGTCCAGACGACCGTGTCTTCGGGGATGCGGTCTGTGAAGTCCTCGCCCCTGTCCGGATCCGGCGTGTGGTCTCCGTCGCCGCCTCCCGGCTTAATCGGGTTCGGGTCGTATTTCGACTTTATTGGTTCGGTCATGGCGTCTCCCTGATTCAGAGGGCATCCAGTCTCACTGGGACTGCTTGAAGCCTATCGTTCGAGGGGGCATGTGTCAGGGTGTCTCATGTTGAATATTGATAGCGGTCTGCAAGTGCCAGACATTCACTTGGGCTGCCTGTGTAATGGCCTTTTCTGTTCCGGCGGCGGTTCCAGATGCCTACCGCAGGAAAATCCCCGGATTTATTCCAGTAGCTTTCAGAAGGAGGGGCAGCGGTGAATGACCCATCTCGTGTGGACTACGACTCCGCCCTCGTCGATGTTTCGCCCCGCACCATGCAGCAGACGGCCAAGGAGTTGGACGCTCTGAGGACGGAGGTGTCCGACTGTCTCGGAGCCATCGACGACAGGCTGCAATCGCTGCGCCTGTCGTGGACGGGCAACGCTTCGAGGGAACGCCAGAAGATCACGGAGGATTGGCAACACGTGATAACCGGCCTGTTCGGGCAGCGCCACCAGCCGGATACGGGCGTCCTGAACGCCCTTGTCGGAGGGGTGGCTGACGCGGCCGGGAACTTCGCGAAGGCCGATCTGGGTGTCACCGACGTCTTCCGCCGCTTCGCCAACGGCCTGGAGTCGGACGGCAAGCCGACTTACACGGACAAGACCACGCACACTGCTGTGACCGCAGATTATCCCGATTAGTCCGCTTCCTGAGCGCCCCAGCCCACTGTTCTGATCGATGCCGAGGCAAGCGCAGCTATGAGCCGAGTTCCTTTCCACCGTCCCGCGCGGATGACCGCCCCGTCTGTACCTGAGGGAAAGACGGCCCTCGCTTCCCCGCCCCAGCGCACCGATGCGCAGGGCGCTGCGAGTTGGGTCATGCTGCTGCTGCCGTTGTTGAGCAGCATGAGCATGGCCGCGTACATGGTCGCCTACGGCAGGGCCTGGATGATCCTGTTGGGTGTCGCCTTCGTCGTGACGTCGATCGGTATCACCATCGCGGTGCGTATGCAGCTGCGCAGCAGTCGGCGTAAGAAGGAGGGCCGCCAGCGCGAGCGGTATGAGGAGTATCTGGCGGACGTGCGCAAGCAGGCCTCGCGTGTCGCTGTCGCGCAGCGGATTGCCGGCATGTGGCGGCACCCGGACCCGGAGCGGCTGTGGGTGCTTGCCACCCGGCGGCGCCGGGTGTGGGAGCGCAGGCCCGAGGACAAGGACTTCCTGCACCTGCGAGTGGGGACCGGTACGGCCCCCCTGGCCACGCCGCTGAGCCTGGCCCAGCAGTCCGACCCCACGGTCGAGTTGGACCCGCCGTCCCGCCGTGCGGCGGAGGAGGTTGTGGAGACGCTGGGCAGCGTCACGAATCAGCCGGCCTGGGTGGATCTGGGCGGCTGCGGCGTGGTGAGCGTCATCGGCCCCCGTGAGGGGACGGAGAAGGTGGCCCAGTCGATGCTCGCCCAGCTCGGCGTGCTGCATGCGCCCGATGATGTACGGGTCGCCGTCATCACCGGAGATGCCACGGGGCTGGAGTGGGCGAAGTGGCTTCCGCATGCGGAGGAGCCGGGGGCTGAGCCGCAGCGCCGTGAGCAGGAGGCGGTGCCGCTGCTGGCCGCCGACTTTCACGGTCTCCAGGACCATCTTCAGGCGGCGTTGGACAAGGCCGTCGCGGAGCGCAGCGAGCGTTCCTCGAAGTTCACCTCCATTCGCAGTGACGACAAGCCCAGGCAGCAGTTCGTGGTCTTCGTCAACGGCTTCGATCCTGCCGCGTGGTGGGCCCGCTCCCCGCTGGTCGCCGACCTGCTCAACGAGGCGGGGCCCAAACTCGGCCTGCATCTGGTGTGCCTGGTGGAGGAGGAGGCCAAGGAGCCGGGACGGGTGGATGTACGGGTGCGGGTCGATGCGCAGGGCGGGCTGAGCCTGGAGGGTCCCGCAGGCCGGTGCAGCGAGATAGCGGACGCCACCGTCGATGAGTGCCGGCGGGAGATCCTGGAGGACACGGCCCGCGCCCTCACCCCGCTGCGGCTCTCGGGCGAGCGGGAGCAGGTGCTCTCCGAGGACGTGTCGCTGTCGGGGATGCTGGGCTTCCGGGATCTCGCGGGCCTGGACCCGGCTACGAACCGCAAGGGCCCCGACGACAAGGAGCTGCTGCGCACCCCGATCGGTGTGGAGGGCACGGGCGAGGCGGTGACGCTGGACCTGAAGGAGTCCGCGCAGGGCGGTATCGGTCCGCACGGCCTGATCGTGGGGGCCACCGGGTCGGGCAAGAGTGAGTTGCTGCGCACCCTGGTGACGGGTCTGGCGCTGACGCACACGCCCGATCATCTGGCGTTCGTCCTGGTCGACTTCAAGGGCGGCGCGACCTTCGCCGAGGTCACCGAGCTGCCTCACGTCTCGGGCCTGATCACCAACCTCGCCGATGATCTGGCCCTGGTGGACAGGATGCGGCAGGCCCTCCAGGGCGAGCAGCAGCGCAGGCAGCGCATGCTGCGTGAGGCGGGCAATGTCGACTCGGTCCGCGAGTACCAGCTCCGTCAGGCCGCCGGCGGCACCGACATCCACGGCAAGCCGCTGGAGCCGCTGCCCTACCTGCTGGTCATCGTCGACGAGTTCGGTGAACTCCTCTCCCAGCGACCCGACTTCATCGACCTGTTCGTGCAGATCGGGCGTGTGGGCCGCTCGCTTGGCATCCATCTGCTGCTGGCCACTCAGCGCCTTGAGGAGGGGCGGCTGCGCGGACTGGAGTCCCACCTGTCGTACCGGATCTGCCTGCGGACCTTCAGCGCAGGGGAGAGCCGCGCCGTCATCGGCACATCCGACGCCTACATGCTGCCCTCCATTCCGGGCTCGGCCTATTTGAAGGTGGACGAGTCCGTCTACGAGCGTTTCCGCGTCGCCCACGTCTCCGCGCCCTACCGAGCGGAGGAGCCCGAGGACGGCCGGGGCGAGCCCCCGGCGCCGGTGCCTTATCTCGTACGCGGCGATCTCCCGCCGCTCGATGAGACCGAGAGCAGCGAGACCGTCACCTGGGAGGTTACGGGTGAGGCGTCGGGCACCGAGCTTCAGGCGATCGTGGGCCGCCTGGTCGACGAGGACGCGCCGGGGCACCAGGTGTGGCTGCCGCCGCTGCCCCCGGCGTTCACGCTCACCCCGCTCCTCGGCGACCCGCAGGAGGACGCCGAGCGCGGCCTGTCCAGCACACACTGGCCCTGGAACGGCGAGCTGAAGTTCCCCGCCGGCGTGGTCGACCTGCCCGAGCGCCAGGAGCAGGTTCCCCTCATCATGGATCTGACCGGACGCCAGGGGCACCTGGCGATGGTCGGTGCCCCGCAGAGCGGCAAGAGCACCTTCCTGCGCACGGCCATGCTCAGCTCCATGCTCACTCACACTCCGGACGAGTTGCAGTACTACTGCATCGACATGGGCGGGGGAGCCCTGCACGGTCTGGAGGATGCCCCGCATGTGGTGGGTGTGGCGGGCCGTCGGGACGGGGCCCGCGTCCGGCGCGTGCTCGCCGAGGTCTCGCGGCTGATCGGTAGCCGGGAGCGGATGTTCAAGGAACTGCGTGTGCAGTCCGCGGCCGACTTCCGAACCAAACGCGACAACGGCGAACTGCCCGAGGGCGTCCGCGCCGCCGACGTGGTCCTCGTCATCGACAACTGGGGCGCGCTGCATGCCGAGGAGGAGACGGCGCCGGAGATGTTGATGGACATCGCCGCCCGTGGCCTCGGGGTCGGCGTCCACCTGTGGCTGAGTGCCAACCGCTGGGCCGAGATCCGCACCAATCTGCGCGACAACATCCCAGGACGCATCGAACTCCACCTCAACGACCCGACAGAGTCCGAGATCAACCGCGCCGCCGCCCGCGAACTGGGCGCGGCCATCCCCGGCAGGGGCCTGTGCCCCCCGAGCCTGCTTCACCACATCGCCCTGCCCAGGGCAGACGGCGAGGACAGTGCGGACGATCTCGCCAACGCCGAGCGGTCCTTGGTCAGCCGCCTCGCCGCGGCCTGGCACAAGCCCGCCGCCCCAGCGCTGCGGGTGCTGCCGGAGCGGGTGACCGTGCGGGAACTGCAGGCACCAGCCGAACTCCCGGCCGGCAGCCACTGGGAGGAGACCGAACCGGCTCTGGCCGAGGGCGAGGTGCCCATCGGCTTGCGCGAGAGCGACCTGCGCCCCGTCGGCGTGGACCTCGCAAGCGCCGATCCGCACTTCGTTGTCTTCGGCGACTCGGGGTCGGGCAAGACCGCGTTCTTGCGCATGTGGATGCGGGGGCTGGCGGCCCGTCATTCGGCGCGCGAGGTGCGTTTCATGGCGGTGGACTTCCGGCGCAGCCTGCTGGAGGCGGTGCCGCCGGAGTACATCGGCTCCCAAGGCGGTGACCGGGAGTTGGTGTCCGGTCAGGCGGGGGCGCTGATCGATGTTCTGCGTGAGCGTCTTCCCCCGGCCGGGGTCACGCCGCGCCAGTTGCGTGAGCGGGACTGGTGGCAGGGGCCGGAGTTGTATGTCGTGGCCGATGACTACGACCTGGCCGCGGGCAGTGGTATGGCGCCGGGGCCGCTGGCGGGTCTGGCCAAATTCCTGCCGCAGGCAGCCGAGTTGGGGCTGCATCTGGTCCTGGCGCGGCGTGTGGGCGGGGCCGGGCGGGCGTTGATGTCGGACCCGCTGCTGAGCAGGTTGAAGGAGACCGGCATGGGCGGTCTGGTGCTCTCGGGAGACCACCGTGAGGGCGTGCTGTTCGCCAACCAGCGGGCGTATGACCGTCCCCCAGGGCGGGGCGTGCTGGTGCGCAGGAAGTTTGAGCCCACTCTCGTCCAGGTCGCGCTGGATGAGGAACACGGCGAGCAAGGGCCGCAGTCGGAGGCATCGGGCAGGCCGACGTCGGCCGATGCGTCGGGCCGCCCCCGGATATCCACCGTTCGGCCCCAGCCGGCGCAGAAGTACCTCTGAGGAGATAGAGACCCATGGCGACTTGGCAGGACGAGCTCAAGGGTATCGACCTCGATGCCATTTACGGGCTGGGCAACATGTGGATCGAGCTCGGCGACACCGTCTACGAGCGTGCCTTCAAGTCGCCTGAGGGCAGTGTGGAGGCACTTGGGCTGGCGGGTGAGGCGGGTACGGCGGCTCATCATGCCTGGACGGTGCTGGGTAAAAAGATCTATCGCGCTGCCACCGTCGCCTGGAAGATCGGTGAGTCGATCAACGAGTACGGCAATCAGCTCAAGAAGCAGGCCGAGGAGATGGCCGAGCAGGAGAATGCGTCGGATCTGGCATCCATTCTCGGGCTGATCTTCAGCTTTGTCCTCTTGGTGCCGCCGATGATGCTGGCTGCTCTCGTCGCCAGGATCGCTGAAGTCGTGGCAAGCCTGGCGAATTTGATCGCCAGGATTGGGGCGGCAGTCTCCAGCTTCGCCCAGCGGGTGGGCAGCGTCGGGATGGGCGCGATCGGTTTCGCGGGCGGCGCGGTTCTGGGCGGTGCCACGACGCTCGCCGAGGACATCGCCATCGGGGAGCTGATCGGTGCCATCACCGGCACCGGCTACGAGATCAACTGGCAACAGGAAGGCGAGTTCATCGGTCTGGGCGCGGCGACCGGGGCGATGGTGGGGCCCTTTGCCTTCTGGGAGGAATCTGGCGGACCCAAGAACCTGTGGGGCAAGTCCAATTCCTGGCCGGGTAAGGGCATAGACGTGCCCTCGGTCGGCGGGGGTGGGGGTGTCTCTGCGAAGAACTCGTCCGGGACAGGGGCCGGGCCTTCCCATGTGCCGGATGGGCCTGGCGGCAAGGGACTCGGCCTCGACCCTGGCTCCATACCCAAGGTGGGCAAGAACGGTTTGGGCAAGGGGGGAACCTCGTGGAAGGGCTTCCCTCTAACTGACCGGCCCGGTAAGTCGCCTACGCAGGAGGCTCCTGGCGGGGGGCGGGCCGCACAGGGGCCCGAGTCACCGACCTCGCACAGCAGCGGTAGTCACACGGCAACCGTGCATGAGTCCAGGACGCCGTTCTCGCCCGGCCGGGGGCCCAGCAAGACCGGGCATGGGGACCCGCAGAATGCCGGTGTTTCCCATTCGCCGGCGGGTGTGCGTCAGACGCCGAACGCCAAGGCGGGGAACTCTGCGCAGGTAAAGGCGGGGCGGCAGGGGCCGGCCACCGAGGCTCCCCCGGAGCTGACGGGCTGGAACAACAGGAGCAGCGGTTCGCCGCGAGCGACACCGCCCGGGGGCAAGGACGGCTCGCGCCCGGCGCCGCCGCCGGTGAAGGAAGACCCGAATCAGTCGACGCCGAGCACAACGGGTCAGGACCGGGGCCACGAGGTGGAGTCCGGTCCCTCCGTGGATCATCCCCACCCGCTCAAGTCCAATCCTGTGAACCCTCCCGTGAAGCAGGAGAACGCGGCTGGGGGCGGGGGAGGCCGGAGCGCCGAGAAGCAGCCCGAACAGCCCGCGCCGGTCGTTCCGGGGCGGAATCAGCCTGATGGCGCGGTCAACAAGTCGAGTTCTGCGCAGCACGGTTCTCAGGAGGGCGACGGCGAGAACACGTTAGCGGAGGTGGGTGGTTCGGGGGCCAACCCGGGGCGGCCCAGCGACGCGGAGCCGGTCCTCGGCTCTCGGGGCGGGAGCGGGACAAAGGGTGATGAGGGTGCCCCGTCCGGCGGGCGGCCCGCTGAGAAGGTTTCGGGGGGGAAGACTGACTCCGGCCGGACCGAGAACGAAGGTGGTCAGCCGCGGCCGGAGGAGGGCAGCGAGCCGCCGCAGGCTGCGACAGCGCCGCAGCCCGAGTCCAAGCCCGGGGGTGTCGAGTCCAGGTCGGGCGGCGGTAAGCCGTCCGCGTCCGAGACGAAAACCCCGGTGGAGACGCCGCACCGCGGTGCCAAGGACAAGGAGTCCGCCGGTCCGTCCCGCGGCGGCAAGAAGGCGGACGAGGAGGAGCCGCAGGGGCCGTCGAGGTCGCAGGATGGTCCTGTCGCCTCCGAGGGCAACGCCTCGTCCGGTCCGGCGAAGTCCGCCTCGTCCCGTTCTGTTGACCAGGGCGGGCGTACGGGTGGCGACTCCTCCGTGACGGAGGTGCCTGAGGGGACGTCTTCGCTGCCCCGTGAGTCGTCTTCTGCGACGGATGCAACGTCTGTGTCTTCTGTGGGTGGGGAGTCGAAGCTCTCGTCTCCGGCTAAGGGGAATTCGGCCCGTGGGGGGCGGAAGGACACCGGGCCGGGTGCTGAGGCCCACTCGGGTGCGTCTGATGTGCGCGGTGGCTTCGAGACGCGCGGTGGGCGTGAGGGAGGCGCTACCGGAGTCGAGGACGAGGGTGCCGGCACTCATGGTCCGGCGGAGGGTGAGGAGTTCGGGGCGCGTTCGCCGGAGCGTCTCGAGCAGATGGCGGGGCATGCCAAGGACCGCGGCATGCCGCATAAGGAGGCGACGGACTGGCAGGAGCAGTTGGATGCCGCCCACCGGTCCGGGGACCAGGACCGTATCGGGGATCTGGAGAAGAGCTGGGAGGAAGAGCTCGCGGGGCACTGGCGCATCGAGCCGCCGAAGGAGCACGAACTCGGCCCGCACGAGGGCAGTCGGGTGGCGTTCGGCAGTCGCGAGCAGCGTGACCGGTGGATCAATGAGAAGGTCCGCGAGCGCGAGATGCCGGTGGGGGACGAGGCGGGCTGGCATCAGCGGTTCGAGGAGGCCTACGACTCCCATGACGTACGGCAGATCAGCGCCGCGCACGAGGACTTCGACAGTGCTTTGAGCGGGTTGCCGCCGCGGGAGCCGGGCCGGTCGGTGCCCCGGCCCTCGCCTGGGCGTGATCGGTCTTTCGACTTCGATGCGTCGCACGATCCCCGTGCCGATGCGCTGGCGATCGACCGGTCGCCGTCGAAGGTGGCTGACGAGGTCGCGAATGAGGCCCACCGGCTGGGTCTGCCGCCGGAGGATGTTGCCCGGTTGCGGAAGGACGCCTTCGACGCCCACACCTCGGGTGAAATCGGCACGGTGCGCGCATTCCACAACGGGTGGGACCGGTTGCGTGAGTGGTCGAAGTCTGATGCCGGGACGGCTCTTGATCTCCCGCCGGAGTTGTGGGGCGAGAGGTTTGCTGCCCAGGCCCGTGAGCGCGGGCTGCCGCCGGGGGAGGTCGACAGGGTAAAGGCGGAGGCTATTGAGGCACACGCCTCGGGTGATATCCGCAAGGTGCAGGACGTCCACGGGCGTTTGGACGGAGAGAGGGACGAGCTGCCGTCGGCCAAGGGCGGCGATCCGGCGCTCACGTCGAAGCAATGGGGGGAGACGTGGAACAGGCATGCCCAAGAGCATGGGATGTCGGGCGAGGAGGCCGGTCAGTGGTCGGGCCTGATCAAGAGCGCACACGAGTCCGACAATCCCGTCGCTCTGCACAGTCTGGAGTCCAGCCTCGGCAAGCGCATCGGCGACATCCGCGGCGGCGACCGGCACGTGGAGCTTTCCGGGCGGGGGCGTAGGGGCGATGAGGTCGCCAACGAGGCGCATCAGCGCGGGATGACGCCGGAGCAGATCGCCCCGTGGCGGCGCGAGGCCGACAACGCCCAGGATTCCGGCAATCCGGAGGCCGTCCGCGACTTCCAGGACAGGTGGGAGGAGCACAAGTCTGGCCTGCCGCGGCCGCAGGGCAGCGGCTCCGGGGTCACGCCGGACCAGTGGGCCGACACCTGGTCCAGGCATGGCCAGGAGCAGGGGATGCCTGTCGAGGAGGCCCATCAGTGGTCGGGTCTGGTCAAGGGTGCTCATGAGTCGGGTAACCCCGATCTCGTCCACAGCGTCGAGTCCAGTCTGGGCGAGCGGCTGGGCGACATCCGGGGCGAGGGCGCGCACCTGGACCTGCCGTCCACGCGCTGGGGCGACAAGATCGCCGACGAGGCATTCCACCGCGGCATGCCGCCGAATGAGATCCCCGAATGGCGCGCCGCCGCCGACGACGCGCATGGCTCCGGCGACATCGACAGGGTGTCGGCGTTCCACGACAGCTGGGACGAGGCGAGCGGACGGCTGCCCGAAGCCGGGCAGGAGGGCGTCCGGGTCACTCCGGATCAGTGGGCGGAGGCGTGGGGAAAGCACGCCAGGGAGCACGGCATGCCGCCGGAGGAGGTCGCCGGCTGGAAGTCCATGGTGAAGGACGCACACCAGTCCCGGGACCACGCGCGCATCAAGGACGTGGAGTCGGCCTTGGACGCTCGCGTCGGCGAGGTCCACTCCAACGGCGAACACGTGGACCTTCCGCCCGAGCGGTGGGGCGCGGAGATCACGCGTCAGGGCCAGGAGCATGGCCTGACCGGCCACGAGGCAACGGAGGCCGGCAGCGAGGCGGCCGGCGCGCACCGCTCCGGCGGACTGGGCAGGATCTCCGACTTCCACGACGAGTGGGAGCAGCGGCTGTCGAGTCTGGATCGGATGTCGCCGGAGGAGCGCGGTGCTGAGATCGCCCGGTACGGGCGGGAGCACGGCATGTCGCGGCCGGAGGCGGCGGGCTGGCGGGCGAAGTATGTCTCCGCGCTGCGTTCGGGCAACACGAACTCCGTCAAGTCGCTGAACGCCGAATTCGACGCGCGGGTCTCGCAGTTGGAGGGCAAGGACGCCTCCGACCTGCACGGCGACAGCGTCACCGCGCCGAAGAGTGGCCAGGGGGCCGAGCCCGAGGCCGGCACCAACTCCGGTGGCGGCGCCTCGGGCGGCAAGGATGGCACCGGCAAGGACGGCACCGGTGAGGGCGAGTCCGGCTTGGGTGAGTCGGGTGCGGGCGGTGGCCGTCAGGGCGGGTTGGGTGGCCGTGCGGGGAGCCGGACGCCGGAGGAGATCGTACGCACGGGTGAGGATCGCGGTATGTCGCCGCCCGAAGCCGCGGGCTGGCGGGCGCGGTTCGCCTCCGCGCTCCGGTCGGGCGAGGGCAAGGACCTTGCCAGGGTCGACAGGGAGTGGCAGGCCCGCCTTCACCAGCTGTCCGGTGAGGGTGTGCCGGTCAAGGACATTCCACTGCTGGGCACCGAGCCGCGGGAGGAGCACGTTTCCGGTGGCGGTACCGCTGCGGGTGGGGGGACGCGTACGGGTGGTGGAAGTGGTAGGACCGACGGCGGACTCGGTGGGGGCGGAAGCCGTGACGGCGACGCCCTGACCGGAAGCGGCCACGGCGAGGGCGCCGGCGGCGGGGCTGGTGGTGAGAAGCCGGTCACCCTGGAGGACATCCTCAACCGCCAGGGCGAGCCCGGCGGCAGGGACGGTTCTGAGCCGGGTGGCATGAACTCGCGCTCCGGTGGCCCGCGGCTGGGTGGCAGGGATGACGAGCCCGGTGGCGGCGGGGCGTCAGACGGTCCCGGTACCTCCGTCATCGATGAGACCCACGAGTCTCAGTCCCCTGAGGGTGAGGAGCACTCCACCTCGGGCGGCGGCGATCACGACCCGAAGACGAAGGACCCCAAGACCAACGAGGAGGCCGCCGCCAAGCGCGCCGCCAAACTCGCCGGGCGGGCCAAGGCCAAGAACGCCCCGCCCACCGAGGTGGCCGAGTGGCGGGCGAAGTTCTACGCCGCGTTCCGTGCGGGTAAGGCGCGTGAACTCAAGGCCCTCGATGCCCAGTTCGCCCGCTACCTTGAGGGGCTGCACCGCGACAGTGGTGCATCCGGGCCGGGCGCAAAGGGCGAGCACGAGGCTCCGCCCGTGCTCGACTTCCCCCGACGCGACCCAGAGCCCGAGCCCGCTGCCACCACCTCCCATGCCGACACCGAGACCGCCGGTGCCGAGGTTGCCGAGGTTGCCGAGAAGACGGAACCGCACGGCGAGGTGGCCGAGCAGGAGCCGGTCCACACCACCCCGGAAACGGACTCGAAACCGGAGACCGACACCGCGGATCGCGGAACCTCGCACGCCGACGACCGGAGCGACCCCTCGGACCTCGGGGACGGCGAGCGGCGTCTTGGGGGACGGCCGAACGATCCCCACCACACCAGGGAGCAGCTGGACGCCCACCGCGAGGCCAAGGCCAAGGCCGAGGCCGATGCCGAGGCGAAGGCCCAGGCGAGGGCCCGGACCGCGGGGAAGGCTGAGCCTGAGCGGCGTCTTGGGGGGCAGTTGAAGGACTCCTATGGCACGAAGGAGCGGTTGGACAAGCGTGCTGAGGAGAGGGCCCAGGAGAAGGCCGACGCCGAGGCCGAGGGCGATGGGTCTGTAGGTGTGGGGGGTGCGGGGTCGAGGGCGCCCGAATTTGTGGAGGAGGATCCGCAGTTCCTCGGTGGGCCGCAGAACGATCCGTATGGCACGACGGAGCGTCTGCATGATTACAAGGACAGCCGCCCCGGTGGCCCGGCACGTTTTGCAGGCATGCCTCAGCCGCACCACAAGAAGGGTGCCGGATACGAACGTCCCGCCACCTTCAAGGACATCCAAGGGCACTCCAGCGACTCCGGTGGAGACGCGTTCCACCTGAACCCGGGCAACAGCAGCGCTACGCAACTCCAGGCGCCCGAACCCATCGAGGACCCCGCGCCGTCGGAGCAGCCAAGCCCGACGCAGACCTCGCAGACCTCGCAGACTTCGGACCAGTCGCAGACCGGGGCGCCCCCGGAGACGCAGAGCGAGCCGCACGGTCACCAGCCGGACCGGCCGGCCGACCAGGCCGTACACGACCCCGAGCCCGAGGCCGGGCCTCTGAGGGGGCGCGACGCTGGAAACGGAGCGGGTGCCGAGGCGGGGGAGTCGGCGCCTGCTCCTGCCCGCGCGCAGAGCCCGAGGCTGCGGCGTTTCGACCACGAGGAGGCCCGTCGCAAGCTCAACGACCCGTCGCTGCCCGTCGATCGGCGGGCGGAGGCGCTTGACAAGGCGCGAAAACTGGTGGGGAACCGCATCCACCAGGTGGCGCCGGACGAGAACCCGTGGGGCGTCGTTCCTCGCGTCGAGGACGTTGTCGATCTTATCGCCGCGGAGTATCTGCGCGGCAGCCACATCCCCGCCACCGAGCTCGCCCACGAGCTGATCCGCGACCCGCAATCCCGATCGACGCCTGAGGGTGAGCAGACCGGCGTCGTCAACGGTCCCGAGACCCGGAACTCTGCTTCGCCGGAGGCGGGCGACGTTTCGGCGTCCGCGGGGAGTTCGGCGGTCTCGTCCGCGAGCTCTGGCACGGAGCAACCGCTGGGTGACACCGGGCACCTGTCAGAGGATGAGGCCCAGGTCCTGCTGGAGAAGGTCAACGGTGCCTTCCGCGTCTCCGCATCGAGGGCCGTCCGGCCGGTGCGGGTGGAACTGGAGACCGTGATTGCGGAGCACAGGAAGCTTGCGGCGGAGCATGGGGACTCCTATCTGAGCTTGGATGACGGCGAGCGAGGCCGGGCCATCGCGCAGAGCCTGTACAAGTACGCCCAGTTTCTGGAGGGGGCGGTCCGGGGCTGGGTCCGCGGCTCCGTCGCGGGGGACGTCCCGTTCATGGGGCTGGCGACCGTACTCGCGTGGCACGAGGAGCTTGCCGCGGAGGACGCGGAGGCCGCGGGGCGCGGGAACCGGTATCTGGGCTTGAATCTCCTTGGTCGTGGCCGGCTCATCGCGCAGCGGCTGATAGCTGAGGAAATGGGTGTGGCTCCCGGCCAGGTGTTCACGCAGCTGGGCGGGACCCAGGGCGACTTGGACCAAGCACAAAAGGGCGGCCCCGGCCCGGCCACAGCAGCCCACCGATACGGCAGCAGCCTTGGGGCCCGGCCCGCCCCCGCTGCTCTGGACGACCCTCGTTCCAAGCGGGTCAGGTTCGAACTGCCCGGTGCGGCGCAGGAAAATGAGGCGGTAAGTCTGTCCGATGCAGCCCACTTGGCAAGTGACAGTGTCACCGACAACTACAGGTTCACTCCAGGCGGCCGTAGGAATCCGATCATCGTGGACGACGGACGGGCGCCTCAGCAGCTAACCCCGGCCGACGTGGAAATACCGGATGTGGGTTCTTCCACGGATGATTCTGAGGCGGAGCACCTTGCCGAGCAACGTGCGAGGTTTGTGGAATCTCGGCAGATGCAACTCGTGGATCGTGCGGAGGATACCCGCCTTGCAGAGGTGATCAAGGAGATGGATATCTCCTTGATCACCGCCAGGGTGTGGCTTGAGGATATTAAGGCAGACCGGCAATTCCCGCGAACGCTGTCCGAGCAGCAGAAAAAATACAGGCTTCTCAGGAAAGTACTGTACTTCGATCAGGCGGCCCAGATCATGGGAATGTCCGAGGAAACCGCCAAGATATGGGATGCAGAAAATAATAAGCCCAGGCGTGAAGAATTGGTTGCGGTACCCCCCAAGCCTGTGCCCGAAAAAGGAAAAAAATCTGGTGAGGCCAAGTGGATAACATTCTGGGCGTTGAGGCAGCAGGTTGGAGTTACGACTCATCAGGCGGCTCTCGGAGCGGATACTAATCGTGGTAACGCCGCAAAGTGGATTAGTCGCAACCATGCGATTGTAAAATGGGTGGACGCCATTCGGCTGGCACGGTTCGCGCACATGGTAGTGGAAAGGGAAAAGGCTGACTTCAACGACGCCGTTGGCGAGGTGATCATAGATACGGGAATTATGCCCTCCAGGTGGAAGGAGGCCCGAGAGAATTGGATTTTGTATAAGGTTTACCAGGAAAATAGGGAGAAGGATGTCGGCATTGTCGAGGCGGCCCGGATTGCGCAGCAAACCCTGGAGACCGGCCATATGTGGGAGCTGGTAAGGCGAAAAGATCTGGGAGGTGGGGAAGCGAGCGAGGGCGTTCTCGATGAGGGGACGCGCGACGGTCTGAAGGATGAAGCGAACAAGGTGCTCGCCCGGCGTGGGCGAGGCAGCGAGCCACTCACTCTCGATAACGATGATGTCGCCCACCTCTACGCGGTGCTGGACGACACCTTGAAGCCTCCGCATCAGACGGTCGAGGTTGCAGGGTCCTGGCTCGCGAGGATGTACGCAGGTGTGAGGCTGCTCGAGAGCGATGCTGTCGCTCCCCCGCTCCTCGGAGCGAGGCCGTCGACCGGCTTGACCACGAACGAGCAGTCAGGCGATACCGCCCCCGCCGCCGGCGAGACCAACCAAGCGCAGCCCACACACCAAGACTCCTGGGCGCAGCAAGTGCTTGCCGCGCGCAGTCTCACAGATGAAGAGCGGGCGAAGCTGGCCGCGCTCAGGCACACGGCGGCAGAACTGGCTGCGGTCCCTCGGCCCCCTGAGGGGATCCATGACTTTGACTTCCGTCAGGCAGAACCCGCAGAACCCATTCATCCCCTCGTCAAGTGGATAATATTCTGGGTTTCGATGCAGCGGCCGGGTACGAGCGATGCCCTTGCGGGCCGCGCGGCGGGGCTTGGGGAAAGGAAAGCCAAATCTTGGAAAACGAGGGTCCCCGCCGAGGATGCTGACCCGGTGGCAAAAAACCGGCGGGAGCGGAAGGACGCCATGGAGGCCCACCTGCTGGCGCAGGTGCAGTTGACCGAAATCGTGACTGGTCCGGGCCTCCAGCCCCCCTCCGGTGGGGGACGGCAGCCGGCAGCGCCCACTCAAGAGCAGCCCACACAACAAGTCTCATGGGCGCAGCAAGTGCTTGACGCGGGCACCTTCAGGGATGAAGGGCGGGCGAAGCTGGCCACGCTCGGGCCCACGGCGGAAGAACTGGCTGTGGTCCCTGAGCCCCCCGTCCAACGGCGGGGGACAGAAGCCATCAATCCCGTCATGTGGATAATATTCTGGGTATCGATGCAGCGGCCGGGGACGAGTGATGCCGACGCGGGCCGCGCGGCGGGGATTAGTAGAAGCGATATTTGGAAGAGGAAGGCCCCCGAGTCCGTCAAGCGGGTGAAGAGTATTCGGCTGCAGGCCATGGAGGCCGGCCTGCTGGCGCAGGGGCGGTTGAGCGAAAGCGTGGCTGGTCCGGGCCTCCAGTCCCCCCTCGGTGAGGAACGGCAGCCGGCAGCGCTGAGCGATGCTGTGGCTCCCCCGCTCGTCGGCGAGTCCTCCAGCAGTTCGGGTCCGCACGTCGGAGCGAGCCCGTCGACCGGCTCGGTCGAGAACGAGCAGTCTGGTGATATCTACCTCGGTAGCGGTGATGCCGGTGTCGAGGCCGGTGACTCGTCGTCTTGGCCCGAGCTCGGTCGGGACTGGGACTTCGCCCTCGGCGTGGACGGGCAGTCTGGCGATGTCGACTCCGGTGGCGGCGATACCAGCTTCAACGGTGACTCGTCGTTTTTGCCGGAGGGGCCGGGGGACTGGGACTTCGCCCTCGGCGTGGACGGGCAGTCTGGCGATGTCGACTCCGGTGGCAGCGATACCAGCTTCAATGGTGACAAGCATTGGCCCGAAGCCACTCCGGTGGACTGGGACTTCGCCCTCGGTGCGGACGGGAGGCCTGGCGGATTCGGCTTCGGTGGCGGTGATACCAACCTCAACGATGACTCGTCGTTTTGGACCGAACTCGACCGGGTGGGCTGGGACTTCTCCTTCGGTGCCGACGAGTTCGACCCGCACATCGGGCAGGCGACCGACACCTTCCCGCAGGCGGGCTCCGACTTCCGGTCGATCGAGCTGGATCAGGACGGCAACCCGGCCGAAGCGCACGCCGAGTCCGTGGGGGATGCCGAGGGACGACCGGCAGACAGGGCCGGCTCACCGGCGCAGCTCGGGTCCGGGAGGCGGCTGCGGATGCGCGGCGGTGCGCCGACGCAGGGTGCGTCGGCGGCGGCTTCGGGTGTGCATCCCGATTACGTGCAGGAGCTTGAGGAGCATTTCGCCCGGGGGTTCGCGCAGGTTGTGGCGGGCGATCCGGTTGACGTGGGGCAGTTGCTGGAGCTTCTGAACGAGCGGGCCTCGTGGACGGGTTCCGAGACGAGGCCGATTTTTGAGGCGGCGGTAGAGTGGCTGACCCATGCGCAGCCTGCTGATGTGCTGCGTCAGGCGGTCAGCGAGGGCCGGCTGGAGAGCCGTCATGTCCAGTCTGTGCTGGCCGGTCTCGAGGAGGTTCCTGCCCTCCCGAAGACCTCGGCCCGCGGCGGTTCGGCGGGGACGCGTGTCAACTCCGGGTGGGCCGGGAGGCCGGTCGGTTCTCGGATCACGGTGGAGGGACCGCGGCCAGGGCTCCGTTTCCCGGTGCCGACGGGGGACATAGCGCGGAATGCCGGTGCCGGGAAGGGCAAGGCCCCTGCGGAGTGGCATGAGATCACCCTTCCCGAGGGGAGTTCGGCGCCTGGCTATCAGCTCCATGACGACGGCCGGGTGCGGCTGCACGACGGTGTGCAGCTGTCGCCGGAGGGGTGGGTCGGTTTCGGGCGGCGCGACTTCGTTCAAGGTGTACACGGACGCGGTTTTCTGCTGCTCGGCGACAGCGGCGCGATCGTGGAGATCGACAACTGGGATGCGCTCGAAGAGGCGCTGTCTCAACTCGACCCCCGGTCGCGGCCGCACCGCCTGCTGACGGTCCCTTCTGAGGAGGGCCGTCCCGAGGTCTACTTTGTTCCCGCGTACCCCGGTGGCGAGATAGCGGTCCATGTCCCGTATCTCCATGTGCCGGAAACGTCAGGTGAACCGGCCGCCGAGACCGGGAATGCGGCGCCGCAGGGCGGCGATGTCGCGGCGCTGGTGAGGCGGCCCGCGACTACGTCGGCCAGGACCGGTCCGCGCTACCCGCTGGGCGACACCGGTCACTTGACCCCCCTCGAAGCCGAATACCTGCCAGGCCAGATCGAGCGCGAACTCGCCACCCACGGTTGGCCGGAGGCTCGCGTGGACATGGCGACCGTGGTCGCGGAGGACGCGGAACTCAGCGATTCGGACAAGACGAATCTGCCCAGGCGCGCGTGGGCCATCGCGCAGAGCTTGATGATCAAAGATCTCGAGGAGCGCGAGGGCAGGGTCCCGCCCGCGGGCAGCGTCGGGCAGTCACACGACGGTCTGCCGGGCGGCCATGCACCGGATGAGGCAGCGGACGGGCGCGGGCAGGGCGGTGGCGACTGGCTGACCGACCTCCTCGGGAGGCCGATCGAGGACGGCTGGTTCCGCGACGACCTGCTGGATGCCGGCAGGCGGCTGGTGCACTTCGCACGCATGGAGGGGCAGAACCTCGGCGCCGGGGAGCTGATCCGCGGGATGCTCGGAACACCCGCACCGGAGGGGGTCGAGCCCGACCACGTCCTGGATGTGATCCAGTGGGCGCTGGAGGCGGACGACGACAACCTGCGCGAGGGCGTCCGCTTTGCCGGCTCCCGTGAGTCGTGGGGGAACTCCGAGGAGGAAGTCCCCATCCTCTTCAGTCCGGAGCCGAGTGCGCGACCGGACGCTTCGCTCGCACGGCCGGACTCGCCGTCTTCCGTCTACTCGTCGTCGGAGACATCGGGCGAGGACCAGGACGTCCAGTTCTACCTGGAGGAAGCGCTCTCGCCGGCTCCTCGTCCGTTTGCTCCGGAGGAGGACTCCTCATCCGAGGCCTCGTCGTCGGAGGAGAGCGACGACGAGGACGACCCGTTCTATCTGGAGGAAGCGCTCGCATCGGCTCGTTCGTTTGCTCCGGAGGAGGGCTCCTCATCCGAGGATTCGTCGTCGGAGGAGAGCGACGACGAGGACGACCCGTTCTATCTGGAGTACGCCCTGAGGGCCCGGCCGCCGGTGCGAGACGGTGGTCCCGGCAGCGACGAGGACACCATCACGATCGGTCTGGGCACGGTCCCGTCCCGCTACGGCGATCCGGGCGACGCGACCGGGTTCGTCTTCGGGATGGAGGCGTTCGGGCCCGACGACGACGCCGGCACGCAGGACGCCGGTGCCTTCCCGGCGCCGCACGGCCCCATCCAGCCCCGGCCGTTCATCACGCACGACTACCACGTGATCGATCGCACGGGTGACGACGTGCTGTCCCACGTGCCGCCGATGAACTCGTTGACTCGGGCGGACCTGTTCGACGCGAGTGGCACCCTGCTGGGCAACCTGTACGAGCCGACTCAGCGATGGGAGACGGTCACCGGTTCCGCACGGCCTCCGCTGCGGATCTCCGGGGATTACACGATCGCGTTGCTCGGGTCCGAGGGAGGCGGCCGGACCAGGAACCAGCGGGTGTACGCCACCCGCAAGGCGGTCACGAACGCGGCCCGGCAACTGTCCCACTCCGGCGCCGGGGTCAGCCTCAAGCAGGACATGTCCAAGGCCCTCGTCCTGCACAAGCCCGACGGCTCCGAAAGCGAGCCGCTGTACGCCGTCGGGCCCGAGTTCCACACACCCGACGGGCGGGCACAGAACGAAGCCTGCCGCGACTTCGCCCAGGAAGTGGCCGGCGGAAACCGCGCTCCGCTGTCCCATATGGTCTTCCGCACCCCGGACGGAGGGAGCCCCGCCACCGCCTCTATCAACGGCCTGGACGGCTGGGAGATCACCGGCACACACCACGTAGCCCATGCGCTCGCCGGGATTGCCCGCGGAGGGCTGCCCCCGGAGACGGCGGCCCCCTCGTGGATGGCCTCCTGGGCGGCCCGGGACCAAGGCCGCGTCGGTGGCCGGGCCGGAGCCTACACACCCGGCGCGGAGTACGGTTCCGCCCTCGACCCCACCGAGGGCAACTCGCTGCGAGAGCCGCTCGACACGGCGGCCGAGGCGGTCGGCGTGAACCAGTTCGCGTGGCCGAGGGTCGGTGAGGGCTATGTCATCCAGGGCATCAGCGCCATCGACGCCCGTGGGATCCAGGACTTCCAGCGCAACTACACCTTCCCCGAAGACCCGCCCGGGGGACACTTCGGCTACCACTTCGCGCAGGTTGTCCTGGCCAGCGAGGACGGCAACCACCACGTCACGCTGGAGAACTTCGCGCAGGGCAGGCAGCGCGAGCACATGATGCACCAAGTCCTCGACGACAACCTGCGCGACACGGACCAGCCGCGGCTGCTGAACATGGCTGACGCCCTGGAGCAGGACATCGATGACGCAGAGCGAAACGGCGACGAGGACCGAGCCGACTCGTTGCGGAAGCGCCTCGACATGGTGCAGGCGCTGCTCGTCTCCCACCGGATGAGGGCCCGCCTCGCCCCCTTTACCCGCGAGAACCCGGCGTATGCCGAGGCGATGGCCGCGTCGAAGAGCGCCGACATCGCGGCGATGAAGAAGATCGAGCGGGCCGCACCGTTCGTGCCCGCCACCGATCTGTGGCGCCTGGAGATGTACAGCCGCCGGCCCGGAGAGACATTCCACGAGTACAACAGCGGGCTGTCGGCCGAGGGCGGCCCCTCCGTGGTCAATGCGTTCACGGCCGTGGTGCTGCACGGGCAGACTCCGTTCAGGCTGCACACCTCCGTGCGCTTCGACCACAACTCCCACGAACTGCAGGGGCAGGACTGGCGGATCAACAGGCTGGGGCTCGCGCTCTCGCGTATCGCGCTGTGGAACAAGGACCATGACCTGGCCATGCCGCAGGTCACCGTCACCGGCAGGGCCAACACCAGCCTCGGTCTGTTGGCCGGGATAGTGCCGGACGACCGGCCCCAGCGGCGTGCCGAGGCCGTCATCCGGGGCCTTTGGGACAACCTCGCCAAGCACCTCTCCGACATGCAAGACGGGGAGCCCGGGCCGCACCTGACGATGGACGACATTCCGGCCCCCAGGTTGCAGACCGAGCAGGTGGCAGAGGATGGCGCCAACGGACGTGAGGCGACCGTCGAGATCGACGACCGGCGCACCGCGCGGCCCCCGCAGACCACCGACGGTCACGGCCGCCGGCGTTCCATGCCCAGCCGCCTTCGCATGCGCGGCGGTTCCCCGGACACCGGGATCGACCCGCTCGCGGCGCAGTGGCCCATAGGCGCTCAACTCACCGTTTCCGAACCGCGGTCCGCAGGCGTCATCGAGATGCCGGCGCACCGCGCTGCCGAGGCGACGGGCGGTGCCTCCGGGCTGTCGTTCACCTATCTGCGGCCCTCACCGTCCCGCTCGACACCGCTGACGTACGAGGTCACCGACACGGGAGAGATCACCCTCCCGTCGGGCACGGTCCTCTCCCCCCGTGGCTGGATCCGTTACGGGGACGACTTCGTACACGAACCGTCGGGGGCGCTGCTGCGCGGGGACAGCGGATGGATCGGCAAGGTCGGCAATCTCGATACGCTCCTGGAGGGCATGGACGGATCAGGCTCGAACGCCGCCCAGCACACGCTGGCCGCGAACGCCTCGGGTCTCCATCTGATCCCCGACGACCCGAGCACGGGTGTGCCCGCGGTCCACATCCCCTTCCCCGACGCCGGCAGCCGCGGCGCACTGGCCTCACCCGCCGACGGCGAGACGCGCTCCGACGCCCCGGACCGCCCCCGTCCCAAGAAGGGGGTCAGGTTCGCAACGGCCCCGCTGGACCTGGAAGCGAGCGCTGCCGTACGGGAGTTGGTGTACGAGGCCACCCGGCTGCGCCGTGCGCATGGCCGCCCCGACCCCCGACTGCCCGGCTGGGTCGACGGCGACTTGCTGGCGGTGCCCGACGTCTCGCCGGAGGAGGCGCCGGCGACTGCGCCGCGTGCCCTGACGGGGGAGGAGCAGCGGGCGTGGGCGGAGTTCGTCGCGGTGCGGCGAACGCTGCGGCTGAACCCCGGCGTCGATCCGGCGGATTCGCAGGAGGAGACTGCCGCGATACGTGCCGGGGTCCTGGATTATCTGCGCGAGCTGCAGCGCGAGGTGCTGCACGCGCCGCGCGACGAGAACGGCGCTCCGGAGGCGTACGCGGGCGATGACGGCCAACTGGCCGTACAGCTCGCGGACTTGACGCTGCCCTCCGCACAGCTGGACAGCGACGCCGTCACCGACGTCTACCGGATCACCCCTGGCGGCCCCCTGGACCCGGTCTTCACCGAGAGGGAGAAGCAGGTCTTCGCGGACGGCAGCGCCCTGGAGCGGCACGCCGTCACCGTCGGCGGGACGCAGATCAAGCTGCGGGAGGCCGAGCAGGTCGCCGACGGCATCGTCGCGAGGCTCGACGTCCACTCGGAGGATGTGGAGCGGTTCCGCATCGCTCTCTTGAACGAGCTGCGGGAGCGCCCGCAGGCGCTCCTCGCCTCCATTCCGCGCACTCCTGGGGAGTTGGAGAACGAAGAGGAGCCCGGTGCGGTGGGCGACGGCCTCCCGATGCGGTTCCTCGGTAAGGACGGCACCTGGCGACTGGCGAAGGTCAGGGCGCGGAACTTCGGCGACTACACGCGCTATGAGCACCGGCTCGAGGGGAAGATCACCGACCGGACCAGGACCACCGTGGGGCTCCACGAGACCAGTGTGTCCAGGCCGGTCGGCATGCCCGCCATCGGTTTCGGCAGTTATCCGGGTAGCGAGTTCACCGGCATGGGCGAGGCCAAATTCGTTGGTGGCTACAACCTGCTGACGCGCGAAACGGCGGAGAGCAACCGCTCGAGCGGGAGCCGCGAGGTGCGGGCCCTGGGCGACAGCCGTACCTACGCCAACCATCTGGTCGTCGACGCCGAGGTGTACGAGCAGGACGGGCACGGCCGCCTGGTCGCTCGGGCAACGGCGGGAGACTCGTCGCCGGGCGCGATCCGGCTGGGCGTGCGCTACGGCTTCCAGTGGAAGGTCCCTCACGGGATGGCGCGCCAGATGCCCGCAGGCCCCCTGGGGGTTCCGCGGGAGCTGCGCCTGCCGAAGAACGTGACGCCGGACCACGTGAGCGCCGACCAGTTCGCTCTGCCCCCGGTGGTGGTCAACCGGCTGCTGCGGGTGGTGCACGAGTACGGTGGCGTGGAGTTCGAGCATCTGGGCGCCAACGACATCCTCGATCTGCTCCCCTCGCTGCGCGAGATGATGGTGAATCTGACCCGCAGCAAGGGGCAGACCCGTCCCCTTCGCGCGGGAAACCGTGACGCGGGGTACTTCAGCTACTCACTGGAGTACGACCGCGGCACGGATGAGGAGCCCCGCCACTGGACGTTGCAGGACCTCTTCGACGACGACAAGACACGCGCCGTGGGCGACACGGGCACGGAAGTGAAGCGAACCCTGGGGGCCGGTAAGAGCGCCGCGCCCGCCGCTTTCGCCGGGCCGGTGTGGAACTATCCCGTCTTCCGTGCGGAGTTCGGGGTCGGCGGCACGTTCAGCACCAGCCGCACCGACGCCACTTCCCGCACGGTCTCGGGCAACCAGCGGACCGGCCTGGAGAACATCAAGGTCCACGCCCTGTACGACGTGCCCATGAGGGCGAAGGTCCGATACCACCCGCCGCGCGAGGTCGCCGGCCTCCCGCAGGACTACGATCCGGCGGAGCTCGAGCAGACTTTCCGGGCGCGCGCCCAGGTACGTGTTCCTTTCGACTACGCGCGGGAGTGGGGCGGTTGGGACGCGAACCTCAGGCCTGAGGTGGAGAACGGCGGTGCTCCGCCGGAGGGGCCGAAGCGGCTGCCGAGGGAGGTGCGCGAGCATCCGTTCGCGGCGATGGCCTATCAGAGGGGTCTGTTCGTCGCGGCCAAGGAGATCAGCGGCGGCCGGCCGCACCAGCCGCAGAGGAGCGGGGAGGAGCCGAAGCGCGGGCTGATGATTGCGTCTGCCAAGCGCCAGAGGCTGGCCGCTTCGCAGGGAGCGGAACCGGTGGGTGGGGCCGGTGCCTCGTCGTCGCGACGCAGCCCGAGCCGGGGTTCTGTGTCGCAGCCGCGGAGCGGGTGGAGCCGACTTCACAAACTCGCCTCCAGGATGAGCAGCCGCGGCATCGGCGGTGCCCACGCGACTCGGGAGTCGCCGGTGGAGGGCGCCGCCCCTGAGCCCCTCGAAGAGGAGCCGCTGGCGATCCAGATGGTGACGGCCCTTATCCGGGAGCTGGAGCGCCATCCGGACGAGAGGGTGAGGGCCATGGTCAGGGCCCAGCCTTCACGGATGCGGCGCGGAATCAACCGGGCGCATCACGGGGTCTCGCCCGCGCTGCGCACGTCCCGTGCGGCGGTGCGCAACGCGTCGCGGGAGGCGCGTTGGGGCATGCGCTCCGGGCTGCTCAAGTCCGGTGCGGCGGTGCGCAATCTGCGCCGTCAGGGCCGTGCCGGCTGGGCGGAGCTTCCCAGCCTGCCTTCCCCCGCCAAGGTGGAGGCCAAGCGGCGCTTCGACCGCGTGTACCGGGCGGCCGGCAGTGCGCGGCGGAACCGCGGGCGGCTGTCGGCCATGCTGTCGCCGGTGGCATTCGATCCGCGGATGCGTGTGATGTTCGACGGGCGGGACTACTACGTAGTCCTCTCCCGCCGCGGCCGTCTCGGGACGCAGAGCCTCGTTCTGGCGATCAGGGCCACGAAGTGGTCCGAGCCGCGCTGGGCGGGAGTGCGTCCGACCCAGAAGACCCGGGGCTGGAACAGCGGTTCCGGTGAGCACGGCACGAGCTCGCAGACCACTCAGTCGTGGTCGCTGGGCTTCGGCGGGGCAGCCGGCCCGAAGCTGGTGACTTCCTCGAACCGGATCGCCGGGGGGGCCATCGGGACCTACGGACACTCCCGCACCCGCGGAGGCGGGATCAGCATGAGGGCCGGAGTCGGCCACATGCTGGTGTCGGGCTCGCGGGTGCACAATTACGCCGTCGACATGGAGCTGGAGGCCGAGAGCTACTTCACCAAGGAGCCGATGGCGCTGCTGAGGCTGCTTTCGCGTTCGGCCTTCCGCAAGGGACCGCAGCGGAAGCGGCTGGGCAGCCCCGGGGGCGACGGCGTGCTGCGGTGGCAGGCCACTGCGCTCATCTCCCATCCGGATGCCCTCATGCCGGACAACCTGCGCACCGTGGGGGCTCCGGGTCCCGTACCGGAGGTACAGCACGGGCCGGCGTCGCCGCCGCTGGACTCGCAGCGGCTGCCGGATTCCGAGGCGCTGGCGCTGTTGAAGGATCTCCGCGAGCGCCCCGTGTCGGACCCGGAGCGCGTGCACCGCACCCATCTCTGGCTCGGCCACGAAAAGCTCCTGGCCGATCTCCTGGCGAAGCTTCTGGCGGAGATCTCGCCGAATGAGACCAGGTGGTCCCTGGAGTTCGGGGGCGGCACCGAACGCCAACGCGTGGAGAACCTCTTCACCGACGGCAAGTGGACTCGTCTTCTGGACGCCATGATTCGCGAGGGCGTGGACGTCACCCGCATTTACGTCAAGGGGCAATTCTTCGGGCGTGAAGCCGAGATCGAGCTGCACGCTTCGTCCATCGGCCACCGGGTCTGGGACGTGGTGGACGAGGGCCTGGATACCGAGCGGTTCAACACGAGCGACCTGACCGTGGAGAGCAGCAAGTCCAGCCAGCGCACCAGGGACCTTTCGGCGCGATTGACCGGAGCGGTCGGCATCAATGCGTCGTCGCCTGACAAGGTGCCGGGCACGCTCGTCGGCGGGCCCTCGGCGACCCTCTACAACAAGACCGTGGGCAAGGGCACGTCGAGCAGTCGGTCCGCCACGACGAACGACTCCGACATGCAGGGCGGTCGGCAGGTGCGTTCCACGTGGAAACGCACCGCCTACGTCGCTCAGGCCAGGATAAAGCCGGTTCATTCCGGTCCCGCCGGGGACACCGCCATCGCGGGGAGGGTGGTGGACAAGGAGCGGGCCGAGCTCTACGACTGGCGGGACGCCGAGAGGCTCGGGCTCGTGAGCAACGGCGGCCTGGGCAGGCTCAAGCGCCTGGATGAGATCGATCCCACCGCTGTCATGCGCCCGTTGACGAACGGCCCGCTCTTCGTGTCGGTACGGGGGGCGATCGACGCAGGCCCAGCCCTGCGCGAGTTCAGCCTGCGGCTGCAGGAGCAGGGATTGGGCCTGGTGCTGCCCGATTCGAGCATCAAGGACCTGGGCGGCGTGCGCGATTACCTGCGCGAGCTGCTGACCAACCCGAGTGCCGTCAGCGCCTTCTGGGACCAGCTCACCACCCCCGAGGGGATGCGGGTGCGGCAGTTCCGCAACGCGATCCGTGCCGCCGGCGAGTGGGGCCCGGTCAGCGGCGAGGTGTGGGTCCGCGTCGTTCGTGGCAAGCCCGAGGACGCGAAGCGGCGGCACCACCAGCTCTCCCACGAAAAGGAGGGCGGGTACGTCACCAAGGTTCAGAAGTCCCATCTGTACAAGCAGGTCAAGAGCCTGTTGTTCAACATGGTGGGCATTCCCAGCACCGCGTCGAACACGGACGACGGCACCCCCCAGGGACATCTGCTCGTCGGCAACCTGGCAGGGACCGTCGGCGCCCCCAAGACCAAGGCCGTCACCGACTCGCAGACGGAATACTTCATACCCGTGGGCACCAGCAATGGAGTGCACCACGAGTTCGATACGGGAGCGACGCTGGAGCTGGGCTACCGGCGCGATAACGGTGAGACCACCGTGGTGCTCGTCCCCGCCGGGCACGTCACGGAAATGTGGCCAGAGGCACTGCTCATGCTGGCGGATCCCGAAGCGGAGGAACCGGGGTCGGCGGCCTCCGAGCCGGCCGAAGGGGACCAGTCTGAACCGGCAGTTCCCGCGCCGCCGCCGATCACCGTCACTCAGGTGCCGAAGCGAGAGGAGTCGGGTCATGACGGGGGGCGCTGGGACGAGATGCTGCAGGACAAGAACGTCCTGGTGCTGCACGCGCCCAACGCCTTGCGGCTGAACGATGCCGCGCGCGCCGCGATCGACACCGCCATGGGCGCCTCCAGCCCCGGCATAACCGGTGTGAGCGTGCGCACGAGCTCCAGCACTTCGCCGGGAGCGCCCGGAACGGAGCCGTCCGCCCAGATCTCCGACTCCGCGCCGGACAAGGGGATTTCGTGGCGGCGCCGGGCCCTCAGGCACCTTGACCCCCGCGGGCGTGGGCGCGGCCACGGCACGCTGACCCGGCACGGCACCATGCCGGCCGCGGAGCTGGCCGTCGAGGGCAGCTCCCGCTTCCTGCGCTACAACAAATCGCCCTTGCTGAGCAAGAAGGGTTTCCAGTTCCTGCGGAAGCACGACGGGGCCGCCGTCGGCTCGGCCGTAGCGAGGGATGTCACGGCGCACTGGCGAACGGACGAGGCGGCCAAGCCGCGGGTCCTCTGGGCGACGGACGACATGGACTTCTACAACGAACGGCGCGGTGCGGAGTCCAAGGAAGGTAAGGAGGAGCTTTCCGGGCTCGACACCGGGGCCGCAGTCTCCATGCACCCGGCCTTCACGGGCGCCGACGGCAGCACCTTCCCCAGCGACAACGTGCCGATCGGAACCGGTGAGGTCGGCGGCGGCAAGACCGAGAACGTCACCGGCAACCAGAGCAGGAACGTGGAGGCGCCTGTCCGCAGGCTGGTCGTCGCCTTCCCCCGGGTGAGGCAGGAGGTGCGGGCCGAGGTCAAGAACAGCCGGCTGAAGCGGCTCACCGGCGCCGTTCACGGGTTCTTCAGGGGATACCCGCAGTCCCCCGAGCGCGGGGAGCGGACCGCCGCGTCCTTCACCTCCGGTGAGGACCTCGTCGCCCTTGTCCCGGAGGAGCTCGCGCGTGAGCACGACCTCATCGGCAGTCAGAACTTCCCGCAGGAGCTGACCGACGCCTTCGACCACGTCAAGGACCTGAACGCGCGGTCCGGCACGGCATGGCAGGCGCACAACGCCGCCGTGATCCGCGTGGAGCGCGACTACGAGGATCTCTACAGCCTGTTGAGCGATGCGGCCGACCCGACCGCACAGGGCGACGCCCTCGTCCGCCGCTACCAGGGGGCCGTGCGGCGGCTGACCGCCCATCTGAAGGACCTGGCCCGCGAACGCGACGTCTACGAGCGGCTGACCGGGGAGTTCATCAAGGCCAAGCGGGCCGCCCAGCGGCAGCTCGCCTGGTACCAGCAAGAGCCGGGCCTCCGCCGTGAGTCGGAGAAGCCGGCCCCGTACATCCCGGATGCCTCCGACGGCGGCCTCGCCGCACACCAGCACTTCGTCGCCGACCCGGGCGAGGCCGGGGACCTGGACCATCCGTCCGCCGGGCCGTCCGCGTACGAGAAGCAGCCCCGCCGCCCGCTCCATCGGAACCGGAAGGCGCAGCGGCTGGCCACGCAGGCCGCCTCGCCCGGCGGCATCTTCCCCGGACCCGTACCGGGCGAACACGGGTGGCTGCGCGAGGAGTTCAAGGCAGACGGCCTCCGGCAGGAGCTGTCCGGCAAGCGGGCCGAACTCGCCCAGGCGCAGGCCGAGAGGAACGAGGACCACGCCACGCTGGTCCGCGGCGAGATCGCCTACCTGCGCAACGCGCTGGCCGCGGCGGTCGAGACGAGCCGCCGCATGCGCGAAGCGATCGACGGGCAAGTGGAGAAGCTGAAAAACGCCGAGGAGGTCTCGGAGCAGGCCGGCGCGCAGGACGCGGCCCGCTTCGCCCGCGACTCCGCCGAGATCCTCGGCAACGGCGGCTCGCTCGACGTGCGCAAGGACGAGGTCGACGAGCTCGCCAAGGAACTCGCCCGCGCCGATGCGGCACTGAAGGAGCCGTCGCCCCAGCCCACTTCCCACAAGCTGCAAAAGCGCGGGCACGACATCCTTCGCCTGCGGCCCATCACGGAGGAGGAGAGGCCGCAACTCCAGGAGCGGCGGCAGCGGTTGGCCGACGAGTGGCACACGGCCCGGGTCCGGCAGGCGGTGGCCGACTTCGCCGAGAAGGAGCTGCCGGCACCGACCGCCTTCCCCGCGACACGTCCGACCAGGGACCTCTCCGAGGCCGAGCGGCGGGCCATCGCACTGAACGAGGCGCTGGAGTCGCCGGCCCGCGGCGACGTGGAGTGGGACGGCGGTGCGGACCGGACCATCAGCCGCTATGTGACTCTGGGCGGCGTCGTCTACGACGTACACGACCCGCACGACGCCCAGCACCCGGAGACGACGGAGGGCGAGGGCCTGCCGCTGTCCCTGGCCGACGGCCTGTCCGCTTTGCACGACCTCGGCCGGTACACCGGCGACCACTACGAGCACGGCACTCCGCAGGAGCGCGCCCGCGCGGTGCGCGAGGCGCTCGCCGAGCAGTTGCGTCGGCGGCCGGGGCTCGCGGACTCCTGGTTCGGCCCCGAAGGGGGCGATGTCTTCACCGCCGAGGAGCTGCGCGAAGCGGGTGTGGAACTGGAGCGCCCGCACCAGCTCCAGTTCGAGCAGGATGGCGTGCTGAACGAGAATGTGCGGCTGACCCCCGAGAAGCGGGCGGAGCTGCTGGCCCGTCAGCTCCTGCGAGCCGGGAACGCGGAAGTCCGCGGCGTGAAGGAGGCCGGACATGACAACGCCGCCTCCGACTACCTGCCGCAGCTCTTCGCCCTGTTGCACGACGTCGACGTCACTGTGGTGCTCCCAGGCCAGGGCGAGTTCGTCTACTACCCGGACGGCCTGGACCCCGACGGGCCGAAGCCCGAGCTTGGTCGCCCCAACGTCCGTCTGCTCCTGGACGGCGACACGTTCAAGGCGCTGATCCCGCGCGAGCTGCGCGCCCCGGCGGACGTCGAGCAGCCGCTCCCCGAGGACGAAGCGGGGCAGGCCGATTCCGACTCCGAGTGGGAGGACGTACCGGACGACTGGGAGTCGGAGACCTCCGGCGACGACGACGCGAACAGCGAAGCCGACCAGGATGGCAGGCCCAGCCAGATCGGCGGGGCCAGTGGCAGCGGCCGGAGCGGGCAGAGCGGCCCGACCGGCTGGTCCGCTCCTGTCGACAATGAACTCGCCCCACAGGACGAATCGTTCGCCCCGACGCCGACGCCGACGCCGACGCCGACGCCGACGCCGACGCCGACGGACGACGTCCACGACGTGGACGACAGCCACGATGAATGGGCCACGCTCCGGACCACCGAGCAGCAGGACGAGCAGTTGGCGGTCCGGAAGCTGGACGCGCTCCCCACACCGGACGACGAGTCCGTGCTGCACGCCCTCACCGCGGTCGCGGAAGACCAGACCGCGGCCCTGGCCAGGCACCCCTGGCCTGCTGGCACGCAGGAACTGCGCGATCTGGTCGCCGACCGGCTCGACGAGGACCGGGAGCGGGCGGAGTCCCCGCAGTTGTACTGGCCCAAGCTCCGCCGGCTCTCCGTCCCCGGCGCCGATGCACCCATCCTGACGGAGACCGACGGCCAACGCATCGACAGGATCGAGGAGATACGGAACGGCGGAGACTCTGACGGTAACGACTGGCTCACCCTCGCAGCAGCCGCCGCGGTGCTCGGTGTGCGAGTGAACGTGTTGCTGCCCGGGGGCGGCGATCCGTGGCAGGCCGGCCCTGAAGGCGGCCGGGCGGTGTTCCTCCTGCACCTGCCGGAGAGCGGGCCGCACTACGGCCACTGGGCCGGCACCGGCACCACTTCTCCTCAGGACAGCTCTGCCCAGAGCCGGCCCACCCAGGCCACCCAGGCCACCCCGCCCACCCAGGCCACCCCGCCCACCCAGAACAGCGCGGACCCGAACAGCTTCACCTGGAGCAGCTTCGTTCAGAACGGCTTCGACAAGAGCGGCTCCGTTCCTGACGGCTTCACCTGGGGCAGCCCGGGCCGTCCCACCACCACGGACGTGACCGCGGCACGGAGCGCACCCGCCGGACCCGCCGCACCGGCCGCTTCGGAGCCCGCCAAGCCCGCCAAGCCCGTCGAGACCTTCTTCCGCCTCGACACGCGTCCTGCGGAGGTGCCCTCCGGCGAAGCGTCGGACGACGACGCTTCCCCGGCCGGCGGGCCGTCGACTTCCTTGCCCTTCAGGTCGGCTGTGGCTCCCGCCATGCCGGGCCTGGAGTATTCGTCCGACGAGTCCGAGCCCGAGACCGAGTACAGCGGAACGCACGGGGATGGAGACAGCGGGACGCAGCCCCCGAGTGCTGTGTCGGTGTATGCGGAGTCGGTGGCCGAGCGGTCGTCTCTCGGTCAGTCACGGCAGAGTGCGGTGTCGGCGTTTGCGCGGGGCGGGGCGGCGGGGTTGTCCCACTCCGGTTTCTCCGGTCAGCGGTCTGATTCCGGGCCGGAGCGGGCCGGTGCGTCTGAGGTTGGTATCGGTGCGGTGCCGCCTGGGCGTACGCATGTTTCCGTTCGTCTCGGGCCCCAGTCGACGGCGTCTGAGTCTTCCCGGTCCGTCATGATGATGGCGCCTCCGGCTGGGCCCGCGGGCACGCTGGCTGCCCCGGCCGGGGGGATGTCCGGTACTGCTCCGGCCGCTTCCGGTCAGCAGCTTTCTGTCGATGATGTGACGCGTTTGCTGATGTCTGCCGGGACCTCCGTGGCGGGGCGGTCTTCGGCTCCGCAGGGGCGTATCTGGATGAGCGAACATGTGCAGCGTGTCATGCCCTGGCTTGTGGGCCGCTACGTGATCGACCAGAGCGGCAAGGTCGAGTGGGTGGACCACATTTCCGGCAGCATGCCCGACTCGTTGCATGAGTTGGGGTATGTGCTCGGGGCGGACAGGGCTGACGAGCGCGGAGTGTTGCTCGGTGGCCAGAGGTTGAACGGGTATGACCTTCCGACGCTGCTGGAGAACCATCCAGATCTGGCGCATCTGCCTCTGGACGACACCACGGGCGAGCGGATCATCGACCCCGACGCCCTGGCCGCGGTGCTGGAGGTCGACCGCCCGGTGATGGAGGAGCTCGACCGCCGTGCCGGCCGAGGTGAAACCGTGCCGATCATCCTGGCGATCCCGCAATCGGCGGAAGCCATGGACCTTGCGTTCAAGCTCGCTGACGCTTTCCAACGGCAGGTGCTGATCCCGACCAGCCATTGGCACCTGCAACGCGACGAGAGCGGTTTTGGGCACCTCCTCGCGCTGAACGACACCGGCCAGTCCGAGCCTCTCGGCGGCTGGGTGCCGGTCGACCCGAACTCGAACAGGCAGCAGCGCCAGCCGCAATTGCTCTGGGATGTGGACGACAATGCATTCTGGGACACCGCAATCCGCCGCTGGCCGCTGGTGGACCTCAAAGGCCAGGTCCCCTGGTGGTCCGGCAGCATGTTCCTACCCCGTGAGGACAATCGGCGTCTCACTGAGCTGTACTCCCGGTCGATGGCGCATTACGACACGATGTGGCAGCTCATCCCCAAACCCGCGGGGTACCCGGACGAGGCGGACCTCCTCACGGCCCGTCCGGTGTCGATGAAGCACCCCTTCCCGTTCTTCAACGTCCAGGTCCACGGAGGGCCGGGCGAGGTCTACTTCCCCCACCACGGGAAGTTGGTTGTGGACGTGCCCACAGCCGCCCTCGTCATCGCCAACTTGCCGGAGGTGCTCGCGCTGCCGGAGGACTTCTGGCTCTACCTCAACGTCTGCTACAGCGCTGACGCGGGTGTCCCGAAGCGGCCATACAACGCCCGCTTGCCAGTTGAGCCTGTCGACGACCCCCTGGAGCAGTTGCCATTCGGGCAGCTGGAGGCCACCTTGACCGGGCGCTGGGTCATCGCACACCACCACGCAACGGGTACCAACGACGGGAGTTTTTTCGCGATGACCACTGTCGGTGGTCAACCGGGATACCCCGTCGTCTACAAGCCGGAGCCGCTGGACGAGCTGGGTGATCTGGCGCGGAAGGTGGGCCTGCACAGTGGGCCCGGGGATGTCCCGGGGGAGACACAGAAGCTGATGAGGCGGCTGGTGCTGGCGTTGCGGCACCAGTTCACCTACCGCGTCGAGGACGAGCGTGACGCGTGGATCAAGAAGCTGCGGGGGATCGCCGTGCTGGCGCGGATGGGTGGCACTGCGGGGGTGCCCGGCTCCTTCCGGCTGGAATTGTGGGACCTGGTCGCCGACCACATCGCCGCGAAGGAGGGCACCGGACGGACGCAGGACCACTATGAGGCCGCTCTCAATATGGCCCTGGCCGGCGATCCGAATGCTTCGCTGATCGGCGCGTTCTCCGACCGGGCGGTTCAGCTTGCCTTGGAGGGCATCAGCGACCGGGCGGACGGTGCTGCGCAGTTCGTCCGGACGGTGCTCCGTAGCCGGCCCGGCTCCTTGCTGGACGAGGCGGACGTCGCGCGGGCTTTCTGGCGCTTCGTTGAGGCGGGGCAAGCGCTGCGCAGAATCCCGGATGGCGGGGGCCGCGCCCTGCTCCACACCGACGAGCAGATGTCGCCAAAGACGTTGCAGACAAGGCTGGTGAGGCTGATCGCTCAGGCCAAGGCAGCTCGCCGAGCCACCCGGAACGTTCAATTCGGTGCGTTCGACCTGGAGCGGCGTGGGGCGTTCCAGCAGCGTTTGGACGTGAGGGACCACAACGGCGGTTCGGCCTACGGGTTCAAATGGACCAGTGATCCGCTGATCATCGGGATCGACATGACGAAGGTCTTCTGGGCGGACCGGCCCGGGGGGCCGGTCGTCGGCGCAGAGCACGCGCCGTGGGTCGTCAAGGACCAGAACGGCGATCCGCAGGGCACCGACACGTATGTGATCCCTCTTGACGTGCGAGGCGGCGGCGAGATGGTCATGCAGCTGCCTGGTGATAAGGCGATCCCGGTGACCGGTTACGAGCTCTTCGAACTTCTGGCGAACGCCGAGTTGGAACGAATCCTCGATGTTGAAGTACCGCTTGTGTTCCTGGTCTCTGGGCTCGAACACTCGATCGCTCCGTTGGCGCAGCGATACCACAACTACACGGGGCGAATGGCTTATTTCCTCCCAGGGCGTTTCGAGATCCGTGACAATCCCGGTGATTTGCTGACGCCAGGGAAGATCGTGATGCTCCGTGGCCCCGGTGCCACGAACCCGAACTGGGTCTCGACGTACTGGCAAGCGCAGCACATATCTGCTCCGCCACCGCCCGTACTCCCCAAGCACCTCAGCGGGTCGCAGGGCTCGCTGGGCCGACCCATCCAACCGGGCAGCAGCACCGGAGGCGGAGGTGGAACGCAGGGCCACGGGGGTGGGGCCAGTGGGGCGCATTTCATGGCAGGCGATCCCTCTGCTTCGATGGGCTCCGACAACTTCGACCAGCTACAAGACGGCGGCTCGAGCCCACGCACAGAAGCTCACCAAGGCAACCCTGATGTGTGGATGGGCGGCATGGATGATGCTTTCGAAAATAGGTTGAAAGCCGTCCCGGCCGACGACGACTCCGCAACGCTCTACAACGACGAGAGCCCATCGGCCACTTCCGGGGCCGACATCTCCCCGCACGATGATGCGGACGACGGCCTCGTCGAGTACCGCGAGCTGTCGACTTTCCCGAGGAGCAGGTCGGCTGATATTTCGGCCCTCTCCATGCCATCTGCCTCGCAGACCGGCTCGGATCCCTCGTCCGACGAGTCGGACGTGGAGTCCGGCTCCCATGAGTCCGTGTTCGACAAGAGCGAGTTCAGCGACTTCAGCGACCGCGGGTTCGATGTCGGCCCGGAGGGATCTGGCAAGGAACCGGTAGAAGCGTCGCTGACGCAGGAGCCGTTGTCGTCCGGCGAGTTGGGCAAAACCCATGGGCCGGTGACGGGTTCGGCTCCCCCGAGTGCTGTGTCGGTGTATACGCAGACGATGGCGGCGCGGTCGTCTCTCGCAGAGCCGGACCAGGCCCCGGATGTGCGGCATCTTCCGGGCGCAGCTTTCGAGGAGAGCGCGGTATCGGCGTATGGACAGCATGGCCCGGCTGCGCTCTCCCGCTTCTCCGCATCTTCCGGGCAGGCAGTCCAGTGGGCGGGACAGGCTGGTTCGTCTTCGGCCGGTGCCGGAATGCTGCCGCCGGGGAGCACGCATGCCTTCGCCGTGCTCGAGTCCGTATCGTGGGCGCCCCCGGCTGCATCTCCTGCGGCGACGCCAGCCCCGCCCGCCGCGGGGCCGTCCAGCACCGCCTTGGCCGCACCGGGTCACCGGCCTGTGGTCAACGCGGCGACGCATCCGCTGCTGGCGGACGAGACGTCTGTAACGGGACAGTCCAAGGACCGCCCGCAGGGGCGTAGCTGGCTGGTTGAAGGTGTGCAGCGCGTCATGCCGTGGCGGATGTCCCGTTATGTGATGGAGAACGGCCGGCCCAAGAAGGTGTCCGACATCCCCGCCGGCATGACGGTGTCGTGGCCGTCCACGGCGTATACGGTCGCGGCGAGGCATGCCAATCGCCATGGACTGTTGATCGGCGGTCAGGGGCAGATGGACGGCAAGGGCCGTCAGATGCTGAACGGGCATCAGCTGTTGGAGCCGCTGGAGCAGCACCCGGATCTGGCGCATCTTCCTCAGGACCCGGGCACCGGTGCGCGGGTCATGGATCCCCAGACCCTGGCCGATGTGCTGGCTGACGACCCGAAGTTGCGGGACCTGCCGAAGGACACGCCAGTGCTGCTGGTGATCCCGAATGCGGCGGTCGAGAACATCGACCTTGCGTATGCGGTCGCCGACGCTCTCGACAACCACCCTCAACTGGGGCGCGATGACGCTGCTCGACAGCGGGGCGACGCCGGCAGGCAGGTGTGGATTCCCGCCAGTGACTGGCGCCTGCTACGCAACGGGACCCGTCGCGAGCACCTCCTCGGGCTGAACGACACCGGTGAGTCCGCACCGGTCGGCGGCTGGGTGGCGATCGACCCGAACCCGAATCGGAAGCCGCGCGTACGGCGCCACCACAAGGCGCTGGACGACGGCTTCGTATTCACCGAGGTCCGCGGCAGGCCGCTCGTGCACTACAACAAGCGGACCGGCACTATGTTCACGTCAGGCGACGACGAGCCGCGCCGACGGGACAAGCTCGCCCAGGCGCTGCAGGAGTTCACCACGACGGCGTACACCGTTGCCAAACCCGCCGGGTACCAGGGGGATTTCAACCTCGCCCTGACGTCGATGACGTATCCCTTCCCGTTCTTCACTATCGGCGCCCACGGGGTGCCTGGTGGAGCCATGTTCGTCACCCCCGAGGGCCGGACGGTGTGGGTGGACGCCCCGACAGCCGCTTTCATCATCGCCGCTTTGCGGGAGGTGAGGGAGCTGCCGAAGGGCTTCTGGATCTATCTCTCCGTCTGCTACGCCGCCACAGCGGGCGACCCGAACCGGCGACAGGCGCCCGCACGTCTGCCGGTGCCGCCCGTCGACGACCCCCTGGAGGGGAATTCGCTCGGGCAGTTGACGTCCGATATGACCGACCGCGGGGTCGTTGGTCACACCCATGTCACCGGTGCCAACGACGGGGTTTTCACGGAGTTTTCCACCGCCGCCGGGCACCTGGGACGCACTGTCATCCACCTGCCGTCGGGGCGGCCCGAAAAGCTGAAGAAGCTGGCGCGGGAGGCGGGCCTGTACAGCGGGCCCGGGGACGTCCCGGATGCGGTAATGAAGCTGACGAGGCGCCTGGTACTGGCGCTGCGCGAGGTGTTCGGCCCCTTCGTCGAGGGCGACCCGGACAACCAGGTCGACCAGGACGCCTACAACAAAAAGCTGCGAGACATCGCCGCGCTGGCGAAGATGTTCAACAACTCCCCGCTGCCCAGATTCACCCCCTTCCGGATGGAGCTGTTGAAACACGTCGCCCGCGCACTCGCCGGCCCGAACGTGACCGAGTTGACGGAGAACCACTATGAGGCCGCATTCGAGGAGGCATTGCGGCTTCTGAACGCGGACCCGGGGGCCTCTCTGACCAAGGAGTTCCTCGACCAGTCGCAGAGCAGCGCCTTCGGGTACCTGCACCGCGGTGGCGAGGACCTTGTCCGGAAGGTGATCGGCCGGCGGGCCGACGAGCAGCTCTCTCCGGCGGACACCCCGAAGGCATACTGGGCCCTGGTCCGGGGGGATGAGATCGAGCGCACCCTGCCGCCGAGCGATCGGGAGGCCAGGTTCCGCGCTGCATTCCACACCGATCGGCAGGTCTCCCCAGCGGAGCAGCGGAACAGGCTGACCGAACTGAGGGCCATGACCTCCGCGGCCGGCAGCGACCCCTCGAATGACGCCGTAATCGGGGCGCTCGACCTGGTGAAGCGCGATGCGTATCGCCGGCATTGGCAGACGCCGACCGGGGCCGGATTCAACTGGGCCGGTACACCGCTGCCCAACGGCATCGACATGACGAAGGTGTTCTGGGTGGGGCCCGGCGGGCTTCGCGAAGACACCGCGCCGTGGATCGCCACGGGCCAGGACGGCAATCCGCGTTCCGCCTACGGGATCCCCTTCGAGACGGGAAGCATGGGCGAGAGGGTCGTGCATCTGCCCAGCGGCGGTGCCGTCGCGACGAACGACGCCGAAATCTTCGAACTACTGGTGAACGCTCCGCCAGAGCCGCGCATCGGTATGGAAATACCGCTGGTGTTCCTGGTCTCCCGCCTCGGAATCCCGGGCTCGCAGCTGCCACAGCGGTACTCCAACTTCACGGCCCGGGTCAGTTGGGTCTTCACCGGACTGATCGAGGTCCGTCCGCACCCCACCGACCCGCAGGCGCCGGGGCAGATCCTGCTGCATCCCGGACCCGGTGACCCGAACCCAACCTGGCGCCCGCTGCATTGGCAATCGCCGATAGTGACTCCACCACCGCCGCTCCAGATACCCGGCTACCTTCACCAGCCGCAGGGCACCTCGCAGTCCGGCCAGTCCGGTCAGCCGGGCAGCAGCACCGGAGGCGGAGGCGGAACGCAGGGTCAGGGGGGTGCCGTCAGTTGGGCGCATCCCGACGTACGGGAGCCCTCAGCCGACGACGTCGACGACGAATCGGCCGACTCGCCCCGCATCACCGAGCAGCAGGCCGACCGGTTGCGAGTCCTGGGGCTGGAGCCGCTCTATGTCCTGGCCGGCCGCGACGGCGTGCTGCACGCCCTCAACTCCGACTCCGTAGCGGCACACCAGACCGCGGCGCTGGCAAATCACCGCTGGCCGGCCGACGGACAGCAGCTGCGCGATCTGGTCGCCGACCGGCTCGCCGAGGACCTGAAGCGGGATCCGTCCCGGCAGTTGTACTGGCGGCCCCGGCTCGACCGGTTCACCGTTCCCGGGGCCGATGGACCCGCACAGGTGCCGACCGACGCCCAGCGCGAGGCAGGCATCCAAGAGGTACGGACGGGCGAAGGCCCGGACGGCACCGACTGGTTCACCCTCGCGGCCGCCGCCGCGGTGCTCGGCCTGCGAGTGAACGTACTGCGGCCTGAAGGCGAGGAGTGGCAGACCGGCCACGACAGAGGCCGGAACGTGTTCCTCCTGCAACTGCCGGAGAGCAGGCCGCACCATAGCCATTGGGCCGGCACCGGCTCCCCGCAGGACAGCCCTGCCCAGAGCCGGCCCACCCAGGGCAGCGCGGGCGCCCTCGCCGCACCGGCCGCACCGGCGGTGGAGACGTTCTTCCGCGCCGAGACGCGCACTCCGGGGGTCTCCTCCGACGAGCGGGCGGACGATGCCGTCATAGGGCATCGCGAGCGGCCGACTTCCCCGAGGAGTGAATCGGAGTCCGCGGGTTGGGCACCCGTACCGGTGCATTCCGCGGTGTCGGCGTACGCGGAGCGCCGGGCGGCGAAGTCCTTCGGCTCCTCCGGCCGGCCACATCCAGTCGATGCGGCGACGCATCCGCTGCTGGCGGCCGGGACCTCTGTGAGCGGAGAATCCCGGGCTGCGCAGGGGCGTAGCTGGATGATCGATCGGGTGCCGAGCATCGTGCTGTCGCGGGTGGGCCGGTACGTGATCGGTGCGGACGGTGAGCCCCGGTGGGTGGACCACATTCGCGGCAGCATGCCCAAGTCGTTGCCGGCCTCGGCGTATGTGCTCGGGGCGGAGGCGGAGACGGTCGACGATCGCGGGCGCGGGCTGTTGATCAGCGGCCGGATACTGAACGGGGAGGAGCTGCCGGCTCCGCTGGAGGACCACCCGGATCTGGCGCATCTGCCTAGGGACTCCTCCGGTGCGCGGATCATGGGTCCCGAGGCCCTCGCCGAGGTGTTGCAGGCCGACGAGAACTTGGCGGAGCTGCCCCAGGACGTGCCGGTGGCGCTGGCGATCCCGCACCTGGCGATGAAGAACAGGGCGTTCGCCCGCGTGCTCGCCAATGCGCTTCGCAGGCGGGTGCTGGTTCCCACCAGTCACTGGAGCCTGCGTCCTGAGGAGGGCGGACAGGGTCACATCGCTGCGCTGAACGACACGGGTGAGTCCGCGCCGGTCGGTGGCTGGGAGCCGGTCGACCCGAACCCGGACCTGGACCCGCTCGAAGAACGCTTCGTCGAGACGTTGGACGGTGACGTGATCCCGGTCGCCGATCTCTTCCACAGGCCCTGGGTGAATCACGAAGGCGACGCCCCCGAGGTGTCCGGCATCACGTACGGGCCGGACGAGGACGACGGGCGCCTGGATGAGTTCGACGGCCGGTCGATGGCGAACTACACCAGGCTGGTCCACCTGATCCCCGCACCGGCGGGGTACTCGAAGGACTACGTGTTCCGCCAGGTGGCGGTCGATTACGGTGTCCGGTCGTTGGGAGTCACCACCCACGGGCGGCCGGGGGGAGCGGAGTTCGTCACCCGCCAGGGCCGGATAGTGCGTCTGGGTGCTCGGCAAGCCGCTGACGTCCTCGGGGCCTCGCCCGAGGTGACCTCGCTGGCGAAGGACGACTGGATCTTTCTCAAGGTCTGCTACAGCGCCACGGCGGGCGATCCGAGTGGTAATTACACCCCCCGTCTGCCGGTGCAGCCTGTCGACGACCCTCTGGGAGAGGACCGGCCGCTGGGGAAGCGGGTGGCCACCAAGAGCAGGCACTGGCTCTTCGCACACACCCAGCCCACCGGTTCGAGTAGGAAAGGGCACTTCGTAGAGGTGGCCACTGCCGCCGGTCAACTGGGGCACCCGGAGGTCTACAAGCCGGATCCGCTGGACGAGGAACTGGACGAACTGGCGCGGAAGGCGGGCCTGCGCGGCCGGCCCGGGGCCGACCCGCAGCCGCTGAGGGAGCTGATGGGGCGCCTGGTGTGGGCGCTGGAGCTGAAGTTCGGCGCCTTCGTCGAGGACGACCCGAATAACGAGGCCGACCAGAAGGCGTACGTGCAGAAGCTGCGGGGCATCGCCGCGCTGGCGATGATGCACCGCAACTCGGGGCTGCCCGGCCCCTTCAGGATGGAGGTCTGGGATGCGGCAGCCCGCCACGTCGCCGGGCGGACCGCCACCCACCCGACGCGGGCCCACTATCGAATCGCCCTCGTCAAAGCCCTGCAGCACCTGAACGCCAAACGAAGCATCAAGTTGACCGAGGCCTTCCCCGACCCGGCGATCGACGAGGCCTTCAGGAAACTCCGAGCAGGCGGTGCGGGCCTTGTGCGGCGGCTGCTCGACCTGCCGGATAACAACGCTCCGATACTTCAGGACGACATCTCGCGCGTCTTGTGGGGCATGGCCGAGGCGGAGCGAGAGCTGGGCGCGACGCCCGACAGCGGTCTGGAGGCCAAGGGCCGTGCCTACCTCCACACCGATGAGCAGTTGGCCCCGGACGAGTGGCGGGCGCGGATCTCGGAACTGATGTCCAAGGCCGCCGCAACACGCCGAATCTCCCATGACGTTCAATTCCGCGTGTTCGACCTGGAGCAGCGCGGGGCGTACGAGCAGCACTGGAGGGTGGCGGACGGAAAGGGCAACCTTACGGCCCTGGGGTACCTCTGGGGCGGCACGCCGGTGGCCAACGGCATCGATACGACGAAGGTGTTCTGGGCAGACAGGCCCGGCGGGCCCATCGTCGGATCAGAGGAACCTCCGTGGGGCGCCAAGGACCAGAACGGCACTCGGACCGCGGTGTACGCGATCCACATCGAGATGCGAAGCAACGGTGAGGCAGTCCTGCATCTGCCTGGTGATGATCCCGTCACGGTGACCCATGACGAGATCTTCGAACTGCTGGTGAACGCCGAGCTGGAGCGAATCCTCGATGTTCGGATACCGCTCGTGCCCCTGGTCACCGGCTCCGGAAGCTCACTCCCACAACTGGCGGAGCGGTACTCCAACTACACAGGCCGGATCGCCAGGTTCTACACCGGACTGAGCGAGATCCGTCCGCACCCCGACGATCCGCAGGCACTGGCGCAGATCGTGCTGATTCGCGACCCCGACACACAGAAGCCGGTCTGGGACCAGTCGATCTGGCAACCGCCGCAAAACCTTTCTCAGCCGCCACAGCTCCGCATACCCGACTACGTTCGCCAGTCGCAGCGCACCTCGCAGCCGGCCCGGCCCGGCCAACGGGGCAGCCACGACGGCGGCCGAACCGCGGATACAGTCCACCCCTCCGCCTCGACGTCCTCCACCCCGGGGGCTTCCCGTCCCGCGGCGGACACGCCTGGCCCTCGCCTTGACCCGGCCGTAGACGAGGTCAAGACCTTCTTCGGAGCCAACCCGCATCCGAAGCGCTCCTCGGGCAATGAGGCGGACGGCACTCGGGGTTCGTCCACGCCGGCTCCGCAAGCCAGTGAGCGAGCGCCTCTGGCGGATTCCTCCGACTCCGAGTCGGACGGCGACGCTTCCCCGGTCGGTGATCCGGACGCACGGTCGCGTGGTCCCGTGCCGACGGGAGGGGCGTCCGCGCTCACCGGCTTCGAGGACGGGTACGAGGCCGACAGCGACGGGTACGAGGCCGACACCGAGTGGGAGGAGGAGTTCCCCGAAGACCCGCAAGACTCCCCGCACGTCACACACGCCGCGGACTCGGCCGGCCTCTCGGGCGACGAGAGCCCGTCGGCCCCCGTCCACATCGAAGCAGAAGCCGTCCCGGCCGACGACGACTCCGCAACCCTCTACACCTCCGAGACCGACGTCGTCACCCTTGTCGACTCAAGCGGCCGAGCTGAGTGGGGGCAGGTCTCTTCCCAGTTGAGGAGGTCGGCTGCGGCTTCGGGTTCGTCCATGCCGAACCTTGAGACGCCGTCCGCCGAGTTGGATGCCGCGGCCGAGTTCGACGAGAGCGAGTACAGCGTTGACGAGCGTGAGGGCGATGACGCCCCCGCGGTGTCCGGCAACGGTGTGGCGGTGCCGAAGAGGCGGTTCCAAGAGACGCTGCTGGTGGCCGAGTTGAACCCTGACGGTAAGCGAGTCTGGGTCGGGCGGGATCCCTCGGGCCGGCTGGTAGGGGGCCGGTTGGTGCCGGGACGGGTTCGCACGTATCGCGGTGGCGTGCGGCAGAAGGCGAAGGAGCGTTCTGCGCCGTGGGGTGAGGTGGCGTATTTCCTGCCTGTTGACTTCGATGAGAACGGTGCCCCGCTCGTCAACGGCCGCCCGAGGGATATCTCGAGCTTGCGGCAGAGGATCGCCGACGACGAGGCGTTGAGCAGGCTGGATGCCCTGGCGGGCAAGAGGGTGCCGGTGGTGCTGGTGGGTCGGGGCGGTGCCTCGGGGCTCCGCTCGCCTGCACGGTTCCTCGCCGATGGTCTGGATCGTAAGGTCTGGGCGCACACCCGGCACGGGGTGCTGGCGGAAGACAACGGCGAACACTTCGTGAGCAGCATCGTCGGCGAGGACCCGGACAGTCCGTATGGGGACTGGGCTGGGATCGAGCCGATACCCGAGTCCGATCAGCCGTCTGTCCGGGATCCTTGGATCAGGCTGCTGAATGGCAGGCGGGTCCGGGCGCACCAGGTGCGGACCCGGCTGGTGGTCGGACCCGACGGTAAGCCTTTCGGCCGGGAGTCGGTCAAGGCCGAATCCTGGTTGGGCGAGCGGGAGCTGCGCGGTTACCTGGGCCGCAAGGTGATCAAGCACATCACCTTTACCGCCGAGAGCCAGAAGGAGCTGTTCAGCGAGACGCTTTCTTCGTCGCCAGGGGAGTACGTATTCGGCGCACACTCCGTCCCCGGAAAGGTGCTGCTGGTCGTCGATATCGATGGGGCTGAGAGGGAAGAGTGGGTCAGCGACAAGGAGGCTGCCCGGTTTGTGGCCAGCCTGCCTGAGGTGGCTGCATTGCGGGCTAAGCGGGCGCGGAACGAGCTGCCGCGGGATTTCAAGGTGCACGCCGTGGCCTGCTATGGCGCCAGCGCTGCGGACCCCCACCGTCCGATGAATCTTGTGCCGCATCGGCCGATGCCCTGGGTGGATGACCCGTTGGCCACCGTGTCGTTCGTCCAGCGCCTGGCCAAATGGGGCTTGCCCGCCATCGGCAGTCCCCTTGTCGCCCTGACCGACGGCATGGTTGTGCACTCTGCTGATGGCGGTTGGGGTGGTTTGGTTGCCGCCGATGCGGAGCCGGGGCGGGAGAAGCTGGCGGAGTTGGCGGGGATTGCGGGGTTGCACGCGGGGGGCGGTGAGGTGCCGCTGACTGTGCTGAAGCAGGCCCAGCGGCTGGCTCGTGCGCTGCATATCGTCGATGAAAATGTCGAGCAGGACAGTGCCAGGTATAACGAACTGTTCGCTGGGATGGGTGCCTTGGAGCTCTCGCGGGCCGACGACTTGGATCTGGCAGGGCTCGGTTCGTTCCGTATGGAGTTCTTGTGCCTGCTGGCTGGTGGTGATCCGGACAGTGAGCTGAATCTGGACGTGGTCGAGAAGGTGGTGAAGGCCGTTCGTGAGTGGGTGAAGGGCGGCCGGAGCGCAGGTATTACGACTGCCGTCGACTCGTGGCCGACCGCGCACGGCCGTCGCGGCCTCGGCCTGCTGCGGGAGACTGTTGCCGAGCTCACCCGGGCGGGCGACGGCTTGGTGCGCGACATCCTCGGCATGAAGAACCGTGCTCGGGTGGAGCGTGCGGATCGGGCCCGTGTGCTGTGGGCGGGGGTTCGTACCCGCATAAGGATGGCCGAACTGTCCGAACTGCCCGCGGATGAGGTCGAGGCGCTGGCGCGCCGCGTGCTGCATCAGTCCGACGCGGAGCAGGGCGATGTGAGGCGGCTGGAGCGGCGGATATGGCAGGCCGCCGCCCACGGCTGGAACATTCGGAACGCCGACGAGTTCGGTGCCTTCGACCTCTGGAAACGCGGCGCCTTCGGTGAGTCGCGGCGCATCCGCGCCGGCGGCGAACTGAACGGCTTCAACTTCACCGATCAGGATCTTCCCAACGGCGTGGATACGAAGACTGTCGTCCAGGGCGACGGGTCGGTTCTGGACGCTCCGTGGGAGGACGATCGTTTCGAGAACGCACACCTCGTGTATCTCAAACGAGCCGCGCGGCCGGGCTACTTCGGCCTGCACCTGGACGGCGAGGACGAGGTGTACGCGACCGAAGGCGAGCTTCTGGCCTTGCTGAAGGTCAACCCCGACTGGTGGCAGATGCCCGAACCCTACAAGGGGCCGGTTGCCTTCGTTGTCACCGGCGAGGGCGGCAGGACGATGCCGATCCTGCAGGACCTCCACCACCACAACGGCCGTACCACCTACCTCTGGACGGGCACAGCCGAGCTCTCCCGGAGCGACGACGACAACGCCGACTCCGACTCGCCGTACACCATCGTGCTCGGAACGGCCGGTCACTGGGAGAAGACCCCCTGGACGCCTCCCGCGGCCGACGCATCGGCTGCATCCTCGCCGGTGCGTCCGGCGCCGGAGGCTTCCGCCTCTGAGGACGGGGAACTGTCCGAGCCCGACTACGACTCGTCCGGTGCTCAGATGGACGTCTCCTCCGAGTATGCGTCCGATGACGACTTTGAGCCGGACGACGATGGTTCCCAGAGCAATGAGTCGTCGCCCTCCCGGATTGCGGCGGTCATGAGGCGCCCAGCCTGGTTGCCCAGTTGGGGTGCCGCTGCCTCCGCGCCGGCCCGACAGGCTGACCCGGAGGCTTCCTCCGAGGAGTCCGAGTCCGAGTCCGAGTCCGAGGATAGTTTCGACTCCAGCGACTCTGATTCGAGCGCCCGTGAGTTCAGTGAGAGTGAGGACACCGGCTCCGACAGCGACGGCGGGTCTGATGACGACCTGGAGGTGCCGGGCAGCGGCCTTGCCATGCGGGACCTGACTGAACTGTCGCTGCTGACGGCGGAGCTGAGCGGTGGGGCCGGTGGGCCGGAATTGGTGTCTGTGGGGCGGAATCTCACGGGTCGGTCGGTGGGCCAGGTGGTTCCGGGCCGGCAGCTCCACTTCGAGGTCCGTGATGGTGTGCGGGAGACGAAGCAGGACGACCCCGCGCCGTGGGGGGAGCTGGCGTACGTCCTAGCAGTTGACTTCGATGAGGAGGGTGCCCCGCTCGTCGCGGGCCTCCCGGTGGGCGCTTCGGTTTTGCGGCAACGGGTCGAGGACGACCCGGTGTTGAGCGAGTTGGACGCGCGGGCGGGCAAGCGGGTGCCGGTGGTGCTGGCGGGGCGGGGTGGTGCATCGGGGTTCTATTCGCCGGCGCTACGCCTCGCCGACGGCCTGGATCGAATGGTCTGGGCGCACACGCTGGGCGAGGGGTTGATCGAAGACAACGGTGAATACTTCCTGGGCACCGTCGACCAGGACCCGGAGCGCCCGTACGGGGACTGGGCGAGGCTGAAGCCGAGAAGCGTCAAGTCGCGTGTCCGGAACGTCAGGCTCACGGCACGGGATGGCACCCGGTTCTGGTCGAGCCAGGTGGAGACCAAGCTTGTGGTCGCATCCGACGCTGCGCCGTTCGGGCGGGATTCGACCGAGGAGATGTACGAAAGCCGCCGCAGCGAGGAGCAGCTGCGCGGCTACCGGGACCGTACCGAGACCGAGCACATCACCCTCACTGCTGCCGGCAAGCAGACGCTGCGCCGCGAGGGGCGCACCCCGACTCCGGCGGTGTTCGCCTTCTCCGTACACGGCCTTCCCGGGTTGGTGTCGCTCCGCGTCCGTGTCGACGGGCGGCTCCGGACGCTGCAGGTCGACGGCGAGGAGGGCGGCCGGTACGTGGACAGCCTGCCCGAGGTGGCTGCCGCGCGTGAGAAGGCCGAGCGGGGCGAACTGCCGCCGGAATTCCGGGTGCTGCTTCCGGTCTGCTACGGCTCCTCGGCCGGTTCGCGTGTGCGCAATCAGAGCGAGCACGTTCCGGTGCCTCCGGTGCACGATCCGCTGCGCTTCGTTTCCTTCGCTCAACATGTCGCCAACTGGACCAGGTTGGCCGCCGAGGGCGACACCCACGTCGCCTACGTCTCCGGCCAGGTCGTCCATCTGCCCGACGGTAGCGGTGCTCGTACGACCTCCAAGCCGGAGCCGAGGGAGGACGAACTACCCGGACTGGCACGGCGCTTGGGCCTGGACGGGCCGAACGGCCGGGTGCCGCGCAGCGCCTTGAAGACGACCCGGGTGCTGGAGCGTGCGCTGCGCCGGGTCTTCGGCGACGATGTCGTGGACGACCCTGAGTACGGCGAACTGCTCGCAGGCATCGGTGCGTTGGAGCGAATGCGGGCCAACGACACGGCACTGGCCGGTATCATTCCGTTGTTCCTCATGGAGCTGTGGAGTCTTCTGGCCCGGCGGGTGGCTGGTGGCGAACCGGACAAGGCCGCGTACCGGAAGGTCCTGGACGCCGCCCGCGAGCAGGTGGGCGTCGACCGGAACGCCGGCCTCACCACCGCTCCTGGCCCGCGGCTGGGCACGGGCGGCGCTCCGGACACCTTGCGGGTCACCATCCACCTGCTTGACCAGGGCGGGGCGGAGACGGTGCGCGACGTGCTGCGGCTGTCATCCTTCGACTCGGCCCTGACCCGTACGCGATTGACCCGTGCGGCGAGGGCACTGATCGGTGCCGACCAGGCCATGTCGGCACTGTCCGCCGCGGGCGCCGAGGCGCTGGGCCGCCAGGCACTCCACCTGCCCGACGGGACACACTGGGACGTGGCCAAGAGGGACGCCCTGCGGTCCCTGATGGCTAAGGCGATCGCCGCGCACCGTAACGTGGACGATCCCGACGAACTGGGCGCCCTCGACCTGGAACTCCGCGGCGCCTATGACCCGTCCCTGCGCCTGCCCGAGCAGTCCGGCATGCGGATGGGCTTCAACTGGGGTGGCAAGCCGCTGCCCGGCGGGGTGGACTTGCGCCGTACGTTCACCGTCGAGCCCGGTGGCCGGAGCGCACCGCGGCAGGAGCCGGCGCCGTGGGCACAAAAGGGCAGCACAGCGCCGTACGCGTTCCCCGCGGGCTGGAACGCCGACACCGGCAGGTTCGTGCTGCACCTGCCCGGCGGGCCGGTGCAGCCGACCGAGGGTGAGCTGCTGGCGCTGCTCAAGGTCAACCCCGACTGGAAGATCCGGCAGATCTCCGCACCCGTGGTCCTCCTGATCTCCGGGCGCGGGCACGGAGCCTCGCCGCTGCCGCAGCGGTTCTCCGACCACACCGGCCGCGACACCTACCTCTGGACCGGTGACACCAAGCTGATCCAGGGCGCCGGTACGCGTGCACCCCGCCATATCGCGCTGCTGCCCGAACCGGAGACGAACACCGGCGGGCGCTGGAAGAGGACCACCTGGAAGGGAGCGAAGACCTCCGGCTCCTCCGCTGACTCGGGCTCCACGCAGGCGGCTTCCCCGGCAGTGGGGGGCACGCGGAGCCTTGCGCGGGGGTCGGCCGCAGAAGCGGACTTCTCCCCGCACAGTGCTGTGTATGGCGCGCTCGATGACCCCGTGCCGTCGACTTCCGGGTTGAGCAGGTCTGATACCGCTGCTACGGATTCCGGGTCCGCCGTCTCGGACGCCGAGTCCGAGTCGAGCGAGAAGTCCGGTTCCGTCTCCGGCGACGTTGCATTCAACGAGCGTGATTCCAGCGTGAGTTCTGCTTCCAGCGACGGCAGGTACGATGCCGGCTCGGAGGCGTCCGGCCAGAAGCAGGTGGAGTTGTCGCCATCTCAGGAGACGTCGCCTGAGGGCAAGTCGGGTGGTCCGGCTCCTATGAGTGCGGTGTCGGCGTATGCGCGAGCCCGGATGGCGGCGGCGCCATCGTCTGCCGGCCGGCCGCTGGCACAGCGGTATTCCAACTACACGGCGCGGATCGCTTGGTTCTACACCGGAGAGAGCGAGATCCGTCCACACCCCACCGATGCGCGGGCGCCAGGGCAGGTTCTGGTGTGGCCCGGCACGAGGGGCAACGTGGGCCTCTGGTACCCGACTATCTGGCAACCGCCGCAGACGCCTCCTCTGCCGGCACCGCCCCGAATACCCCACTACCTACGCCGGGCGCAGGGCACCTCGCAGCCGGGCCAGTCCGGCCGGACTGGCAGCAGCACTGGAGGCGGAGGATCGAGGGTGCCCTGACAGACGGATGAGGAAGCTCCGAGCCGTGCAACCACAGGCCGGACTCGAAGCGCGGGAACCGGACAGTAGAAGACCGGCAACGAGAACTGCAACGCACACAGCGCATCGCGGAAGATGGAGAGCACAGATGCCGACTCCCCCGGAGAACCAGGGTTCCACGTCACCCGACGAGCCAGACTCGCAGGCGGAGAACCGCACCACGGAAGAGGGTACCGAGGAGCAGCCGCCCAAGCTCGTGCGCCCCGGTGAGCCGGGCTTCCCGCCGCCGCCCGAGGGCATAGTCGAGGCGGCGAAGCTGGCGCCCGGCCACTGGCTCAACGTCGTCGACCAGCAGTGGAGTGCCGAGGACGGCCAGGAGCCGCCCTCTTGGGCCACGCTCGGCCGCTGGCGCACCGACGAGAACGGGGAGATCGTCGAGTGGGAGCGGAACGACGAATACCGCCCCTCGCCCGAGAGGCTGGGATGGTCCGCACCGGTCGGCCCCGCTGACAAGGCCGTCCAGTTGGCCGCCACGGGCTACGGTCCTGAGGACGACGTCGTCCGCGCCCTCGCGGACGCCGATGTCGCCGTGTGCGTGGACGACGAGGGGGAGCCTGCCGTGGACCAGACCCCCGAGGGCGTACCCGCCGTCGCGATCTTCTCCACCTCCCCAGACCTGGAGGCGGACAACCTGCCTTTGCACGAAGTGATGCCGATGCAGGGGCTGTTGGAGCGGTTGGGGGACGACGAGGAGGTGCTGTTCCTCAGCTCCTCTGCGCCGGTGGCGCTGCTCATCAAGAGGGACGCGCTCCGCGCCGTGCCCGGGGGGCAGGAGGCGACATGAGCGGATCGCCGAGCGAGAGCGGACGGTAGGGGGTAAGCGCAGTGCCGGCGGTCCGGCGCACCAGGCAGCTGGCCGGCTCAGCTGGCCTGCGGCCACGGCCCGTTGGACCCCGGCGGTGCCTGAAGAGCCCCCGGCCGGTTCAGTCCGCCAGTACGCCCACGATGGCGCGGCGGATGGGGTCGGCCGGTGCCTCGAGGGCATCCGAGAGGGACATCGAGGAGATCTGCGGGTGGTCGAGCGAGCGCATGACCTCAGCGTAGGCAGTCGCTCGGTGATCGACGGGCGTCGATGCAACCCCGCTGTGCCGGCGAGACGGACGACCGTCAACACCCTGCCAGAACGTAGCAGTTCGCCCACGCACCAGGGCTGGCGCGAAGGGCGCAACGAACATCGTCGAGAACATCGACTTCAAGGTTCTCACCGACCCCGGCGACCCCCACCACCGACTGGGGCAGAAATTCCTCCAGTTCGCCGCCGAAACCATGGGGAATGAGCAGTCGGCCCAGGAGGCGGCGGCGGTCGTGATCGAGGCGGCACCCTCCGACGCCCCCCCGCCTCCTTCCGCGGGCGCGGCGGGGTCGGTGAGCGGACGCTGCCGATTCTGCGGTCGTCCGACATGACGCGCTGGAAGTAGGCGGGACAGTACTTCACCGGCCACAACCAGCCCGAGTGGCGGCGGAAATCTCGGCTGGGGGCGCCCGGCAGTTTATTCCGGTGCCCGGGATTATTGCCGGGACAAAATTGCCACACCTCTTCCGGGACAGGCGCGATGTTTTACACTCGGCTTGCCCGGCTGCGCGCGTGCCTGGAAAGGTGTGTGGCATGCTCGCTTCTCGTACCTGCTGCAGAACTGTGACAGGCGGAGGGGTGTTCAAGGACCGCGCGGTGTTAAGCAGATCGCACCCGGTAGATGGCGGTCGATTCCTCCCATTGGAACCGTGCATCGACCGACGGCGTCTCGATAAGAGTCTGCCGCGCTTGCGGCAGGTGACGGAGAAAGGGAATGTTCCTGCGAGGCTTGGCACCTATTCACTGCACTTACTGATCTGTGAGTCCGTCTTACGGTGGCAAAGCGGTCGGAGTTACAGGGATTATGCGGCGGATTTTCCGCCAGGAGCATCCCCGTGCAGTTGCATTTGAGAGGCAGGTATGGCGCGTATGGCAGAGTTGAAGAGGCGTAACGTCCTGCAGGGCGCGGTGGCCCTCGGAGTGGGGACGCTCACTGTGGGATGCAACCCCGATTTGGGTATCGGTAGTCCTGGTAGTCCCGGAAATTCCAGCGGTGCACCGGTTATCGCTGTCGATACCCGCAAGTCGCTCGCCAAGGTGAGCCGATTCATCACGGGGGTCAACGGCGCCAAGTGGTATGACGACGCGTACGGTATGTGGGATTCCAAGAAGAACGCCCCCGTGCCCGCGGGGGTCAGCCAGGTGAAGCGGAGCGGCATTGCGATGGTCCGCTATCCCGGTGGAACCTCGGCCAATCTGTTCAACTGGAAGAACGCGGTAGGGCCCCAAAACCAGCGGGGCGGTCAACTCGAAGGAAAGAAGGGCGCGCCGGTCGACAGCAGGTACGGTCCGGACGAGTACATGGCCTTCACGAAGGCGATCGGCGGCGAGCCGCAGATCATGGCGCCATTCGCGAATTCCACTCCTCAGGAGATCGCGGATTGGGTCGCCTACATGAACGCGCCTGAGCACACCGAATTCGGAAGGCTACGTGCGAAGAACGGCCACCCGGAGCCGTATGGAGTGCATTACTGGGAGATCGGGAACGAACTCTTCGGCAAGCACCAGCGCTACTGGATGAGTGACGACGACGAGACCGCCATGCGGCAGTACGCTTTCGGCGGCACGCAGCGCCAGATGAATCAGCCGATCGGGAAGCCGACCGACCACAGGCCCTCGGCGGCGGTCAGCAGCGGCGAGCCGCACCAGAGTTTCACTGTGTGGTATCCGCCCGTGGTGCCCAAGAGCCAGATGGTGCACATCAATCGCATGAAGTGGCACCAGGTCGACGACCTCTCCTCGGCCGGCCCGAAGCAGCGCGTCTATACCTTCGAGCCGAAGAGCGGCACCATCTGCTTCGGTGACGGCCACCACGGCAAGATACCGCCCAAGGGCGCCAAAATCACTGCCAATTATGAATCAGGCCCGCACGCCGGTTTTGTGGACTATTACAAGGCCATGAAGGAAGTCGACCCGACGATCAGCGTCCTGTCGGTATGGGCGCTCATCGGCTCGGGGAAGCTTGCGGGCGGCACAAGTTTTCCACAGCTCCTGGCGGAGCACGGTCATGCCGACCATTTCGACGGCATGAGCATCCACCCCTACACGAACTTCCAGCGGGACCTCCACGTCAAGCGTTTTCCCGACAAGCGCGCCGGACACGACTACCAGATGATCGGCGAAAAGGCCGCCGGGGGGATGGTGGAGGACCTTCAGCACGAGGTGCGCAAGTACGGCAAGCGCGGTGCCTACGTTGCGGTCTCCGAGTGCGGTGCCTTGTTCTTCGGGAAGAGCGACAAGAAGGCGTACCCGCAGTATGCGTACGCGATGTCCCACGCTCTGTACATATCCTCTCAGTGGGCGCGGTTCAGCGCCCTCGGCGTGCCGTGGACGGCGAGCAACGACCTGATCCCTCCGAAGGAAGGCATCTCGCGCGAGGTGCTCACCGGTGCCCCCGACTTCGGGCAGACGCCGGACGCGATCGTGCGAGAGCAGCTCCGGGACGTCTTCCACGGCGGCGGGCGCGTCGTGGAAAGCGGTGTGCAGAACAACATCGCGGTGTCGACCCGTGAAACGGCACTGGGAAATTCCTACGACGCGTTGGTGACGATGGCGACCGTGGACGCCGACAACAAGCTCAACATCGTCGTCATCAACCGTTCGCCCGACAAGGACATCAAGGCGAAGATCGTCACGGAGCATTTCAAGTGCTCCGGCACGGCGGAGGTATCCGTCGTCTCGGGTGACGCCTATGACGACTTCGACGACGACAAGCAGAATTCACGGTCCGTGAAGATCGAGAAGTCGCACGCCTCGCCGAAATCCGATGCATTGAATATGGCATTCCGTGCGCACTCCGTGACCCTGATCCGGCTCAACGGGAGCTGACGGCCCGCTTGCGAGCGGCCGACGCTTGCAGAAGGAAAGGGAATCCGAGCGCCGGGAATAATTGCGGACGTGGTTTCGGGTATAGCCTCGGCTCCTGAGGGGTGAGAGCATCGAGCGGAGTTTCGATGGCGAGCTGCGTTCCCCCGGAATTTCCAGGGCGTAAGCCATCCACGCAGAGCGTTCAAAAATTGTGCAACCAATGGGGAGGGCTGTTCATGCCTCGTATTCATCGTCGGCGAACTATCTACTTCGCCTTGCTCGTCGCTTTGTCCTCGACATTGATGACGTCCTGTAATGGAGGCACGGACAGCGCCTCGTCAGGGGGAGACCAGAAGGCTTCGTCCTCGTCGCCCGCCGACTCCCCAGGCGCGAACGGCGGCAGCCCGGACGCGAACGGGGGGAGCCCGGACGCGAACGGCGGGAAGAAGCCCAACATCCTCTACGTGCTCACCGATGACCTGTCGTGGAATCTGGTGAAGTACATGCCGCACGTCCAGCAGTTGATGCAGAAGGGGACGACGTTCTCGAACTTCTTCGCCACCGACTCGCAGTGCTGCCCCTCGCGTTCGTCGATCCTCACCGGTGAGTTCCCGCACAACACTGGCGTGTACGACAACGCGGGCAACGACGGCGGGTATGGCGCGTTCAAGTCGCACGGGAACGAGAAGAAGTGCTTCGGGGCCCGGCTCCAGAAGGCCGGCTACCAGACCGGGTTCATGGGCAAGTACCTCAATGAGTACAACCCGGCCAAGACGCAGGGGACGTCGTCGCCGTTCGTTCCGCCGGGCTGGAACGAGTGGGACGTGGCCGGCAACGGCTACCCGGAGTACAACTACAAGATCAACGAGAATCATCATGTGGAGAAGAAGGGCCACTCTCCCCAGGACTACCTCACCGATGTGATCTCGGACCGGGCAACGAAGTTCATCGACCAGTCGGCGAAGTCGCACAAGCCGTTCATGCTGGAGACGGCCACCTTCGCCCCGCACGCTCCCGCCACTCCCGCGCCGGAGGACATGGGCAAGTTCGGCGGCACGAAGGCTCCGGAAAACTCCGCCTACGGCAAGGCGACCGAGAACGCCCCGAAGTGGCAGCAGAGCCTTAAGCCGCTGACGGACCAGCAGAAGGCCTCGATCGACAAGAAGTTCCGCAAGCGCGTGCGCTCCGTCCAGGCGGTGGACCGGATGATCGGCCACCTGGAACAGCAGCTCAAGGCCAACGGCCAGGACAAGGACACGTACCTTGTCTTCGGCTCGGACAACGGCTTCCACATGGGCGAGCACAACCTGCTTCCGGGTAAGCAGACCATCTACGACAGCGACATCCAGGTGCCGATGATGGTCACGGGCCCCGGGGTTCCTGCGAATAGGAAGGTTTCAGCGCTGGCGCAGAACACCGACATGAACCCCACCTTCCAGGAACTGGCGGGCCTCAAGCCCTCCTCCACCTCGGTCGACGGCAGGAGCCTGGCCGGCCTCATGCAAGGCAAGTCGGAGAGCGACTGGCGCAAGTCGGTGCTGGTCGAGCACCACCACGCGGACGACGCGACGGGCGACCCCGACAAGCAGAAGCGGGAGGAGGGCGACCCGCCGGATTACATGGCGATCCGCACGGACAGCGAGGTGTACGCGGAGTACTCCGACGGTGAGAAGGAGTACTACACCCCGAATTCCGACCCGGACGAGACGGACAACAAGATCGGGTCCCTCTCCCCGGCGAAGCGCGACGCCCTGCACAAGAAGCTGCTGGCGCTCCACCACTGCAAGGGCCAGGAGAGCTGCAAGAAGGCAGCGCAGTAGCGGGCAAGCACAACGACCGCTGCATCAAGGCCAGTTGGTCAGGGGCTGCGCGGGGTCACCCCCGATTGACACGCCGAGCGCCCGGCGGGGTGTGTCGGTGGTGGCTTATTTATAAAA
>NZ_JBSHAW010000008.1:101616-197829 GCF_053611685.1 Streptomyces sp. NPDC054786 | reverse complement strand
GCCCGGCGCCCGGGGCGGGGGGGGGGGGCGCGCGGGTGGGGGGGGCGGGCCGCCCCGCTGCGGCCGGGGCGGGGCGCCGCGGCCGCCCCCGCCGAGGTGGAGACGGACCTCACCGGGCTCGTCGAGGCGATCCGCGGCGCGGACCGGGAGATGGGCATCCCCGCGCAGCACAGCCCCTGGCTGCCGCCGCTGCCCGAGGTCCTCGTCACCGGCGAACTTCCCCCGCCCCCGCCCTCGGACTACGACCTGGCGCCCGTCGCGTACGGCGTCGTGGACCTGCCCGCACAACAGGCCCGGCAGGCCCTGGTGATCGACCCGGCGACGCTCGGGCACCTGCACCTCATCGGCTCGCCCCGGCAGGGCAGGTCGCAGACGCTGCGCACCATCGCCGGCGTCACGGCCCTCGCCCACTCCGCCGACAAGCTGCACATGTACGGCATCGACTGCGGCAACGGCGCGCTGCTGCCCATCGAGGGCCTGCCGCACTGCGGGGCCATCACCCAGCGCACCCAGCCCGACCGGGTGGCCCGGCTGCTCGCCCGGCTGACCGAGGAGCTGGGCCGACGTCAGGAGATGCTCGCCGCGCGCGGCAGCGCCGACCTGGCGGAGCTGCGCCGTGCCCTACCGGAGTCCGAACGGCCGCCGCACATCCTGCTGTTCATCGACCGCTGGGAGGTCTTCGACAAGCAGCTCGGCGAGTACGACTCCGGGAACCTGCTGAACTCCGTGCTGACCCTGCTGCGGGACGGCGCGAGCGTCGGCATCCACCTGGTGATGACCGGCGACCGGGCGCTGTTCTCCAGCCGGGTCAACGGCTCCACCGAGGACAAGCTCGTACTCAAGCTGAACGAGAAGTCCGAGTACGGGCAGATCGGCATCACCCAGCGCAACGTGCCGGACGAGATCCCGCCGGGCCGCGCCTTCCGCGCCGCCGACAAGGCCGAGGTGCAGATCGCGCTCCTCACCCAGAACCCGGAAGGCCAGGCGCAGGCCACGGCGCTCCAGCAGATCGCCGCGCACTGCCGCGAGCAGTCGGCTCATCTCCCGGGCACCACCCGGCCGTTCCGCGTCGACACCCTGCCGGACCGGCTCACCTGGGAGCAGGCGATGCAGTACGTGCCGCGGCCGCTGCCGTCCGCACGGTGGGCCCTGTCCGGTGTCGGCGGCGACGAACTCACGGCGGTCGGACCCGACTTCTCCGTCACGCCGACGTTCCTCGTCTCCGGGCCCGCCCGCTCGGGGCGCAGCACCGTCCTGGCGACGCTGGCCATGTCGCTGCTCTCGGTCAGGACACCTATCGTCATCGGCGCGCCGGCCAGGTCGCCGCTGCGCCGGCTCGCCGGACGGCCCGGGGTCCTCGCGGTGTTCGACGAGGCCGACATCGACCCCACGGCCCTTGAGCAGGCGCTGGCCTCCGCTCCGAAGGGCGCCGTGGTGATCCTGGACGACGCCGACCTGTTGCTGAAGTCGAAGGCGGAATCCGTTCTCACGCCGATCGCCAAGTCCGGTGCCGAGACCGGCCGGGGCCTGGTGATCGCCGGGCAGACCGACCGGCTCTCCTCCGGCTTCTCCGGCTGGCACACCGAGGCCCGCCGCAACCGCTGCGGCCTGCTGCTGAAGCCGCAGAACATGAGCGACGGCGAACTGATCGGCGTCAAGGTCCCCCGCAGCCGCCTGGGCGCCACCCGCCCCGGACGGGCGATCCTGCACCTGGGGGACGGGGTGCTGCGCACGGTCCAGGTTCCGGAGACGGTGTTGCCGAAGCCCGGCAGCTGACCCGACGGGGACGGCATGCGCGAGGGCCCCGCACCGGCTTCGACCGGTGCGGGGCCCTCGCGCTGTGTGCGGGCCGGTGCGCGGGTGCGGGCGCCCGTGCACGCGTCCCGGTCAGGGGGTGCCGGGCAGGTAGCTGTCGTCGTGCACCGGCGGGGTGGTGTGACCGGTGTAGGCCAGCGGCCCGTAGCCCAGGCCGACCACGCCCAGGGCGAAGCCGGCCACGTCCGTGCGGGTCCAGGCGTGGGTGAGGCCCCGCAGGCCGTCCAGGGTCGGCAGCCTCAGGGACGACGCGGGGAACCGGAAGCCGTTCGCCAGGACGTTCTGCAGCACCGAGCTCACCGCACCGGTCGGGTTCCGCGCCGTCTTGGCGAGGAACGCGAGATCGTCGATCTTGGATCCGATCCCCTTCACCGCGTTGACGATGTCGGTGGGGAGCTTCTTGAAGTCCTTGCCGGAGATCCAGATGTTCCTGGGGACCTTCCCCACGGCCTCGGGAATTTTCTTGAACTCGCCCCGGAACTGGTTGAACCCGCTGTTGATCTTGCTGATGCCGCCGCTCGCCCCGCCCACCTTGACCGCGGACGTGACCGACTTGGCGATCGAACCGACGCCCTTGAGAACGGCGCCGCCGCCGAGGAACAGCCCGATGCTGCTCAGCACGATGCCGAGGACGTTGAACTCGCCCTTCTCCGCGCTCATGGACATGTTGATCCCGAACGCCGTCGCGCCGGTCACGATGCCGGCGATGGACAGGGCGAGTCCGACGCCCTGCAGACCGGGCACCAGCATGGCCAGCACGCCCAGCACACCGCTGATGATGCCCAGGGCGAGGCTGAACGCCTTCCGGATCTGCTCCCAGAGGCTGTAGCCCTCGACGGACTCCTCCTTGGCGTCGTCCAGCGCACGGGCCGCGACGGAGGCGTCCTCCTCGCGCACCTGCCGCGCGTCCTCCGCGAGCGCCCGGGCGGCGTCCAGATCCCCCTGCGCGTCGTCGGACCGCCGCTGCGCCGAGGACTGCTCGCTGCGCGCCTCGTCCAGCGCGCGGCGGGTGCTCGCGCGGGCCTCGTGGTCGTCCGGCGGATGGTGCGCGGCGTCCAGCCGGCCGATGTCCGCGCCGGCGGCCTTCACCACCTCGGTGGCCGACTCCAGCCGCTCCTTGGCCTCCCGGCCGTCCTCCAGCGCCTTGTCGGCCTTGTGCTGCACGTCGAGCAGCGAGTGCGCGTACGTGTCGAGCGCACCGGCCGCCTGGTCGTAGGAGCTGTGCAGCTTGCGGACCTGCTCGGTCAGATCACCGAGCTTGTCCCGGAGCTTGTCCATGGCCCGGCCCTCGCCGACCTGCTCGGCCTCCAGCCCGGAGAGCAGGGGCAGGGCGTCCCCCGCGTCGTCGGCCACCGAGCGGTAGCTGCGCGCGAGTCTGCCGAGCATCTCCGCGTCGCCCGGGGTCGGATCGTCCGAGAACCCGAATACGTCCTGCCAGTCGGACGCCGGTGGGCGCGCCATGGACGTCACCTCACTTTCCGTCAGTCACGGTGCCCGAGATCCGCGCCGACCGCCGGGGCTGCCCCACGACGGGTCCGGGCCCGGGCTCCTTCTCCGTTCCGGGTATGCCCGGACGCATCCGGCCACACGTGCTCGTGGATCTGCCGTCAGGAAGCGTCCGCGTCCGCGTTCACGAATTCCCAGACGTGCTCCTGAACCTCGACTGCGGAATCCAGCACTTCCTGCTGCGCTGCGGAATCGAACTCGGAAGCCATTTCGACGAACGAAGGGAACAAGCTGATCAATGTGGGCGCGAGGGCGCGAGGGATTCCGTCCTGGTCCTGAAATTCTTCGGCCAGGGCGTCCAGCACGCCAAGGAAGTCGGACAGCTTCTCCGACGGAACCTCCTGGAGATCCCGAGTTTCACGGAGAAGACTGTCCCATCTGTCGGCCAGTGAGAGCGCTTCAGCCGGCAGGCTCACCTCGTCCTCGACTCGCTGCTTCTTCACCGCCGACAGCGCCAGTCCCTGGAGTTCGCGGGCCGCACGGTCGATCGCCGAACATGCAGGCTCAGGGTACGCATCAGACACCCCGTTGAGCGCCGCGTACAGGTCCACGAGTTCGGCCAGCGCCTCCCTGGGAATCAGGGAACACCCGTCCCATTCCTGTTCGCACTGCCGGAGTACGCTGAATACTTTCTCCAGTGCTTCCTCGTCAAGGCCCTCGTTGGACCGAAGAGGCAGCGTGAGCGAGTCAAGAGCTTCGGTCAGCTCATCCGCCGTGTCAGAGTCAGTCATCATTCTCCAGCATTCCTGATCCAAGTGATTGCGTCCGCGGGCACGCGCCCCTCGAGCAGGACTTCTTGCGAAGCCATGGCGTACCTGATCGGCCTGCCTCGCGGCTTGATTCCAGCGGCGACACGTCCCTCATGCGTCGTGAGGTCGTGGACCTTGCCTTCGAACTTGGAAAGGTCGATCTTGACGGCGCCGTATTCACCCTTCCACTGGTTGATGACCTTCATACTGTTCGTCGTGGAAATAAACTGTGATTTGGCGTTTTTGCGGCTTCCGTTCATGACGTGCCCCGCCGGCTTCCAGTTGGCGTTCGGGTTCTTCGCCACCAGCCCTCGGCTGGGATCATCGTTCTTGTTCAGATTCCTGAAGACGACGCAAGGAGCCAGTCCAAGGGGGTCGCATACCTGGAAAGGATCGCTCACATACGCGTAGGGATTCGGGTCCGGCACGAGCCCCAGCGGGTCAGGCGATATGTACCGCCCGACGTCTGCGTCGTAGTGACGGTGAACGTTGTAGTGAAGACCGGTTTCGGGGTCGGCGTACTGGCCGGGGAAGCGCAACGGTGTGTAGGCGGTGGCGTCGCGATTCCAGCTCGTGGTGCCCCACACGGTTGCCCGCGTGTGCCAGGCGATCTCACCCGATTCATCGACGAGTTCGGTGGGGGTGCCGACGAGGTCGGTGACCATCGCGAAGAAGCGGGAGTCGACCTCGTCCTGCCGCAGCGCCTGCCCGTCGGCCGCGGTCAGCCGGCGCTCGTACTGCGTCATCGGCCGCTGGTCGTCGTAGTCCCAGGTCACGGTGACGCCCGTGCGTGAGGTGGACTCCTCCGCCAGGCGGATGCCGTCCCAGGTGAAGTAGACCGCCTCGACCGGCGCCCCGTCCTCGCCCATGCGGTACTTCGCAGTGCGGCGGCCCAGCGGGTCGTAGGTGTAGGTCCAGCGGGTGCCGTCGGGGGTGGTGCACGCGGTCAGCCGGTTCTCGGCGTCCCACTCGTAGCGCCAGGTGTCCGGCTTCTTCGAGAGCCGCGTCTTCTGACGCAGTGTCATGCGCCCGGCGGCGTCGTGCTCGTAGCGGACACCACCCGCGGAGATGAGTCGTGTGCCCTGGTAGGTGCGCTCGCCGCGCGCGCCGTCGTCGTCGGCCCGCCGGCCGGGCCAGTCGCCCGCGGTCTGGTTGCCGGCGGCGTCGTAGGCGTAAGCCTCCGACCAGCCTTCTGCCGTCACCGTGAGTGGACGCCCCACGGGGTCGAGGTCCATGCGGCGGGTCCGGCCGGTGACCTCCTCGGTGATGGCGGTGAGGTGGTTGTCGGGGCGGTAGCCGTAGGAGCGGCCACGGCGCAGCTCGTGACCGGAGGTCAGGTGCTGGCGGGCGAGCCGGCCCAGGGAGTCGTAGGTGGTGGAGAGCCGGACGTCCGCGCCGAAGAACCGTTCGGTCTCGCGCCCCAACTCGTCCCGTGTGAAGCTCAGTTGGTGTCCATCGGTGGACACGCCGGTCGTGTTGCCGGCGGCGTCGTAGGTGTAGGTGGAGGTGGCGCCGGTGGGAGTGGTGCGGGAGACGAGCTGTCCGGCGGGGTCGTAGCCGTAGCGCATGGTGCGGCCGTCGACGGTCTCCGACAGCAGCCGGCCACCGGCGTCGTAGGCCATTTCCAGCGTCGCTCCGGGTCCTTCGGCGCGGATCATGCGTCCGTCCGCGTCGTGGGTGTAGCGGGTGACGGCACCGGCGGCGTCCTTCGTGGTGACCCGTCCCAGCACGTCCCGCTCGAGGCGGATCTCCTCACCCCGCGGGGTCGAATGGGTCGTCAGCTGACCGGCCGCGTCGTAGGCGTAGCTGAAGCGGCGGTCGTCGAAGTCCGACTCCGCGGTGACCCGCCCTGCGCTGTCGTGCGTGTAGTCCCAGGTCAGGCCCTGAGAATTGGTGACGCTTGTGAGGCGCAGTTCGGCGTCGTAGGCGAAGGCGTACGTGACGCCGTCGGGCATGGTGCGCTCGGCCAGCAGGTCGAAGTGCGTGTAGCGCATTGCGGTCGTGCCGCCGCCCGGGTCGGTATGGGAGAGACAGTTGCCCTCCCCGTCCCACTGCCACTCCTCGACGCTGCCGTCCGCGGCCGTACGCCGGGACAGCAGGCCCTCGACCGTCCACTCCAGCCCGGTGACTCCGCCCAGGGCATCGGTCACCGTCACCGGACGGCCGAACGCGTCCCGGACACACGTCGTCCCGATGTCCGGGAGGCATTCTCCCCGGCCGGAGGCCGGCGAAGGGCCGACGACGCGCACCGGCAGGCCCGCGGGGTCGCTGTCGACACGGGTCCCGGTGCCGTCCGGCCAGGTGAGGGTGGTGACGGCGCCGGTGGGAGCGTAGGTGTAACGGGTGACGGCGTCGTCGGGTCCGGTGACGGCGGTGCGGTTGCCGCGGGCGTCGTACTCCTGCCGCCAGGTCGTCCCGCCCGGCAGCACGATCTCGGTGGGCTGGTGCAGGGAGTTGTAGGTGGCCTCGGTGCGGCTGCCGTCGGGGTGCTCGATGACGGTGAGGTCGCCCCCTACGCCCCACTCGTAGCGGGTGGTGTTGCCCAGCGCGTCGGTGTGGGCGAGGAGGTGGTCGTAGCGGTCCCACTCGGAGTGGGTGGTGTGGCCCAGCGGGTCGGTCTCGGCGACGACCTGGTAGAGGTCGTTGAGCTGGTAGACGGTGGTGGCGCCGCAGGCGTCGGTGTAGTGGGTGCGCTGCTCGGCCGGGTCGTAGCTCCACTGCGAGGAGAGGTAGCCGTCGGGGCCGATGGTCTCGGTGACGCGGTGGGTCTCGTCGTAGGCGTACCGGTACGTGGAGTTGTTCCGGTCGGTCCAGGAGGTGATGCGGGAGTGCTCGTCGTAGTCGAACACCAGCGCCTTGCCGGAGGAGTTGACGATGTGGCTGAGGTTGCCGTCCGTGTCGCGCTGGTAGGACACCACCTCCACCGGGCCCTCGGGCGTGACCACGGAGGCGTCCAGCAGCAGGCCGGCGACGCAGTTCAGCTCCACGCGGTAGCCGCCGGAGTGGACCATCGCCGTCGGGGAGCCGTCCGCCTCCCGCTCGATCCGCACCTCGTTCTCATTGCGGTCGTGCCGGCGGACCAGCCAGTGCACGCGGGTCTCGTCGTCGGCCCCGGCCGTGGGACGGTCCGCGAAGTGGTGGACGATGCCGGTGCGCGACTCGCGGACGACGTAGGAGACCTCGCCCTCGGCCGTCTCCTCGGCCGCCAGCGGCAGGCGGGGGCCTTCGTCGGGCCACACCAGGTCGTCCACCGAGCCGGCCTCGGGGAGCCGCGGGTAGGTCAGGATCGACCCGTCCTCCCGCGCCCACCACACCCGGCCCCGGCCGTCGACCTCGAGGCGCTCGTCCAGCGTGGAGGCCCAGGAGGGGCCGAAGAACTGCCCGTAGCGGTAGGTCGACAGATACGTCCTGGAGAGCACCAGCGGCAGTTCGCCCGGGAGTTCCAGGTCGGTCTGCGTCAGCAGCATCTCGCCGGTGGCCACGTCGACCGGGTCGGTCGCGCACTTCTTGCCGATTCCCTCCCGGCTGACGGAACGGGCGGCGCCGGACCCGATGTTCTTCATCGCGCCGGGCTTGACGCCCTTGAGGGCCGAGCCGACGCTTCCGAGGCCCTTGAGCAGCGCGCCGCCGCCCGCGACGAGGCCGACGACGCCGAGGACGATCTCGCCGATGTTCCAGTCGCCGGTCTCGGCCATGATCGAGATATTGATGGCCAGTGATGCCGCTCCGGCGACGACGGCACCGATCGTGAGCGCGATCCCCAGACCCTGAAGCCCGGGTATCAGCATCGCGAGCACGCCGAGTACGGCGCTGATGATGGCGAGGGCCTTGCTGAACGCCTTCTTGATCTTGTCCCAGAGGCTGTAGCCGGCGACGGACTCGTCCCGGGCGTCGTCCAGCTTCTGGGCGGCGACGGAGGCGTCTTCTTCGCGGACTTGGCGCGCGTCCTCGGCGAGCATGCGGGCCGCGTCGAGATCCGCCTGCGCGTCATCGGCCTGGGCCTGCGCGGAGGACTGCTTGCTGTGCGCCTCGTCGAGGGCGCGGCGGGTGCTGGCCCGGGCTTCCTTGTCGTCCGGCGGATGCTTGGCGCCGTCGAGGTGACTGATGTCGGCGCCGGCCGCCTTGACGACGTCGGTGGCCGATTCGAGCCGGTCCTTGGCTTCGCGGCCCTTTTCCAGGGCGTTGTCGGCGTTGCGCTGCTGGTCGCGCAGCGAATTCACGTACGTGTCCAGGGCGCCGGCGGCCTGGTCGTAGGAACTGTGCAGCTTGCGTACCTGGTTGGCCAGGTCGCCCAGCTTGTCCCGGAGCTTGTCCATCGTCTTGCCCTCGCCGACCTGGTTGTCCTCCAGGCCGGAGACGAGGGGCAGGGCATCGCCCGCGTTGTCCGCGACGGAGCGGTACTGGCGGGCCAGGTCTCCGAGCATGTCCGCATCGCCCGGGGTCGGGTCGTCGGAGAAACCGAACACGTCCTGCCAGTCGGTTTCAGGGGGCCGCGCCACGTCCCGACCTCACTTTCCGTTCTCGATGTCCACGCCCGACAGCGCCCACCTCGGGCGGCTTCCTCATTCGGACGGTTCACAGCCGGTGTACGGATCGTGCTGTGCCGCGGTTCACCGTCGACCGCGCCGGGACTCCGGGCAGGAAGAGGGCCCCACCGGGGAACGTGAGTTCCGGTGGGGCCCTCTTCTGCTGTCACCCCGTGCGGGTGCAGGGCCTTCCGGGAACGAGAGGGATCAACTCCGAAGGGGCGGAATCAACCGATCTCATGCCGTTCGGGGATCTCCCCGCCACGACACCGGCGGGAGGGGTTCGCGCCTGGTTCACTCCCTCCACTTCAGACCTCCCCCCGCGTCCCAGGTCTTGTCCGACCAGGCGTACCGGACGTTGACTCCGAGTTCGCCGGCCATGCGGTTCATCGCACCCTTGCAGCTGCTGCACGGCGGCCGTGTGCCTTGCATGAATACGGCTTCTCCCCGGGCGAGCGGAGCCCGGCCGAGATACGGGTCGTTCGGGATGGAGACCTTGTCGCCGGTGCTGGCGCCGGCCATGCGGGAGAAACGGTGTTCCGTGTGGACGACGTTCCCGTACGCCCAGTTTCTGGGGAGAGTGCCTTCCGCCGCGGTCCTGGCCTCGCCGGATCCCGGTGTCCGCACCGTGTGCTCGGCCCTGACGGGCCACGGCCTGTAACCCCCGCCGGACTCCAGGACGTAGATCTGGGCCGTATGTCCACACTCCTCCAGACCGAGTGGGTCGTACGAGGTGGAGGGGTTCGAGACGTAGGCGACCGGGTTCGGCGCCGGGTCGAGGCCGAGCGGGTCGGGTGAGACGTAGCGTCCCGTCTCCGGGTCGTAGTGGCGGAAGTAGTTGTAGTGAAGGCCGGTTTCGGGGTCCTGGTACTGGCCGGGAAAGCGCAGCGGGGTGGTGGCCGTGGCATCGCGGTTGCGACTGGTGACACCCCAGAGAGTGGCGCGGGAGCGCCAGGCGATGCCGCCCTGCTCATCCACCAGTTCGGTGGGAGTACCGACCAGGTCGGTCACGATCGAGAAGAACCGGGAGTCGTACTCCTCCTGCGTCCTCGGCCTGCGCTCCAGCTGTGTCAGGGGCCGGTATTCGTCGTGGTCCCAGGTGAGGGTGATGCCGTTGGCGGTGTCGGTCTGTTCGGCGAGGCGGGTCTCGTCCCAGGTGAAGTGGACCGCCTCGGCGACCGACCCGTCCTCCGCCATGCGGTACTTGGCGGTACGCCGGGCCAGCGGGTCATAGGTGTAGCGCCAGCGGGTGCCGTCGGGCGTCACGCACGAGGTGAGCTGGTCCTCCGCGTTCCATTCGTAGCGCCAGGTGTCGGGCTTCCTCGACAGACGGCGCTTCTGGCGCAGCACCATGCGGCCGGCGGCGTCGTACTCGTAGCGCACCGCCCCCGCGGCCTGGATGCGGGTGCCCGTGTAGGTGCGCTCGCCGCGGGCCTCCGCCCGCCCGGCCCTCTCCGGCCACGTCGCCGACGTCTGGTTGCCCGCCTGGTCGTAGGCGTAGGACTCGGTCCAGCCGTCGGCGGTCACGGCCAACGGGCGACCCGCCGGGTCGAGTTCCAGCTGCCGGCTCAGGCCCGTCCTCGCGTCCGTGACGGCCGTGAGGCGATCGTCCGCACGGTAGGTGTAGGTGCGCTCGCGCAGGATGCCGGCGGAGGTGGCGAGGCGCTGGGCGACAGGACGTCCGGCCGGGTCCCAGTCGCTCGTCGCCTCCACGGGCGAGGTCCGGCTGCCCCAGACGCGGGCCATCTCTTTGCCGAGTACGTCGTGGGTGAAGGCCACCCGGTGCCCGTCGACGGTGAGGCTGTCGCGGTTTCCCAGCTCGTCGTAGGTGAGTTCGGTGACGGCGCCGGTGGGGGTGGTGCGGGAGGTGCGACGGCCGAGGACGTCGTAGGTGAAACCGGTACGGCGGCCGTCCACGGTTTCGGCCAGGACCCGCCCCATGGCGTCGCGTTCGAACTCCAGCGTCGAGTCCGGGGAGGCCATGCGGACGAGTGATCCGGCCTGGTCGTACTCATAGGACGTCGTGGTCCCCGCCACGTTCTTGAGGAGTATCTCGCCCACGGAGTTGTACTGGAAGGAGATCTCCTCGCCCAGCGGGTGGGTGCGGGCGAGCAGTCGGCCCGACGCATCGTGGGTGTAGGTGACCTCACGGCCGTCGAAGTCGGACTCGCTCGTCAGACGGCCTGCCGCGTCATAGGCGTAATCCCAGGTGAGACCCTGCGGGTTGCGGACCTGCGTGAGGCGGCGCTCCGCGTCGTAGGCGAAGGTGTAGCGCACCCCGTCGGGCCCGGTACGGGCCGCGAGCAGGTCGAAGTGGGTGTACTCGTACCTGGTGGCGCCCCCCGCGGAGTCGGCCGCCGAGAGGCAGTTGCCCTCTCCGTCCCAGCTCATGCGCTTGACCCGCCCGTCGGGGGCGATGTTGCGCGCCAGCCGTCCCTCGACGGTCCACTCGGTGCGGATGACCGCTCCGAACGGATCGGTGAGGGCGATGAGCCGGCCGAACGCGTCGCGCTCCGCCACCGCCGTGCCTCCGGAGCCGCTGTCGACGCCCACGGTCAGCCCCGCCGCGTCCGCTTCGAACCTGACCAGCCCTCCCGACGGGTCCGTGGCCGTGGCGGTCGCGCCGGTGGGATGACGGGTGAGGTGGTGCGTGGTGCCGTCGGGAGCGGTCAGGGAGGTCAGGTTGCCGCGCTCGTCGAACTCCTGCCGCCAGACGCTGCCGTCGGGCTGGGTCTGCGCGGTCGGCTGATTCAGCCTGTTGTAGGCCGTCGTGGAGCTCTTGCCGTCGGGGAGGCGGACGACAGTGAGGTTGTGGCCCTGGTCGTACTCGTAGCGGGTGGTGTGGCCGAGGGCGTCGGTGCGCGACAGGAGGTGGTCGTAGCGGTCCCACTCGGTGTGGACGGTGTGGCCCAGCGGGTCGGTCTCTGCGACGACCTGGTACAGGTCGTTGAGCTGGTAGGTCGTCGTGGCGCCGCAGGCGTCGGTGAAGTGGTTCCGCTGCTCGGCCGGGTCGTAGGACCACTGCGAGGAGAGATAGCCCTCGGGGCCGATGGTCTCGGTGACGCGGTTCGCGTCGTCGTAGACGTAGCGGTAGGTGGAGTCGTTGCGGTCGGTCCAGGCGGTGATGCGGTTCCGGTCGTCGTAGTCGAACACCATCGCCTGACCGGAGGAGTTGACGACGTGGCTGAGGTTGCCGTCCGCGTCGTGCCGGTAGGACATCACCTCGACGGGGCCGTCGGGCGTGGCGACCGCAACGTCCAGCAGCAGGCCGGCGACGCAGTTCACCTCCACGCGGTAGCCGCCGGAGTGGACCATCGCCGTCGGGGAGCCGTCCTCCTCCCGCTCGATCCGCACCTCGTTGCCGTTCCGGTCGTGCCACCGGACCAGCCAGTGCACGCGGGTGTCGTCGTCGGCACCGGAGGTGGGACGGTCCGCGAAGTAGCTGCTCACACCGGTGTGCGGATCGGCGACCGAGTAGGTGACCTCGCCCTCGGCCGTCTCCTCGGCCGCCAGCGGCAGGCGCGCTCCCTCCTCGGGCCACACCAGGTCGTCCACGGAGCCGGCCTCGGGGAGCCGCGGGTAGCTGAGGATCGAGCCGTCCTCGCGCGCCCAGAACGCCCGCCCCCGGCCGTCGACTTCGAGGCGTTCGTCCAGGGTGGAGGCCCAGGAGGGGCCGAAGAACTGCCCGTAGCGGTACGTCGACAGATACGTCCGGGTCAGCCGCAGCGACAGCACGCCGTGCAGCTCCAGGTCGGTCTTGATCATGAGCATCTCGCCGGTGGCCACGTCCACCGGGTCGGTCGCGCACTTCTTGCCGGCCGCGCCACGGCCGTTGGAGCGGAAGCTGGAGCCGATCTTGTTCAGCCCGTTGCGCGCGACGCCCTTGAGGGCCGAGCCGACGCTTCCGAGGCCCTTGAGCAGCGCGCCGCCGCCCGCGACGAGGCCGACGACGCCCAGGACGATCTCGCCGATGTCCCAGTCGCCTGTCTCGGCCATGATCGACATATTGATGCCGAGTGATGCGGCGCCTGCCACGACGGCACCGATCGTCAGGGCGATGCCGAGCCCCTGCAGTCCGGGGATGAGCAGTGCCAGTACGCCCAGTACGGCGCTGATGATGGCGAGGGCCTTGCTGAACGCCTTCTTGATCTTGTCCCAGAGGCTGTAGCCCGCGACGGACTCGTCCCTCGCGTCGTCCAGTTTCTGGGCGGCGGTGGCGGCGTCCTCCTGGCGGACCTGGCGGGCGTCTTCGGCGAGCATGCGGGCGGCGTCCAGGTCGGCCTGGGCGTCGTCGGCCCGCGCCTGGGCCCCCGACTGTTTGCTGTGGGCCTCGTCGAGGGCGCGGCGGGTGCTGGCCCGGGCTTCCTTGTCGTCCGGCGGGTGCTTGGCGCCGTCGAGGTGGCTGATGTCGGCGCCGGCCGCCTTGACGACGTCGGTGGCCGATTCGAGCCGGTCCTTGGCTTCGCGGCCCTTTTCAAGGGCGTTGTCGGCGTTGCGCTGCTGGTCGCGCAGCGAATTCACGTACGTGTCCAGGGCGCCGGCGGCCTGGTCGTAGGAACTGTGCAGCTTGCGTACCTGGTTGGCCAGGTCGCCCAGCTTGTCCCGGAGCTTGTCCATCGTCTTGCCCTCGCCGACCTGGTTGTCCTCCAGGCCGGAGACGAGGGGCAGGGCATCGCCCGCGTTGTCCGCCACGGAACGGTACTGGCGGGCCAGGTCTCCGAGCATGTCCGCATCGCCCGGAGTCGGGTCGTCCGAGAACCCGAACACGTCTTCCCAATCGGACACCGCTGGACGCGCCATGGCCGCTACCTCACTTTTCCTGTTCTGTTTCGCCCATGGGGCTTCCATCGGCGACTCCCGCCGCCGGACCTGCTGCGTTGGTCGTGTCGGCCTGGCCGTCGAAACGGAGCGACTCCGCGATCGCGTCGAAGACCTCGTAGAACTGCTCCGCCAGATCCACGTTGGGAGTGGAGCTGGCGATCACCAGGTAGTCGTGGGTGTTGGGCACCGGGACGAGGGTGTGCCGCACCGCGGTGGGAACCCGCGTCCCGTGGTAATCGACGTCCTCGATGCGGGAGATCCGCCCGGCCGCTCCGACGTGGGGCAGCTCCACCAACTCCACCTCGCCGGGCGGCAGTCCGCTGCCCTCCGCGTCGGTGCCGAGCTGCACGCCTGCGGCCATGACGAGGTCCGCCAGATCCTCCGACTCCTCCTCCGGAACGGAGATCCGGAGCACCACCGTGGTGGCGCTGAGCACCAGAGGACCGCTGCCCGCGCGCAGAATCCTGATCATCCCCGACGCCCGCAGCGCACCCTGCGCGTGCGCCTCGCGGGCGATGCGCCGGGTGTTGCGGATCAGCCCGTCCAGCTGCTCGCGGGTCAGCTGCGGGGCCTTCTCCACCTGCGCCTCGATACGGCGGCGGATCGACGCGTCCCGGGTGCTCGGGTCGAGGTCGAGATGCCACCACGAATCGGGGAACCTCAGGCTGTATTCCGCGGGCGCGGCCGCCTCTGGCTGCTCCGTGGTCGGTTCCGTCATGGCGCTTTTCCCTTCGGCGTGACGTTCCTCGGTCACGCGTCCTGCTGGTCTTCGTCCAGCGACTTGATGGTCTCGTCGTCCGTCTGCATGAAGTTCTCGGCGATCGTGTCCGTGTTGTCGGCGAACGTCTTCACGTTGTCGTGAACCCGCTCGTGACCTGCCACCCACGCCTTGTCGAACGCGTCGAGGGCGTCCGCGAGCGTGCTGTCGCCGGCCAGACTCTTGAAGTCCCCCGCCCCGCCGGTGGCGTTGTAGAGCGTCGCGGAGTTCCCGATCAGATCCCCGATGTTCTGGAGCTCCTTGACGGTGTCCTTCAGGTCCTGCACAGGCACGCTGATGTTGCCCATCGGTGTCTCCTCTCCTGTCCCGGCCGTCCGGCCCCGCCCTCACGGGGAGGGCGGGGCCGGACTGTGCGGGGCACGTCAGCCGATGGAGCCGGCCGTCTGGTCGTCGGTGTCGACGAACGCGTCGGCGACCTGCTTGATGAACTCGCTGACACCCTGCAGACCCTCGATGGCCTTCTCGGTGCCGTTCTTGTACTCCTCCCAGTACGGGCGGAACTTGCTCTCCGAGCCCGGCGTCGCGTAGGCCGCCTCGACCATCTCGTCCATCTTGGTGTTGGCCTCGTGGAGGCTCTGCTGCATCTGCTCCTTCTGGTTCTGCAGCCAGGTCGACGCCTCCCGCATCTCATCCGGGCTGATCTTGATGTTGCCGCCGGCCATCTCGGTTCCTTCTCTCGTCTCGGGGCGCCGCGGTCACTGATCCGCGCACACCGGGCTGTACGGGGCACCCGCTGGGGCGGTTCACGCCTGTTGCGGAACGGTGACGAAAGCAGCGGGACGGCGCGCCGACGGGACTGGGGCCGCGTATCAACTCGGGCCGGTAGCCGGTGCGTTATGGCACGCCACCCGAGAACGGTCGGGACAACAAGCCAGCCCCAGGCCGTTGACCTGGGGCTTCCATGTGGTGTGGTCGCGCTGTCCCGCCAGAGCTCCGCCTTCGCCGACAACCCCCGGCGCCGGCGAGCGGTGCGATGTCGCGCGGGGGCTTACGGGTGGTACTTCTCCTCGACCGTCTCGCCGGCGCCGGACTTGGGGTTCATGGTGACGCGGACGGTCACGCTGCTGGTCTTCGCAGCCTTCTCCAACTGCTCCACGGTGCACTTCGAGGTGCCGTAGCCGTCCTCGCCGATGGTCACCCGACCCCCGTCAACGGAGCAGATCGCGGCCGCGCCGAGGATCTTTGTGGCGTTGGCGACGAAGAACGCCTGGTCCGTGCCGCCGCCCTGGGGCTTGACGATCAGCTTGCCGGGAGCGAGGTACTCCAGCGTGCCGACGATCGTGCGGTGATTACCCGCGTGGGCGACGCCGCCTCCGCCGGGGGCGGACTCGCTGCCGGTGCGGGCGGCGGACGACGCCGTGGCGGACGTGCCGCCGTTCTGGCCCTGCGAGCCGGAGTTGCCCGAGGAGGAGCCGCCGGCCGAGGACGAGGCGTGCTGCGAGTCGGACGCGGTCGAAGAGCCCGAGCCGGCGGCGCCCGCCGTGCCGGAGCCCTGCCCGCAGGCCGTGGTCCCCAGGCCCAGCGCCGCCGCGACGACGATGGTGGCGGCGATGCGGCGGCCGGCGCGGCCGCGGAAGCGGTTGGTGGCGGTGGCGGTGGCGGTGTTCATCATGTACTCCCGTTGCTCTGTTCTCTCGTTTCGCTCCCGGACGACAATCAGCTTCGAAGATCGAGTTGGCGTTCCGCTAATGGACGGCTAACGGCCTTGATGACGTAGGGAAAGTTCATGACGTAGGGAAGTTCGATCGCACCGGCGTGAGCCGGTTGCCGTCGTGGCTTCGCAGGTGAGGGCCCGCCCTGTCCAAGGCGTCCAGGAGCCGGATCGAGAAGACCTCGGGCTCCGGCGCCACCTTCAAGGACACGAGGGTCCGTGTCGGCCAGTCGTCGGAGAAGGCCGCGCTCATCCATCAGCACTCGGACCGTGAGCGACAGCATGAGGTCGCGAGCGGACTGGATGGTGGGCCGCAGCCGGCCGGGGGTGCCGACTGCGGCCCGGCAGCCTTGTCCGCTCCGGCGAGGCGAGGCGGCGGCTCAGGGGTTCAGGGGTTCAGGGAAGGAGTACGACCTTGCCCTTGTTGCGGCGGGCCTCGATGTCCCGGTGGGCGGTGGCGGCCTGGTCGAGCGGGTACGTACGCCACACGGGGACGTCGAGTTCGCCGGCCGCGGCCAGCTGCACCAGCTGCGGCAGGGAGTCTTCGGCGTGGTCGGCGCTGCCGGCGCTGAAGCGGACACCGTGCTCGGCGGCGGACATGTCGGCGATGGTGATCACGCGTGCGCTGTCGCCGGTCAGGGCGACGGACTCGGCGAGGACGCCGGCGCCGGCGGCGTCGAAGACGAAGTCGACTCCCTCGGGGGCCGCGGCCTCCACCCGCTCCGCCCAGCCGTCGCCATAACGGACCGCGGTGGCGCCCAGCGCGGTGAGGCGCTCGACGTCGTGTTCGCCGACGGTCCCCACGACGGGGACGCCGCGGGCGACGGCCAGTTGCACCGCGATGGTGCCCACACTGCCCGCGGCGCCGTGGACGAGCAGGGTCTGCCCGGCCTGCGCACCCAGCTGCCGCAGGACACGGGACGCGGTCTCGCCGACCGTGACCAGCGAGGTGGCGACCTCCCACGACAGGGCCCGGGGCCTGGCCACCGGCCGCTCCAGCAGGGCGTACTCGGCGTAGCTGCCGCCGACGGCGGCACCGAGGACCTCGTCCCCCACGGCCGCACCGGCTCCCTCGCCGACGGCATCGACGACACCGGCCGCGTCCAGGCCGGGGACCACGGGGAAGCGCGCCGGGGCGGCCTTCGCCATCAGACCGGACCGGATCTTGAGGTCGAGGGGGTTCACGGAGGCGGCCCGCACCCGCTTGCGGACCTGGCCCGGCCCGGGCTCCGGCGGGGTGACCTCCGACGGCCGCAGCACCTCGGGCGCGCCGTACTCGGAGAAGGTGATTGCTGTGGACATCGGAAACTCCCAGGTAGGGGCGAGAAGGGGAGGCAACCGCACGCGCTATGACTCACTGTGCGGCTGCCTCGGTGCGGTCGCCGCTCAGGCGGTGAGGGTGGGGTAGTCGGTGTAGCCGCGGTGGTCGCCGCCGTAGAAGGTGGCCTTGTCGGGGTCGTTGAACGGGCCGCCGGAGGCGAGGCGCCGGGGCAGGTCGGGATTGGCCAGGAACAGCGCCCCGTAGGCCACCATGTCCGCGCTCCCGTCCTCGATCAGACCCAGCGCGTCGGGGCCGGTGGCGTCGGGGTAGGTGAACGGGTTGAGGACGAACGTGCCGGGCCAGCTCTTGCGCAGCCGCGGGGTCAGGTCCCGGTTCGGCCCTTCCATCAGGTGCAGGTACGCAAGGTCCAGGCCGGCGAGCCGGTCCAGCAGGGCGAGGTAGACCTCGTCCGGGGTGTCCTCGGCGATGTCGTTGAACTGGTTCCCGGGCGAGATCCGCAGGCCCACCCGGTCGCCGCCGATCGCCTCGGCCACGGCGGTGACGACCTCGACGGCGAAGCGGATCCGGCCCTCGGTGGTGCCGCCCCACCCGTCGGTGCGGTGGTTGGTGTTGGGTGCGAGGAACTGGTGGATCAGGTAGCCGTTGGCGCCGTGCAGCTCCACGCCGTCGAACCCGGCCTCGACCGCGTTGCGGGCGGCGTCGGCGAAGTCGGCGACGGTCTGCCGGATCTCCGCCTCGCTCAGCTCCTTCGGCGTCACGAACTCCTTCGGCCCCTCGTGGGTGAAGACCCGCCCCTCGGCGGCCACCGCCGACGGCCCCACCGGCAGCAGCCCGTCGGGCAGCAGGCTCGGGTGCCCGATCCGGCCGGTGTGCATCAGCTGCGCGAAGATCGCACCGCCCTCGCGGTGCACGGCGTCGGTCACCGTCCGCCATGCCCGCACCTGGCCGGGCGTGTGCAGGCCGGGGGTGTCGGGGTAGCCCTGGCCGACTGGCGAGGGCTGGATGCCCTCCGTGACGATCAGCCCGGCGGCGGCCCGCTGCGCGTAGTACGTCGCCATCTGCTCGGTCGGCTCGGCGCCGGGACCGTAGGCGCGGCTGCGGGTCATCGGCGCCATCACGAGGCGGTTCGCCAGGGGCCTGCCGCCCAGGGCGATCGGGTCGAAAGCAGTGGTCATGGGTTTCTTCCTCCGGGTGAGTAGTGCTCGGCGGCCGGGCGCTCACGAGCCCGCACCAGCAGATGCCTGCCTGAACAAGTAAATCACCTGTCTGAACAGGTAACGACCCCGAATCCCTTCCCGCTTTCCCATGTGAAGCACGTAACACGTTGCTGTCTGCCCATATGCGCCCTGGTGGCGGCGTAGGTGCCGCCAGGTATCGCGCGGGAAGGTAGGCTTATGCTGCCTAAGCAGGAAAGTGAGGTTCCGATGACGCAGTCCACGCCGGAAACCGGGAAGGGCCCCGCGGCGACGGGGCAGGAGGTCACCGTTCCGGTACCGGCCGCGGCCGGCGGCGGACCGGTCAGCCACGCGATCTTCCGCCTGGCCCGCCTGCACCGCATGTTCGCCGGACAACTACTGCGCCGGATCGGCCTGCATCCGGGCCAGGAGCTGGTGATGATGCACCTGTGGGAGCTCGGCCCCCAGAGGCAGGCCGACCTGGTGCGGCTGATGGACTCCGACGCCGCCACCATGACCCGCACCGTCCGGCGCCTGGAGCAGGCCGGCTTCGTCCGCCGCCGCCCCTCGCCCACCGACAAGCGCGCCTCACTCATCGAACCCACGGCGGCCAGCCATGCCCTGCGCCGTGAGGTCGAGCAGGTCTGGAGCCACCTGGAGGACCTCTCCACGGCGGGCCTCTCCGCCGACGAGCGAACCGCTGCCCTGCACACCCTCGAACGCCTGGAACAGAACCTCGTCCAGGCTGCCGCCGATCCCGACGGAGCATGCGGGGAGAATTAGCACCTCGACGGCTGCGATGGCAGCGCCTCCGAGAAAGCCGCGCTCTTCTCTCAGCACTCGAACCTGGACCGGCAGAAGGAGGTCGCCAGTGGCCTGGACGCCATGGTGCGGGCTGCGCGGCAGGAGCCGGTGGCTGGGCCGGATCAGGATCGACCGGGCACGTAGCGGGCACGAAGCGCTCAGCACGGTCTGGACAACTCAGCGGCCCAGTCGGGGAGTTAGCTCCCTGAACTGGGCCTTCGTCCGTGGAGCGGGTGACGGCCGACGGGCAGGCGGATGCGCACCTTCTTCAGGGCGGGGATGAACCTCTGGGATCGCGCGAGGTTCTTGGCGAGGTACGCGGCCCGGGTACCCGTGCCGCCCCCGGGGTTCCGACGAGGACGATTCGCATCAGCGGAGGAACCCTTCGTAGTTGCGCTGCTGAAGCTGGCTCTCGATCTGCTTCACGGTCTCCAGGCCCACACTCACGATGATGAGGATGCTCGTCCCGCCGAAGGGGAAGTTCTGGTTCGCGTTGAACAGCACCAACTCCATTGTCGGTACGAGCGCGATCAGCCCCAGATACAGCGAGCCCGGCCATGTGATCCGGTTGAGCACGTAGCTGAGGTACTCGGCCGTCGGGCGACCGGCCCGGATGCCCGGGACGAAGCCACCGTGCTTCTTCATGTTGTCGGCGACTTCTTCGGGGTTGAAGCTGATGGCGACGTAGAAGAAGGCGAAGAACACGATCAACAAGACGTACGCGGCGAGGTAAACGGGGTGGTCTCCCTTGGTGAAGGTGGTGGCGATCCAGGTCGCCCATGCCGCCTTCGACCCGCTGAACCGTGCGATGAGCGCCGGGATGGAGAGCAGCGATGACGCGAAGATGACGGGGATCACACCCGCCTGATTCACCTTGAGCGGGATGTACGTGGACGTACCGCCATACGACCGGCGCCCGATCATCCGCTTCGCGTACTGCACCGGGATGCGCCGCTGGGCCTGCTCGACGAAGACCACCAGGGCGACCATTGCCAGGCCCACCAGGATCACCGCGAAGAACTCGACCCAGCCGCCGGCGAGCTTGCCCTGGAGCTTGACCTGCCACAGCGCGCCCGGGAAGCGGGCGGCGATCGAGATGAACATCAGGATCGACATGCCGTTGCCGATACCGCGGTCGGTCACCATCTCGCCGAGCCACATGATCAGGGCCGTACCGGCGGTCATCGTGATGACCATCGTGAGAGTGGTGAAGACCGAGCCGTTGGGCACGATCTGGCGCGTACAGCCCTGGAAGAGCGAACCGGCGCGGGCGGCGCCCACCAGGGCGGTGCCCTCCAGGGCGGCGAGCGCCACGGTCAGATAGCGGGTGTACTGGGTGATCTTCGCCTGGCCGGACTGCCCCTCCTTCTTGAGGGCCTCCAACCGCGGGATCACCACGGTCAGCAGCTGGAGGATGATGCTCGCCGTGATGTACGGCATGGTCCCCAGCGCGAAGATCGTGACCTGCAGCAGCGCTCCACCGCTGAACATGTTCACCAGGCCGAACAACCCGCTGTTGGCGTGGGTCCGCTCCATGCAGAACTCGACGTTCGCGTACTTCACCCCAGGGACCGGGATGTGCGCTCCGACCTGGTAGAGCACGATGATGCCCAACGTGAACAGCAGCTTCTTGCGCAGGTCGGGCGTCTTGAACGCTCGGGCGAACGCGGTGAGCACGGTGCCTCCTGCGCCTCCTGCCACTCTCAGGGCAGGGAGGCGACGGTCTTGAGGATCGACGAATACGTAGCGGCTGTACTGCGCGGAGCTCGCCCGCACGGCGGGTTCCGAGGCAGGACCCCGTGGCCGACTTGGTTGCCCGGAGTGCGGTGCGCGCGCGAACGACGTGCCGTCTCCCTCTCGCCCAGGTGTACGGACACCGGGCTCTCGTACACACCCATCGGGACCGCTTGACCGCGGCCAAGGCGCTACCTGGCGGTCGGGGTTTGTGTCGGTGTCGGAACCGGCTCGGCGGGTGAGGGGCGGTACGGCATCGGCACCGGGCCGGTGGTTGAGGGGCGGTACGGCATCGGCACCGGGCCGGTGGTTGAGGGACGGTACGGCATCGGCACCGGACCGGTAGTTGAGGCGCAGGCCGGCATCGGCACCGGCCGGGTGGCTGACGTGCAGGTCGGCACCGGTGCCTTCGTCCCCCTCGGCAAGGGGCGAGGAGTCGACGGCACCGGGACCGACTCGGCAGGGGTGCCGGGGCGGTGCTGAGGGCCGGTGGGGCCGTCCTGAGCGAAGGAGCTTGGCAGGACCATCAGTCCGACTCCGAGCCCGGCAAGGGTCAGCACTGATCCGGTGGCCGTCCAGGCCGCTCGAGCCCGCCGGCGTGCGCGAACGCCGGCGTGCAGTCGGTCGCGGTGCCGGTCCTCATAGAGCGTGTCCTCCTGGCCGTCGCGCATCATCCGCGCCAGCTCCTGCTCGAAGTGATCCATAGCTCCCTCTTCACTCCACCGGCTCTGCCTCAGCCAGAAGCTGACGCAACCGTGCAACGCCGCGTGCCGTCAGTGAACGGGCGGTACCCACCGGACAGCCCAGCCCCTCCGCGACATCCCGCTCGGGCAGGTCCTGGTAGTAGCGCAGCACCACCGCAGCCCGCTGCCGCGCCGGCAGCAACGCCAACACAGCCTCCAACCGGGTCTGTTCGTCCACGGCAGCGGTCTCATCTGCCACCTCGGGCGGGTCGGGCAGCTGGTCCACAGGGTGCTCGCCCCACCAGCGACGCCGTGCCGAGCGAGCCGCAGCACGGGCCAAGACCCTGCGCACATACGCCTCGGGCGCCTCCTTGGCCACCTTCGGCCAGGCAAACCACAGTTTGACGAGCGCTTCCTGCAGCAGATCCTCGGCCCGGTGCCGGTCTCCACCGGTGAACAGCCGCGCCAGGTGAAGCAACGCCGACCACCGAGCCGCCACGAACCGGTCGAACTCATCGGCCCGCAACTGCCCCATCAGCGTCACCCCCTCACCTCAACACGCCCCTTCACCCTCAATAAAGGCACTGGCCCCTGCCCCGCTATGCACCCCCGACAAGTGACGTGGCTCACGCATGCCATCCCTGCCGTGCCCACGGCTCGACGTGTCCGGGTCGGCGGCGGGTCGGACGGGATGTTTGCGGGCGGTAGACGAGTCAGTCCGAATGCCTGCGGGCCGCTATCGCTCGCATCGCCCGCTTCGCGACACCGGTCCGAGGAAGCCCCGCGTCCGGTCAGTAATCAGTGATCACTGCTCACTGCTCGCGTCAGGACGTCTGGCCGGTGCCGGTGTGCTGGTGTCAGGGGGAGCTGTTGCACCCCTCGATGCGACCTTTGGGCGCGACGGTCGCTGAGCTCTGGTCAACAGGGCCGCGTGTGTCGGTCAGTTGGAGGTCGGACCCCCGGGCAGCGCCGCCACGATCAGTAACCGATGGTGCGCATTCCATCACTCCAATGGGGCGCATCGGATGGCGGTTCCGTCCACCCCATTCCTAGCCTGGGCTGGTGCGTTCGATTCGTAGAGAACGCACGAACCACTCAGAGAGGTCACAGCATGTCCCGCACCAAGCTCCTCGCCCTGGCCGCTGCACCCGCGTTGGCCGTCAGTCTGGCGTCCCCCGCACTGGCCGATGACGAAACCGGCCACCCCCGCGTCGTCACCGCAGAGAGCCCGGTCCGGTCCGTCGGGGCCAACCAGACCGAGACCGTCACTGTCACCTGCCCTAGGGGCACCTTTGCCGTCAGCGGTGGCTGGCTCGTGTCCTCCGCCAGCATCGACGTGACGGGCAACCGCGCGGTGAGCGACAGACGGTGGACGATTCGATTCGAAAATGAGGCGAACCAATCCGGCAGGGTGCAGGCTTTCGCCCGTTGCGCGGCCTGACGGCGAGCAGTCGCCAGGGCAGGCGGGTAGACCGAGCAGCGTGACCGCCTGAACGTCGCGACCGCTCTCCCTCCAGTCGAATGAGGGGGAAGTGGTGCGGACTCGGTGCGGGACGCCTGAACCGGCCCGGACAACAAACAAGGCCCAGGTCTCCGACCTGGGCCTCAACTATGGAGCGGGTGACGGGAATCGAACCCGCGCTCTGAGCTTGGGAATCAACGGGGCTTGGAGCAATGATCCGGCCCTGACCTGCAGACATGCTGCCTCGTGGCATCGTCCGATGGTGCCCCACGGTGCCCCTCGTGACCGCTGTTGACCGGTCTGAAGAGCACGGATGGGGCACGGACATTCGTGGCGCTTGTCGTGCAGTGCTCTGGACGCTGGTCGATGACGAAAGATGGCACCCAAAAGCCCGCCGTGCCGACAGGGTTGCGCATGCAAGGCCGGCGCAACGAGCCAGGGGACTCCGCATCGTCCTGCCGGGTCTTTCTCGTCCGGGGTGTCCCCTGGTCGCAGATTTTGCTGGGGGCAAGGGGCGGGCATCAGCTTCCGCAGCCGCAACCCGCGACAGAGTTCGCGTCGACCGGCTTGCTCGCGCAGCAGGCGTCACTGCCGGTTCCTGCGGACGGATCGGCGCTCTTGCCGAGTGTGTCGGCGTCGGCCTTGACCACGTAGACCTCCCAGGGCTCCTTGCCGGGCCGTGCACCCACACCTTGTCCTGGAGGGCGTAGCAGCAGGAGGTGTCGTTCTCCTCGAATGTGGCGAGGCCGGCGTCCTTGAGACGGGTCGTGGCGGCCGTCACCTGGTCCGTGGACTCGACCTCTACGCCGAGGTGGTCGAGGCGGGTGTCCTGTCCGGGCTCGCCCTCGATCAGTACGAGCTTGAGCGGCGGTTCCGTGAGGGCGAAGTTGGCGTAGCCGTCGCGTCGCTTGGCCGGTTCGGCGCCGAACAGCTTCGAGTAAAAGGTGATCGACGCTTCGAGGTCGCTGACGCGAAGGGCGAGCTGTGCGCGGGACATGGCGGTCTCCCATCGGCTTGCATTGATATCTTTCGATGCAAGCTTGCGCCTTGGATCGAAAAACGTCAACATAGAAGCATGTCGAAACAAGAGCTTGTGGTGCTCGGCCAGACCGATGAGGCAGGTGCGTGCTGCCCGGGACTGCTGACAGCTCCCCTCGACGAGGGGCAGGCCGAAGAGCTGGCGAAGGTGTTCAAGGCGCTGGGCGATCCGGTGCGGCTGCGCCTGTTGTCGATGATCGCCTCGCGCGCCGGAGGCGAGGTCTGCGTCTGCGACCTGACCCCTGCGTTCGACCTGTCACAGCCGACGATCTCGCACCACCTCAAGCTGCTCCGGCAGGCCCGCCTCATCGACTGTGAGCGGCGCGGCACATGGGTCTACTACTGGCTGCTGCCCGATATGACGGACCGCCTCGCGGGCATCCTGACGCGCCCCGCCGGCGAGCCCCTCCCTGCCCCGGCTGAAGCCGCTGGGGCTGCCTTGTGAGCGCCGTGCCCGAGCAGGCCGTCGCCGGCCGCCTGTCGTTCCTCGACCGGTACCTCGCCGTCTGGATCCTCGCCGCGATGGCTCTTGGCCTCGGCCTCGGCCACGTCGTACCCGGCCTCGGGGACGCCCTCGCCAAGGTCACCGTGACCGGCGTATCGCTGCCCATCGCGCTCGGCCTGTTGGTGATGATGTACCCGGTTCTCGCGAAGGTGCGCTACGACCGGCTCGACACCGTCACCCGCGACCGTCGGCTGCTGCTGCCCTCGCTGCTGCTGAACTGGATCGTCGGCCCGGCGCTCATGTTCGCGCTGGCGTGGCTGTTCCTGCCCGACCTGCCCGAGTACCGCACCGGCTTGATCATCGTGGGGCTGGCCCGCTGTATCGCCATGGTCATCATCTGGAACGACCTGGCCTGTGGCGATCGCGAGGCCGCCGCCGTCCTGGTCGCGCTGAACTCGGTGTTCCAGGTGATCGCGTTCTCGGCCCTCGGGTGGTTCTACCTCTCCGTGCTGCCCGGGTGGCTCGGCCTTGAGCGGTCCGGACTCGACGTATCCGTGTGGGAGATCGCCCGCAGCGTGCTGATCTTCCTCGGCATCCCGCTCGCCGCCGGGTACCTCACGCGCCGGATCGGCGAGAAGACCAAGGGCCGCGCTTGGTACGAGGCGAAGCTGATTCCGCGCATCGGCCCGTTCGCCCTGTACGGGCTGCTGTTCACGATCGTCATTCTCTTCGCGCTGCAAGGCGATGCGATCACCTCGCAACCGCTCGACGTCGCCCGGATCGCGCTCCCGCTGCTCGTGTACTTCGCCCTGATGTGGGCCGGCTCCATGGCACTCGGACGATCCGTCGGACTCACCTACTCCCGTGCGACGACGCTCGCATTCACCGCCGCCGGCAACAACTTCGAGCTGGCCATCGCGGTAGCCATCGCGACTTTCGGCGCAACCTCCGGACAGGCCCTCGCGGGCGTGGTCGGCCCGCTTATCGAAGTACCCGTGCTGATCGGCCTCGTCTACGTCGCACTGTACGCACGGTGCTTCTTCACCACCGCCCTACCGCTGCCCGAGGAAGGCCCCGCCCGTGTCTGACGCCGCCCTGCCCTCCGTGCTGTTCGTCTGCGTCCACAACGCCGGCCGCTCGCAGATGGCCGCCGCGTTCCTCACGCACCTCGCGGGCGACCGCGTCCAGGTGCGGTCCGCCGGGTCCGCCCCCGCCGACGCCGTGAACCCGGCCGTCATCGCGGCAATGGCCGAGGCCGGCATCGACGTCTCGGCCGAGGTGCCCAAGGTGCTCACCGTCGAGGCGGTGCAGGCGTCCGACGTCGTCATCACGATGGGCTGCGGCGACACCTGCCCCGTCTTCCCCGGAAAGCGGTACCTCGACTGGCAGTTGCCCGATCCCGCTGGGCAGGGCGTCGAGGCCGTGCGGCCGATCCGCGACGACATCGAGCGGCGGATTCGCGGACTGATCGACGAGATCGTCGCCGAGGGGCCGGTGTGAGCTTGCTGCCTCGTCGCCGGTGCCGAGCCGCCACTGCGCTGGGACAGTGCAACTAGCGCCTCTGCGGACGGGTCCCACGGCGACGCCCCGGTAGCGCGTGGCGTACGGGGTGCGACATCGACGCACCTTCCGTAGCAGCGGGACGTGGGCCAGCCGATAGTTGGCCTACTCTCGCTGCCCTGTCCTCTACAGATGGGTCCCTTGCACCAGTAACGTTGCGTGCTCACGCGATGCGGATACGGGACCTCGGGGGCGTGCCCAGTGGCGGGAAGTGACCTCACACTCGGTAAGACGATCGCCAAGGCGCGCAGGCGCAAAGGATGGCCGCAGCGGGACCTGGCTGCGATGATCGACCGGTCGGAGAGCTGGGTGTCTCAGGTCGAACGGGACGTCATCCCGGTCAACGGCCTGGATGCACTCCGTCAGATCTCCGATGTCTTAGACATTTCCCTGTCCGCCCTTCTCGCTGCCGCGCCGCCCGGGCCGACGCCGGTACCGACTCGGCGTCGGCCCGCCTCCGCTAGGGTTGATCGCAATCTTGGTCCAGAGGAGGGGGACGACCCCGTGCGACGCCGCGAACTTCTGGCCGCTGCGGCGGTGGTCTTCACCACCCCCCTGGCCAGTGCCTCTCCAGCCGAGGCCAGCACCCTCGCGCCCCTGGAAGATCACCTGCTCTACGGCACTGCCACCGTGCCGAAGCACGGAGAGGTGTCACCGGGCGGCGTCGCTGCCGAAGTGAAGGCGTCCCGAGAGGAATTCCGAGCCGCCCGCTACGACACGCTGGCCCGGAACCTGCCCGGCAGGATCGCGCAAGCTCAGGGCCTGGAACCGGCGGAGCTGTCGGCCACCGCCGTCGCCGACCTCTACAACATCGCCACTCGGCTGTGCATCAAGCTCGGCGAGGACGGGCTGGTGGCGATCACTGCGGACCGTGCGCTGACCTCTGCGCGGATCGGCGGCGATGCCCTCACGACCGCCGAGGCGCACCGGATGGTGTCCAGTGCGTGGCGCCGCCAAGGCCACCTCGCCCGCGCCACTGATATCGCCGTCAGGGCCGCGCAGGACGTGCGGGGGGATCGCAGCACTCCCGAGACCGCCCGGCTGTCCGCGAGTGTCTCGCTGCTGGCCACTGCCGCGTACACGGCGGCCAAGATGGGCGATCGGCCCACCGCGCACGGGCTGATCGGCGAGGCCGCCGAAGCCGCCGAAGTCGGCCGGACGAGCCCCGAGGCCCGCACGGACACCGGTACCCAGCAAGTGCTGCTGCACCAGCTTTCCGTCCACTACCTGCTCGGTGACGCCGGCCAGGCGATCGACCTGGCCAAGACCATCAACCCTGCGGCCCTGCCGACCGCCGAACGGCAGGGGCGCTTCTTCACTGACGTGGCCCGGTGCTTCGACCAGTGGGGCAAGCCCGAGCAGTGCTACCGGGCTCTGCTGGCGGCCGAACGGGCCGCACCACAGGAGATCCGGCGCGGGTCGGTCAAGAACCTGGCCAGCGGTCTGCTCCGGCATGACCGGACCCTCCCTGGCGTCCGGGCGTTCGCCGGCCGCGCGGGCGTGGCCGTCAACTGACCCACCCGCAAAGGGATTACTACCTCGCAACCTGGTTGCGGATCTGCCTGTTGCTCCGGCGGTTGACTCGTACTCAGCCGCCAGGGGCCGTGTAAGGCCGGCCTCTCCTCGCCCCTGGCGGCGGTGACGACCACCACCGTCTTCGAGGAGTTGCACCATGGATGCCACCCGTGCCGATCAGCAGCCGATGCCAGGTCAGTTGCGCCCGTCGGGCACCGACGGCATCGACCAGATCCAGGCGGACATCGCCGCAGCTCTGCGCTCCACCATCGTCCTTCCCCCGTACGACGAAGTCCTCCGGCTGATCGACACCCTCAAGGGCCACCTCGGCCCGCTGATCGAACAGGCCAAGGAGCACGTACAGGAGCACCGGCCGGGCGAGGTCGCCTGGTACCGGGAACACGCCCAGATCGACAACGCCCAGATCCAGCTGCGGTCCGGGCCAGGCGATGGGCTGGTGTCGGCCGCCCGTCGCCTTCAGTCGCTGGCCTTGCACCGCGCTAGCGAGCCCACAGGCCCTCAGCGGTCGAGCCAGTCATGGGACACGAGCGAGACGGTTTCGCGAGATCTGCCGGCCCTCGGGCCTGTGGCGGATCGCGATGCAGGCACGGCTGGCCGTTGACGCGACTCGATGTAAAGCTTACTTTCCATCCATGCGGAATGAGGTTCGCCGGCTGCGCGGCGCCCAGGGACTCTCCCAGCAAGCATTGGGTGCGGCACTAGGCGTTTCCCGGCAGACAGTGAACGCCATTGAGCAGGACCGCTACGACCCGTCGCTACCGCTGGCCATACGAATTGCCCGACACTTCGGGCTCACCGTTGAGGAGATCTTCCATGTCGAGGACGCATAGCACCTCTCGCGCGGCGTCCCGGTGGGCCGTCCTCGCGCTGACCGTGGCCGCGGGTGCAGTGATGGCGGTGATCATGGCGGTGCGTGGCGAGATCGCCATGGCCGTCGCATTGCCAGTGATCATCATCGGGTACGGATTGACCGTCAGCTTGTCCGCAGGGCACAGCGATGTCGCTGCGCAACTCAGCGGATACGAGGAGGATGAACGGCGCCGCATGGTCAATATGCGGGCTGGGGCGATGACCGGGAATGTGCTGATGCTCGCGCTCGTGTGCGGCACCTTCTACGAGTTGGTCCGCGGTGAACTCGGAGGCCCGTTCACGTGGCTGAGTGCAGTGGGCGGCATTACGTACGCTGCTTCCTCAGCGGTGTACATCCGGGCCGGGCACAAGTCGACCCCTGGTCAGGGTGAATGGATGAATCGGTCTTGCTGAGCTGTAGGGGGTGTCGGTTGTGCACCTTGCCGGAGAGCTCGGGGGCCTGCCTCGATGTCCTGCGGGGACAGTCGTCAGTGTGTTGGTCCGGCGCCTGTGCACTCTCACCGCTCCGGGGTAGGCGGCGGTAGAAGCTATCGGCCGCCAACCGCCTTTCAGCCCTGCAAATTTGCGACCCTACGCAAAAAGGTGGCGCAGATCACGAAAAACGGATCTTGCGAGGTGTGACACCCCTGGCCGCAGGGTCGGGAATTGGCGCGCCTCGCGCTGTCCGGGCCGGGCGATCGGGAGAGTTGGGGCACGTAGAGGGCAACGCCGCCCGGGCAAGAGGTCTAGACAATAAGCAACCCCCAGGTCACTGACCTGGGGGTTCGTTATGGAGCGGGTGACGGGAATCGAACCCGCGCTCTGAGCTTGGGAATCACTGGCGGTCTGCCGTAGTCATGGGCGCTGACCAGCTGAAACGGCTCTCCGGGGCACTGTTGCGAACCCTCGGATCGAACCACTTCTGACCGTGGTTCTCCGCCGCATCTGGTGCGCTTCCGGTGCGCTAGTCGTGCGGCCGTATCGGGCTGCGAGCGTCCGGCCCGGCACCGCTAACGACTGATGGGGATCTCGTAGACGATCTCGCAAAGCGCGGCGGGTACGACGATGTCCGCCGTCTCGACGGGCCGCCCTTGGTCGCTGTAGTACGTCCGCCGGATGTGCGTGACGAAGGCGCCCTTCTGGATGCCGAGGAGCGAGGCCTCCTCGGCATTCGCTTGCCGCGGCTCCGGCTGCTCCACAGCGTGGCTGACCGTGATGCCGATCTCGGCCATGCGGTTCACCACACCTGCCCCTGCGTGCGGCCCTCCCTCGGGGAGGACGACGACGGTGCCAGCGGTGAGGTCGTACGACTCCCAGCTCGTCGACAGCTGCACCGGCTTGCCGTCGGCGAGGAACTCGTACACGGTGCGGACGCACAGGTCGCCCTCGTCGATGCCGAGGCGTGCTGCGATCTCAGCCGGCGCCGGGAGCTTTGCCTCGGTCCGGCTTTCCCAATCCCCCAGCTTGCCCACGGCCGTCATGTCCGCGCGAAACGGGGAGCCGTCGGGCTGCTCGCGAGCCGAGGAACGGACCATGCGTACGCGCTGGCGAGGAGCGGCGACGTACGTGCCGGATCCGGCGCGGCCTTCCAGTGCTCCCTGTGAGATCAGTAGCTCTTGGGCTCGGCGAACCACGTTCTCGCCGACGCCGCACTCGTCGGCGATCTGGGCGCGCGACGGGAGCCGGTCTCCCGGCGTCCACTCCTGCTCCGCGATCCGGCGCCGGAGCTCGTCAGCGATGCGGAGATACGGCGGCTGCTCAGGCATATGGAAAATCTAGTCCACTAGCTCTAACCTAGTTAACTAGCTTTACTCCATGTGATCGTCGAGCGACGGAGACTGCCCTGTGCCTGCTTCGGAACCAAGCGCCGAAGACATCGCAGCCCGGTTGTCCGCCATCGGGCTCACCCCGCGCGTGGAGCAGCACGCCCGACTTACGTCGATCGAAACGGAGGTACCGGAATCGCTCTCCGCCGAGTCATGGCGGGAGGCCCTTGAAGCAGTCGCGGAGGCCGATCGATTCGGGCTCCTCGCCAACAGCTTGAACGGCCGCACCTTATGGGCCGCAGTGCACACAGCGGCCCCCGCGACGGGCGATGTCCGGGGGCCTGGCCATCAGCGATAGGAGCTGATCAGCGTGTTCAACCGTATCCGCCATACCGTCTCGCATACCGATGAGCGGTGCGTCCCGATGAGCTGGCGCCACCGATCGCCGGCGTCCGTCGGGCCGGCTGTCGCGCCTCGCGATCGCGTTGCGCACCACCGGTTCGCGCCGGCGGAGGCTCTCTGATGCCTCCCCACCAGCCGTTTCGCGTGACGCACACGAAGGCCGTTCCCTACCAGTCGAGTTCCTGCCTCATCGGTAGGCACGGTGAGTGCGCGCATTCCTCTCCCGCTACCGCACCGATCGGCATCCCCGTGTTCTACGAAGCGTGCAGTTGCTCCTGTCACTCGGTGGCTGACCGTGGCCGAACGGACGGCCCCCAGTGAGGGGCTGGGCACCGGGCGGTGGACCAGCCGGCTCCATCGAGGTCACCGCTGACAGCGTGCAGCGCGGCGACGTCATCCAGATCGGCGGTCACTCGTGTCGTGTCACCGACCTGCTCCAGCTTCCCGGCGGAGCGAAGCGTCTGTGCTTCGAGTCGGGCGAACTGCTCACCATGCACTCCCGGACTCGGCTCGTAGCCGTACGAACGCTGAGAAGGTGGTGATGCTGTCCGTGCCTACTCGCCGCCACGCCATCGCCGATGACATTCGGAACAAGATCTCGACCGGCCGGATCAAGGCCGGCGAATGTCTCCCTTCCGAGGCGCAGCTCGCTTCCCGCTACGCGGTCAGTACGGCGACGCTGCGCAGCGCCCTCTCGGTCCTCCAGGGTGAAGGGCTCGTCGAGAAGATCCACGGCAAGGGGAACTTCGTCCGCCACCCCCTCCGCAGAATCACGTACGTCGGCGGTGGTTGCACGTCCAGGACGGGTTCCTCGGCCGAGTCGGCGTTACGCGTCAGCGTCCGCACCACCAACCTCCAGGCACACGGTCAACTGACCGGCCTGCTGCGGGTGTCGGCCAGCAGCCCACTCACCGAATTCCTCTGCCTCAGCCACGAGGGGAAGTCGCCGCACAGTCTCGCTCGTATCTACGTCCCTCGCGACCTGTCGCCGACCGACGTTCCCGCCGAATCGCACTGCTGCAAGAGCCTCGAGGCGAAGCTGGCAGAGCTCCGCCCGCCACTGACCGAGGTCCGGGAACGAGTCAGCGCCCGTCCTCCAACAGCAGAAGAAGTGGCGACCCTTCGCATCAGCTCGGCAATGGCAGTGCTCGCGATCACCCGCGTGGCCTCCGACAGCACAGGACGCGTGGTCGAGGCCGCGCTCCTGGTACTTCCCGGCGACCGCGCCGACGCCTTCTTCACCACCCACCACATGACCGAGGAGAGGACAAGCAGAGGATGACGCCCCACAACGAGCTGCGGCTCCTCCCGTGGTCAGGACCCGAGGGCAACCCCTGCTATTTGAGTACCGAGGACAGCGGCGGCTACCTGTCCCGCCTGGCCGACAGCACCGAAGCGGCGCAGCTGGAAATGTCAGGCGAACTCCTGGAGCACGCGCTCGAAGTACTCGGCGACGGGGAGCCGGAGCCAAAAGAGGTCTGGCTTCTGGCAAAGGACATGACTGAAGCCCTGCGCGACGTGCGTCGTGTAGCGATCAGCCGCGGTCACCGCCTGCCGCCAACGGCTCCCTCCGCTTGCGAAGGAGGCGACGAGGGCCCTCAGCTGCCGGCGGCGGCCTTCGGATAGCAGCAACACATCGAACGGCAGGGTAACCCCATGCTCAATCTGGGGCTCCCTGCCGTTCGATTGGGCACCGTCAGCCGTGTCTCGTTGCTCCTCTTCAACTGACGCAATCTGACAGCCGCTAGGCTGGCGTACTGTTCCAGCGCTGGTGGGTGCTTGCGGCTATGTCGCGGAGGACCGCTTGGAGAGCTCGGCGGTTGGATCCACGCTCCTTCATGGCATGACAGTTAGGACACAGCGCGACCATCTGTATGGGATGGTCGCGGCCGCCTTCGGCAATGCGTTGTACGTGGTCCACTTCGAGAATGGGGCGTCCGTCGTCACTGAGGTCGTTCGGCTCGCCGCCGCAGGCCGGATTCTCACAGTGACCTTGGCAGCGCAGGAGCACGGCCTTGCGGGCTTCATCCAGGCGTATGGGGTCTCGGCGAGCGCTATCGCGACGCTTACCGTGAGTGGAGGTCTCGCTTCGTTCGACCCTGCGGACTAGACGCTGGTACTCGGAACTGGCCTCCGGTGAGATCGCCTTTGGTTTGGCTGGAGTGGCCAGATGCTTAGGCATCTGGCTGGAAATTGCGCGCCTCTCACACTGTTGATGTCGAATCCGTCCAGCGCTTGCCGGCTTGTTACATACGGGGCAGAGCCTGTGATTCTGCGCCGGAGGGCTCTCCACGACTTTCTTCGGAGTTGTAGCGCGAGTGGGAGAGTCAGGCCCCTTGACGGGCCGGGAAGGGTTTCGGGCAGCCGGGGCCTGCGTGCTGTTGCGTGGCGCGACGGGGGTGAGGGGAATAGGCCAGGCGGAAGGCGGGGTAGCGTCGGATTTCCGAGGCTTGGCGATCGGTATGGGGGCCGGTACGCTGCTGATCATCTTGCGTGTCACATAGACTTCTGAGCTGTGAAACGCTGGAGTGTGGTCCGGCGCCTGGTTGATGAGATGTTCTGTTTGACGCCGAGCCTGTCGGTACCATTTCTTTGCAGCGGAGGCTGAGGTGGCATAGATACTTTGATTCACTGTGCCGGAGGGCCATTGAACTGGTTTTCGGCATGTGACTCGTATTGTGCGCCGGTGCCAGCTCACGTCGATGTCTGCTATCAAGGAAATCTCTAGCCTCTGAGTGGACTTCCGCATGTGGTTGTAAATGCGGGAGCGTTCTTCATCGGCCATTTCCTTCCGGAAGGTGATGACCAGACTGGGACGACGATGGTCGACCAGATAAGCGGCGACCTCGTAAGGCTTTCTCTTGGCTGTGGCTAATATGATTCCTTTGTGGTCGTCAGTCCACTTGCTGTTGAAGTCACCTACGAACTCGAAGAAGTCGTCTACATCGATGTCAGTTGGTTTCATGGGCAGCGGCGAGACTTCCTGTCGTCAAGAGGGGCTGCTGCGTGAGGGCGCTGATGTTGAGATGGCAGGCGAGTGGATCACCGTTAACTTGGAGTAGGCCGCGTCCGCCAGGACTCGTCGCGCCAAGTAGATAGCTGCATGAACCGGCTATTGCGGCCGAGTTTCGACTACCAGACACGGGTCCGAGCACTGGCGCGGTTATGTGAAGACAGTTTTCGACAGTAGTCCGATACCGTGAAGCCTGGCGCACATATTCCCTCAATGCGAACCAATGGCGGTGCGGTCGCCGACTTGCGTTCGGCTGGTCATAGGTGGCCCTGCGGCCGGCCACGGGCGACCGAGGTTGAACTCCGCTGTTGTGCAGCGCGGCAGGCTGACCACCGTTTTGCAAGTTCGATCGCCCCTAGGTTGCGTCTGAACTCGTCCACGAATCCCGCTCCATCTCGGTCTGTCCAACGCCGCAACTGTCTGTCGACGTTGATGTCACCGGTGGATGTCAAACACACTCCGTACTCCCCGGACCGAACCACTGCGGCTGCGGCACTCGTTGGTTCTAGGTCGGCCGCAGTTAGTTCGTGTCCGCTCGTTGCACGCTTCATGGAGTACAGAGCCACGGAGGCTCGCTGGTCGGAAAGCTTGAGATCAAGTAGCGAGGCATCCGGCTACCTGTATTCACGAGCACAACGACGCAGCAACGCTTGCCGCCCCGCAACCCTACCTAAGCTCCTCCGGTCCAGCCCCACTTGGGGCTGAGACCTCCCCCGTGTGCCTAATATCGTCGACCTTCGCGAGGAAGTCGCGATGAGCCCTAAGCGTGTCGTCCAACAGCTCATGCCATCCGCGGATCGCAATCCTGCTGTCTCCCTCCATGGAGGAACGAGAAACGCTACTCAGCTTATCTGTGTGATCGACGATAAACGTGAGTTTGCGTAGCGGGAACTGCTGGCCCAGGGTTGGGTTTTCGTTCAAGAAGGTGTCGAGGTCGGACAGATAGTCTACCGCCGTAAGGTACTCAGGATCTGTGAGGTGGTAGTCCATCCTCTTGATCTCGACGATCCAGAGTGTTCCGGTCTCATGGAGTAATACGAAATCAGGCTCCTTACGCTGACGATTGATTGCTGTCGTGACGAGCGCCACGCCTTCCTTCTTGAAATACCACGCTTCGAAGGACTTGCGGACCCGCTCCAGTGACTCGTTCATTCCCAGAGGCGTCCACTCGGGAGCAAGAAGCCAGGGAGCCTGTTCGATCAGCTCCTGGAGGGGATGTTCAAGAGAATTACCGTCCCTGATCAGGGACGAGAGGGTATCAACGACTCGCACTCGTTCGGCAGCCACTTGGCCGAGCGAATACATCTCTGAGATGCGGGCCTTTTGAAACAGGCCGATCACGATGTCAAAGGGATCCTTTGAAGCTGCCGATACATCTCTGAGAGCGTCAAGAAGGGACTTGTGCGGAGCAATTGTCTTGGCCAGCGTGACAATCTTCCGTACATGGTCTGGGTCCGAAATTGACTCGCGGTCCTTGTCCGAGACGAGAAGTCGCGCCGCCTCTGTGACAGAATCCTGGAATTCCTTGTCGCCCGGAGCCTCTTCCGCTAGCTCTTCTTGCAGCCCCGATACTTCTTGGAAATCATTCCAAGTTTGCTCGGTCAGTGCGGATTTGCCCCGCTTGGCGAGCTCTCTGATTACCCCTTGCCCCCATTTCCGAAGGGCATCTCCATATTCGGAACTCCAGATGATGTCCTGTCTGTCGGAGCGAACGAGATCCTCGCCCTGGTCCAACCACTCTGCGTGAATCTCGCCCACAAGATAGGACCGAATGCTGTACTCGCCGTGAAAGCCTGAGGCGATTCCGAAGTCCCGGGTCTGTGAAACAATTTTCCCGCGAGAGAAGATGCGCACCCCAGCCATTGCCTCATCTTTGTATGGCTTTCTGGTGTACGCGAGCCACCCAGTAATCGGAAGGCATTCCCCGGATTCGGTTTTCACCGCATAGTTATCGAGACTCATGCGCGTATTCTCTAGAATATCGATCTTCAGGTCGCCAAGATGAAAGCTCTCCGGGAACAGAGTTTGCTCCGTGTTGGCGATCTCGACATCCCAGTCAGCTCGCTTGATTCCGAAGCGAGCAGAAAGCTGGCGGTGAAGCTCATCCCCCGTCGGGACTTTCTTTCGACGAAAGTCCCGTAACTTAACGGTGGTCCCTTTTTGCTTGGACCAGAGGCCATTCATCGAGCCGGGGACTGGATGATAGTCCTTGTCCGTGTCATCGAGTATTTCGTTGAGGGAGAGGACCAGATGGGCCACCTTGTAGCCATTATCGGTCTCTACTCCGCCAGCGGTGATTACTTCTACTGTTTCGCAAATACCGAAGGGGGCCAGCTTGCCGATTCCTTTGCGCCCCATGACGGGACGATCCTTGTCGCGTGAGGAATCCTTGCCGAACCTTTTTCGCCTGTCGGACCCAACGGTTAGGTAGTGGCTATTAACTTCAGCGGCTGTCATTCCGTGGCCATCGTCCGAGATTGAAATCTCGTAGGGCGTAGCGGGCGGCTTCCCGTCCCTCTCCGCAAGGAACTTCCCCCACGGTAGCCGGACCTTTACTTTTTCGGCGTCCGCATCATATGCGTTCGCGATGACCTCGGCGAGGACTGCTGAAACGCGGTCGTACATTTTGATGCCAAGCTTGTCGACCGTGAGTCGACTGATGCTCATAACATATGGTTTGCCCTGATCCGAGCCTGTGTCTCGATCGTGCTCTCCTGTTGCCTGGGCTGGCACATCGAACAAGTGCTCGCCTTCGCCTCCGGACGTGTGCCCTTCGGTGCGCCGCTCGTCCATCATGGCCCCTTCCCCCTAGTCGTACCGCTCTCCGGGCAACCACCATTGATGCACATCAGGGTTGCCGACCTCAGTCTGATGCACGATCAGGAGGGGCGCTAGGCCGTCTAGTTCTTTACCCCGTGGCGGGTTAAGATCGCGGTCATGTCTAGCTACAGTGCCGTCGACCTCTTCGCTGGGGCCGGAGGTGCTACGCGGGGCCTTCGGGATGCCGGCTTCCGCGTACTCGCGGCCGTTGAGAACGATATTGAAGCTGCGGAAACCTACCGCGCAAATCACCCCAGAGTCTTCCTCTTCAGTGAAGATATTCGAAACGTCACGCCTGAGAGGATGATGCAGGCAGTGAATTTGAAACAGGGAGACCTCGATCTCCTGAAGGCGTGCCCTCCGTGTCAGGGGTACTCAACTCTCGCAAAAGGTGAGATCGACGAGAGTAGAAATGATTTGGTCCTAGATGTGGCCAGATTCGTAGAAAGCCTTCTACCGAAATTGGTCTTGCTGGAAAATGTCCCCGGCCTCCAGAGGGATCGCCGAATGGGTGATTTGCTGGACAGGCTAGCCAAGGTGGGCTACAAGTTTTCATCCTCCGTCACTGACGCCACTTTATTCGGAGTGCCGCAAAAGCGAAAAAGGTTCATTCTTTTTGGTGTGCGCGGGGACGGGATAGCAGAATTTACAAGCCTCCTCGAATTGCTGCCGCCGCGCTTCGGAAGCGTCAATAAAACCGCAGGTAAGGCGCTTGAAAGGCTGGCTCGCTATCGACGGACCTGGGATCCATTGGATGTCTACAGGAAAAGCACGCCCGAAGTAATTGGGCGGCTCGCTTCGATTCCCATCGGAGGGAATAGGTTCGATCTCCCCGAAGAGCATCAGCTTGCTTGTCATAAAAAGCTATCGAATCGCTCTGCGGCATCTTCATACGGCCGAGTTAAGCTGAATGAGCCAGCGCCAACAATGACGACGAGATGCACCACTCCCGCCTGCGGGACATTCGTGCATCCAACTGAGAATCGCGGTCTCACGCTGCGTGAGGCGGCTGCATTTCAAACTTTCCCCGTCCGGTATAAATTCCTAGGGAATTACGGGTCAATCGAGCGGCAGATCGGTAACGCGGTCCCTGTCCGTATGGCCAAAGGTCTCGGCCTCATCGCGACATCGCTACTTCACTCGTTCACCGGTGCTAGTGAATCGAAACCGACCTGAGGACGGCTGCGCGGCTTTGGCCGGTGGCCTGCCCGGTTTGGGGTCGAGCATGATCAGGGGGCCGTACGCTTGCCGGCAACTCGGGCAGGCTTGTGAGCTGCCCGGAATTTGAACGAGTGGCCCCCTGGTCTTGCTCGACGCGGGGCCCGAACCGGGGAGGTGGGTAAAGCCGTGGAGCCGACCGCCCCCACCCCCGGCCTGGTCTTTCGCCCCTTGTGGGCGCGGGCGTCGACGCCGCGCGGCCCCGGCGGCGAAGACGAGGAGGGAGCCGTGCGGCGGCGACGGCCGGCGCCGCCGCGCTGTGCGCGGCACCTCTGATCTGTGATCTGACTGCTTGCAGTTTCAGGAGGCCGGGAACGTCAGCGCTCCTGCGCCAACGTGTGGTGTGCTCCTGAAGTGCCCCTACCTCGGGGCCGGGTAGCGAGCGGAGCGAGCCTTGATGAAGTAGGGAAAGTTTTATCGCGTCGGCGTCAGCCGCTTGCCGTCGTGGCTTCGTACGTGAGGGCCCGCTCCGTCCAGGGCGTCCAGGAGCCGGATCGAGTAGACCTCGGACATGGACTCCGCCACCTCCTCGGGCGTGAACCAGGTGACCGCCGTCGACTCGCCGGAGGTCCGCTCCTCACCTCCGACCGGCTTGCAGCGGAAGACCAGGGCGACGATGCCTCGGGTCGTGTTCTTGTAGACCCCGGTGAGCTCGTCCACCTCGACGTGGATGCCCGTCTCTTCCCAGACCTCGCGTCGTACGCCGGCCTCCGGGGCCTCGTCGAGTTCGAGCACGCCACCTGGGAGTTCCCAAGCGCCGTTGTCGGCCCGCCGGATTGTCAGGAGCTTGCCGTCCTCGCGGACCACGACTCCGGCCACGGACACGGAGTGCAGTGGCGTTGACTGGGCTTCGGCGGCGCTGTTACTCATGTACAGGAGCATAGGAGGATGCGAAGAGCTATGGGAACCGCGGTAGGAGGGGGTAAGGCCGTACCTCGATACGTGCAGATCGCTGACGACCTCGTGCAGCAGATCAGGGCCGGGGTCCTCAAGCCCGGCGAGATGGTGCCGAGTGAATCCGAGCTGGTCGAGCGCTACGGCGTCGCGGGCGGCACGATCCGCAAGGCGATGGTGGAGGTCCGTGCGAGCGGCCTGGTGGAGACCCGCCATGGCAAGGGCTCGATCGTGAAGGACCGACCGCCCGTGCGGCACCGCTCCTCCGACCGCTTCCGACGCTCGCACCGGCAGGGCGGCAAGGCCGCGTATCTGGCGGAGTCGGCGCAGTCGGGAGCCACGGCCAAGGTCAGTGTTCTGTACATCGGGCCCATGGAGGTACCGGAGGACGTGGCCGAACGCCTCGGAGTCGAGCCCGGCGCTCAGGTTCTCGCCCGCCGGCGGCTCTACTTCCGTAACGGCACTCCGGTCGAGACGGCCAGCTCGTACCTGCCCTGGGATGTCGTGAAGGACATCCCCGAACTCTTTGCCGAGAATCCCGGCGGTGGCGGCATTTACGCCCGACTCGAAGACCACGGGCATGAGTTCGCTGAGTTCGTCGAGACGTTGCAGGCTCGGCCGGCCTCCAAGGCTGAAGCGTCCGAGTTGGCGCTCAGCCCTGGTGCCCCCGTCGTGCATCTCGTCCGTGAGGCGCTGACGACGGAGGGCCGCGTGGTGGAGGTCTGCGACACACTCATGGCCGCTGACCAGTTCGTTTTCAGCTACCGCATCCCCGCTACGGACTGACTCCCGCTCAACTCTCCTCAGCCCGCCCCGACTTCTTCGTCGAGGCGGGTTGACTCATGTACAGGAGTCGGGCACTCTTCTTCATGTCACTCATGTACATGAGTGACGGAGTTCAGCATCTATAGAGGAGTGATCCATAGTGCGCCAGATCCCCGTCGACACCTCCGCCGCGACCGTGATGGTCGCGAAGCAGCCGCAGATCAAGGTCAAGGACCGCCGTACCGGTGAGGTCGCCCTCGACGTCGAGACCGGGGCGAAGCTGATGACCGTGGACGTGATGTTCGCCGCCAACGACGCGGTGGAGATCCTGTCCGTCACCGTCCCCGAGAGCGGGGTCTCCGGTGAGCTGGGCATGGGCACCCCGGTGGCGCTGACCGGCCTGATCGCCCGGCCGTGGGAGAACGAGTTCAACGGGCAGAAGCGGCACGGCATCGCGTTCCGCGCCGTGGCGGTCACCTCGCTCGCCGCCGGTGGCTCGCAGGCTGAGGCGGCCTGATCATGGCCCGCCTCTCGCTCGTACTGCTGCTGGTCGTCGCCACCGCTCTCGTGCTGCGGTGGCGGCGCCCCGCCTGGTACTGGATGACCTTCGGGGTCGTCCTCGCCGCGCTGCGGGTGTTAGCCCGGTATGCCTCGGTCATGGACGCCTGCGGCCTGACCGTCCCGCCCTCGCGCTGGCGACTCGCGCTCGCCCGCATGACCGACCGCCCGGCCCCGGAGTCGCGCGCCCCACGCATCCTCCGCCTCCGGCCGACCCGTACCGGGCTCGTCCTGCGGCTCAAACTCCGGCCCGGCCAGGACGCATTCGATGTCTCCGCCGCCACCGATCGGCTGCGGCACTCCTTCGGGATGTACGGCGTCACCGCCCGGGAGATCCGCTCCGGGGTCGTCGAACTGCGGATGACGGGCTACGACGTGCTCAAGCGCGTGCAGATGCCCGCCAAGATCGACCGCACTCCGATGCGTGTGCCCGTCGCGCTGCGCGAGGACGGGGCGGTCCACTACCGCGATTTCCGGATCGTCCCGCACGGACTCACGATCGGGGCCACCGAGTCGGGCAAGTCCGTCTACCAGCGCAATCTGGTGGCCGGCCTCGCCGCCCAGGACGTCGCGCTCGTCGGCATCGACTGCAAGCAAGGCGTCGAGCTGTTCCCGCTGGCCCGCCGCTTCTCCGCCCTCGCCGACAACCAGGACACCGCGCTCGATCTGCTCGAAGCCCTGGTCTCGCACATGGAGTACGTCTACCAACTCGTCCGCGAGGAACAGCGCATCAGCGTGAACGTCCCGGACGCGGAGATCGCCGCCGACATCTGGGACCTGGCCGAGGACCTGCGTCCCACGCCCGTCGTGGTCCTGGTGGACGAAGTGTCCGAACTCGCCCTCTTCGCCTCCAAGGACGAGGAGAAGCGCCGGGACCGGATCATCACCGCGCTCGTCCGGCTGGCCCAGCTCGGCCGTGCCGCCGGCATCTACCTGGAGATCTGCGGTCAGCGCTTCGGCTCCGAACTCGGCAAGGGCATCACGATGCTCCGGGCCCAGCTCACCGGCCGTACTGTGCACCGCGTCAACGATGAGACCAGTGCCAACATGGCCTTCGGCGACATCTCCCCGGACGCCGTGCTGGCCGCCATCCAGATACCCGCAGATGTGCCCGGCGTCGCGGTAGCCGGTGACTCGACCGGTGGCTGGTCACGCATCCGCGCCCCGCACACCTCGCTGCGCGAAGCAGTGAACCTCTGCAACAAGTACGCCGACCGGACGCCGGACCTGCCCGCGCTCGCGCCCTTCCGGCCCGCCGTCGCCCCGTCGGCCTCGACTGCCGTGCGGCTCGCCAAGGCGTCCTCCGCGACTGCCTGACCCTCCCTTCCAAGGTCGGCGCCACCTCGACGCGCCAAGTCCCTACCCCCTCCATGCCAGATCCCGGAAGGAGAACCGACATGGGACGCATCCGCCCGGACCCCGTTCTCGTACAAGCCGTCATCGCCGGAGCGCTCTCCTTCGCCCACCTCCACGACCTGGCCGCTGCTGCCGGGCAGGACGGCTGGAAGGCGTGGGCCTACCCCGTCAGCGTCGACCTGCTGCTGGTCGCGGCCTGGCGGCGACTCCGCAACGACGGCCCGTCCCGGCTCGCCTGGTGCTGGTTCCTGATCGCCCTGGTGGCCTCGCTCGGCGCCAACGTCGCGACCGCAGGATTCCTCGACCTCCGGCACCCGCCCGCCTGGCTCCGCTTCGGCATCGCCGGATGGCCCGCACTCGCCTTCCTTGGCGGGACCCTGCTGGCTCATACGCGGGGTGTGGTCGAAGCCGCCGACACCAACCCGTTGGCCGACATGGCTCCGGCACCCGCTCCCATACCTGCTCCGGTCCCGACAGTTGAATCTCCGGCCGAACCGCCCGAGTTGGAGGTCGCCGACCTCCCCGCGGCCGAGCCACCCGCCGAACCGCCCCGGCCTGCACCCGCACCTGCGCCCGTCCCGGCCGCGCTCGTCGCCCACGCCCGCAAGGTCGCCGACGAGCACCGCGCCCGGACCGGAGACCAGATCGACACCGACACCCTGCGGGCCCGCCTCGGCGTCCCGCCTCAGCTCGCGGACTCCATCGCCGCCCAACTCACTTGACCAGCAAGGAGAACCACCATGCCCGCCCGCGACCACTTCCACTCCGTCATGCGGATCGGCCCCGTCCAGATCGGCACCTACCGCGACCGCCACGGCCGCACCAAGCACGCCGCCGTCTGCACCGCCGACCGCTGCGGCTGGTCCGCCGACTTCTCCAGCCGCTCGGCCGCCCAGCTCGCCGCCCGCACCCACCGCTGCACCGTCCGCTGACCGGCTGAGGAGGCCCCCATGGACGTCCCGCTCTGGCTCGCCCTGATCGCCGTCGGATACCTCGGTATCAAGCTCATCCGCCCGCCCTGGTGGCTCGTGGCCGTGTTCCTCCTCGGCGGCTACCTCCTCGCCGACAGCTTCCTGGCCTCCGCCATCGACATGGCCGTCAAGTAACGCCCGCGGAAGGGAGATCCACCAATGTTCCGTCCCAAGATCCCGACCAACCCGGCGCCCACCGGACTCGTCACCCCGTCCTCCGTCGAACCGACCGCCACCGTGCGGCACACCCCGCCGCCGGCCCCGGTCGCCCAGTCCTCGACCCGCCCCGCGGTTCAACTCACGCCCGGCACCGCTCTCGCCCTCGTCGGCGGCGGCACGGCCGTGGTCCTGATCGTCGGCGCCGTCCTGGTCTCGATGCTCCTCGCGGTCGCCATCAGCGGGGTGTCCGTCGCCGTCTGCGCGGTCGTCCTCCGCTCGCTGCTCGCCTCCGAGCGCACGCACCGCTGACCGGCCCCGGGCGGCCTCAACCGCCAAGTCTCCGCCGCCCGGGAGCCGTGCTCCGTCCGAACCACAGATCCGGAAGGAAGCCCCATCATGACCGACCGCACCGCCGCCCGCCCGTCCCGTACACGGGAGGTCGCCCGTGCCTGACACGCTCCTCGACCCGACCACCCTCGGCGACCTGCTGAGGGTGGCTTCGGCCCCCGACTACGACCGCTGGGCAGACCAGATCCACCGCACCGGCGGCTGCTCCGACCCGGTCCACCTCACCGGCTGGACCCTCTCCAAGGACCGCACGTCGGGCGAGACCCTGCACCACTACTCGACCGCGTCCGAACCTGGCGGACGACTCCGCCTCGCCTGCGGCAACCGCCGCGCCTCCCGCTGCCCCGCCTGCGCCTGGACCTACGCCGGAGACACCTACCACCTCATCCGCGCCGGCCTGGCCGGAGACGACCGCCGCGGCCTCCCCGCCACCGTCCGAGACCACCCCCGCGTCTTCACCACCCTCACCGCACCTTCCTTCGGCCCCGTGCACAACCGGCCTGACCGAGGCGCCTGCCGCTGCGGCACACAACACCGCACGGACGATCCGGCACTCGGCACCGCCCTGGACCCCGAGACGTACGACTACGCCGCCGCCGTCCTGTTCAACAACCACGCGGGAGACCTCTGGCAACGATTCACCACCCGACTCCGCCGCGAACTGGCCGCCCGCGCCGGCCTCACCCAACGCGACCTCAAGGAATCCGCCCGCGTCTCTTACGGCAAGGTCGCCGAGTTCCAGAAGCGCGGCGCCTTCCACTTCCACTCGGTGATCCGCATCGACGGACCGGACGGTCCCAGAACACCGCCGCCGTCCTGGGCAAGCGTCGACCTACTGACCGATGCAATCCACGCCGCCGCCGCACACTCCTACACCTCGGTCACGGCCCCAGCAGCCGGGGACCAACCCGCCCGAACCTTCCGCTGGGGCACGCAGTTGGACGTGCGGCCGGTCAAGGCCTTCGGCGACGGCTCCGACATCACCGAACAGGCGGTGGCCTCCTACGTGGCGAAGTACGCGACCAAGGCCGCCGAGACCACCGGCACCCTCGACCGCCGCATCGGCGAACTCGCCGAGCTGGACCGCCACCACGTCCCCGAACACACCCGCCGCCTGATCACCGCGTGCAAAGCCCTGGACCCGCTCTACCCGGACCGCCGCCTCTGGGCCTGGGCCCACATGCTCGGCTTCCGCGGCCACTTCTCCTCCAAGTCCCGCCGCTACTCAATCACCCTCGGCGAGCTGCGCGCGGCCCGCGCCGACTTCCGCGCCGCCCAGGAACGCGAAGCCCTCGGCCTCGAACCCCCGGAGCCGGACACCGTCCTCGTCCTGACCGACTGGCAATACGTCGGCCACGGCCACACCCCCGGCGAATCCGCCCTCGCCGACACCATCGCCCGCGACCTCCAACTCAACCGCGAGACCGCCCGGGAAGCCCTCGCTCAGGAAGGGGAACGAGCGTGACTGATCTCCTGCTCACCGTCGACCAAGCCGCCGAACGCCTCGGCACCACCGCACGCTTCCCCCGCCGCCTCATCGCCGAGCGTCGGATCGCCTTCATCAAGGTCGGAAGCCACGTGCGCATCAAGGAGAGCGTCCTGGTGGCGTACATCGAGGGCCAAACGGTTCAGCCCATCCGTCGTCGCTCACGTCTCGGGAGGGCCGCCTGATGGGGAACGCCAAGGGCACTCGTCGGCGCTTCGGCTCGGTGCGTCAGTACCGGTCCGGCCGCTGGACCGCGAGCTACCTGGGACCGGATGGTCAGGAGTTCCGCACACCGGAGACTTTCGAGACCAAGAAGGATGCCGAGGTCTGGCTCTCACAGATCGAGGCGGATCTCACGCGCGGCGACTGGCAGGACCCGGACGCCGGTGCGGTGAACTTCAAGGAGTACGCACTCCAGTGGGTGGATGAGCGCGGTCTCTCCGCCACCACTGACGAGCTGTACCGCCGACTCCTACGCCTGCACATCCTGCCTACCTTCGAGGGCCTGGACCTCGACGAGATCACCGCACCCTGTGTCCGCACCTGGCGAACCGAGCGGCTGTCGACCACCGGGGCCGCCACGACCGTGGCCAAGTCCTATCGACTGCTCAAGGCCATCCTGGAAACCGCGGTCGACGACGAGCTGATCCGCCGCAACCCCTGCCGCATCAGGGGCGCCGGAAAGGAGTCCTCCGCCGAACGCCAGATCGCCACCGTCGACCAGGTCGACGCGCTCGCCAACGCCCTCGGGCCTCGCTGGCGGCTGATGGTCTTCCTCGGTGCGTACGGTCCCATGCGACCGGAGGAACAGGCCGAGCTGCGCCGTAAGGACGTGGACCTGGACGCGATGACCATCCGCGTCCGCATGGCCGCCCCCGAGCTGACGACCGGCCGTCGTGCTCCTGGCGACACCAAGTCGGACGCGGGCAAGCGACTTGTGGTTCTGCCGGCCTTCCTCCGGACCGACCTCCGACGTCACCTCGACTGGTATGCGGAGAAGGACCCGGACGGACTGCTGTTCGTGGGGGAGAAGGGCAAGCCGTTCCGGCGGTCCTCCTTCGGGCGGAAATGGCGCAAGGCTCGCGAGCTCGTCGGCATGCCGGAAGGCTTCCGCTTCTACGACCTTCGTCACACCGGTCACACCCTGGCGACGCGGTCCGGAGCGACGCTCAAGGACACGATGGTCCGCGCCGGCCAGTCGTCGGAGAAGGCCGCGTTGATCTACCAGCACTCGGATCTTGAGCGGCAACAGGAAGTCGCGAGTGGGCTGGACGCCCTCGTGCGGGCCGCCCGCGACAAGCCCGCTCAGAAGCCTTCTGGTGCGGATCTGGTGCGCGACGCTTAGCGCGGTCTAGACAACAAAGAAGGCCCAGGTCGCTGACCTGGGCCTCAACTATGGAGCGGGTGACGGGAATCGAACCCGCGCTCTGAGCTTGGGAAGCTCATGTTCTACCATTAAACTACACCCGCGTAATCCCGCCTCTGATCGAGGGCGGAACATCGTCGCACACTCTACCCCATCGCCGCCTCGCGGTGCATTTGGCGTGCTCGGACGGGGTGTGGCGGGCGTTCGGTCGGGGTGTGGGCCGGGGTGTCGGGGGTGCGGGTTGCGTGGGGTTCGCGGGGTGGGATGCGGGTGCGGGGCGCGGGAGTTGAGGCGTACGGTGGGGCGTCGGAGTGCCGCTTGTGGTGGCGCCCAGTTCATCCCCTAATGTGGCTTTTGTTGTCCACGCAGTTGGGAGAGGGACTTGATGGAGCGCACCGTCGTACGTTGTGCCGAGGGCCACGTGTTCAGCACCGCTTCGTTCCCGATGCAGACCACCGACCGGCTCGGTCCCGGACGGCTGTTGCGCTGCCCGCGCTGTGCGCGGCTGCGGCACTCGGTGCCCGTCGAGCACGCCAAGCGGTAGCGATCAAGAGACGTAGCGATACCCAGTAAGAGACGTAGCGATACGCAGTAAGAGACGTCGCGACAAGCAGTAGGAGCGAGGAGTGGCAGGGCCCGGCTCCCCCGGTGGGGGCCGGGCCCCTCGTCGTGCGGCGGGGGCGGTGCGGGCGCGTATCCTCATCTGCGTGCTTCTCTCAGACAAGGACATCCGGGCCGAGATCGATGCCGGTCGGGTACGCATCGACCCCTACGAAGAGTCGATGGTGCAGCCGTCCAGCATCGACGTGCGGCTCGACCGCTATTTCCGGGTGTTCGAGAACCACCGCTACCCGCACATCGACCCCGCCGTCGAGCAGTCCGATCTGACCCGTGAGGTCGTGCCCGAGGGCGATGAGGCGTTCATCCTGCACCCGGGCGAGTTCGTGCTCGCCTCGACGTACGAGGTCATCACGCTGCCGGACGACCTGGCTTCCCGGCTCGAGGGCAAGAGCTCGCTGGGACGGCTGGGGCTGCTGACGCACTCGACCGCCGGGTTCATCGACCCGGGGTTCAGCGGGCACGTGACGCTGGAGCTGAGCAATGTCGCCACGCTGCCGATCAAGCTGTGGCCGGGGATGAAGATCGGGCAGCTGTGCATGTTCCGGCTGACCTCGCCGGCCGAGCACCCGTACGGGAGTGAGAAGTACGGCTCCCGCTACCAGGGGCAGCGCGGTCCGACGCCGTCCCGGTCGTTCAAGAACTTTCACCGGACGCAGGTATGACGCAGCCGCTTCGGTGCGGGGGGCGCGCCCGACAGGGCGGGCGCATGGCAGAGCGTGTGGACACAGAAGGTCTGAGAGAGATACGTGAGTGACGTGCGGGAGAACCTGACGTACGAGCGGTTCGGTGGGGCGATCCGCGAGCTGGCGCAGACGATTGCCGACGACGGGTACGAGCCCGATGTCGTGCTGTCGATCGCCCGTGGCGGCGTCTTCGTCGCGGGGGGTCTGGCGTACGCGCTGGACTGCAAGAACATCCACCTGGTGAACGTGGAGTTCTACACCGGGGTGGGGACCACCCTGGAGATGCCGGTCATGCTGGCGCCGGTGCCGAATGCGATCGACTTCTCGGAGAAGAAGGTGCTGATCGCCGATGATGTCGCGGACACCGGCAAGACGCTGAAGCTGGTGCACGACTTCTGCAAGGGGACCGTGGCGGAGGTCCGCAGCGCGGTGATCTATGAGAAGTCGCAGTCGCTGGTGAAGTGCGAGTACGTGTGGAAGCGCACGGACGACTGGATCAACTTCCCGTGGAGCGTCCACCCGCCGGTGGTGCGGCGCGAGGGGCAGATCCTCGACGCCTGAGGTGACGGGCTGAGCGCCGATCGCCGTCCCGGGTAAGGGAGTTGGCGGTCCGGCGGTTTCCCCTGCGCCGGTTTCGGCCAATCCCGTTCCGGGTGTTCCGCCGCTGTCTACCTGCGAGTACAACCCGCGGTAACAGCAGACCGGAGGGGAGTCCCCATGGTGCGTGCGAGACGCGGGCAGTGGGCGTTACGTGGGTGGCGTACGGGAGCAGGGGCACATACGCGGTACCGGGCGCGGGCGGGGGGCGGGCGGCGGCTGAGAGGTGTCGTGGCGATCTCGGCCGCGGCGTTGACCGTGGTGTTCTCCGTGGCGGCGGGCGGGGCGAGTGCCGCCACCGGCACCGCATCGCGCCCGACGCCGGCCGGGGCCGCGGCCGCCAAGCCGCTGGCGCCCGAGCTGGAGAAGATCCGGGCGCAGGAGGCGGCGAAGCTCTACGGGGATCCGGCCGAGCGGCCCCTCGGGGAGCGGAAGACCTCGTTGATCTCGCTGGGGGACAGTGAGATCTCGGGGGAGGGCGTCGGGACGTATGAGCCCGGCACGGACGGCCCGAACAATTGGTGCCACCGGTCGCCGGACTCGGCGATCCACCGGACCGGTATCGCGGCGGACGTGACGTACAACGCGGCCTGCTCGGGGGCGTACAGCGGCAATATCGTGATCGGCGGCAGCAAGCAGTACGCCGATGAGCTGGTGCAGAGCGACAGTCTCGCCATCGCGGCCCGTAACACCCGGCTGAAGATGGTGCTGCTGGTGGCCGGCGCCAATGACGACCTGCAGTTCGGCTCGGTGATGACGGACTGTGTGGTGCGCTGGTTCCTGCTGCAGGGCACCTGCGAGCCGAAGTACCAGCCGGGCTGGCAGGCGCGGGTCGACGGGCTGGGGCCGAAGATCGAGCGGACGGCCGGCGATCTGCGGACCGTGATGCGGGACGCGGGGTACGCGGACGGCGACTACCGGCTCGTGGTGATGTCGTATCCGAGTCCGATCGGGCCGGATGTGGAGGACAACCCGCACTTCCCGGGGAAGCTGCTGGGCGGCTGCACGGGCTACACCTCCGACGCGGGCTGGGGGCGCAATGCCGCCGTGCCGGCCTTCGAGCGGGGTGTGCGGAAGGCCGCGCGGGACGCGGGGGCGACCTACCTCGACGCGTCGCGGCTGTTCCATGGGCACGAGGTGTGCATGGAGGACACCTGGGCCCGCGGGCTGTATGTGAATCTCTCCAACCCCGTCCCGCCGGACTCGAACTCCGTGCGGCAGTCGTTCCATCCCAACGCCCGCGGGCACCGCGCGTTCGCGTCCTGCCTCACCCAGCTGTACGCGTCGGGGCTGCGCGAGGCGTCCTGCGCCGATCCGGCGAGCACCGGGCAGCCGAAGCTGTACGCGGGGGCCTGGGACGAGGCGTACCGGCCGCTGAAGAACGCCGGTACGGGGAGTTGTGTGGACGCGACCGGCGGATCCAGCCGTAACGGGACGGTGGTCGGCGGCTGGGACTGCAACGGCCGGCGCAACCAGGACTGGTGGTATGACGGCGATCAGCGGTCGGTGCACGTGGGGCTGACCCAGGACCGGTGCCTGGATGTGCCGGGCGCGGGGTACCGGGCCGGGGCCGGGCTGGTGCTGTGGAACTGCTCGGGCGCGGCCAACCAGCAGTTCGTACGGGCCGACGGCGGCACGGTCCGGCCCGCCGCCGCACAGTCGCTGTGTCTGGCACTGGGGGCGGCGAAGGAGCCGCTGCGGCTGCAGGAGTGCGACGGGTCGGCGGGGCAGCGGTTCGCCTAGGCCCTGATCCATCGGACGGGCCTGGGCCCGTGTCCGCGGGGTGCTGGGCTCGCCACTACGGCGAGGGGCCCGCCCGGAGACTGTGCTCCGGGCGGACCCCTTGCCGTGGCCGGTGTGGCCTTACAGGGTGCCGAGCTTCAGCAGGGCGAGCAGCGCGACCAACTGGATCGCGGAGGCGCCGAGGGCCTTGGGCCACGGCAGGTCGTGCGACTTGCTGACCATGGAGGTCAGCAGATAGCCGGTGGCGAGCCAGGTCAGCCAGCCCAGGACCTGGACCAGGGTGCTGTCGCCGCCGAGGAACATTGCGAAGAGCAGCCGGGGGGCGTCCGAGATCGTCATGATCAGCATGGCCAGGCCGATGGTCGGCTGCCAGGCGCCGTCGCCGCCGAGCTGGCGGGCCAGGGTGTGGGTGACCGTGCCCAGGATCAGGCTGCCGATGATGAACATCACAGCGGTGATCAGCACCCACGGGATGCTGTTGGAGAGGGTGGCGTTCAGCACATCCTCGCGGGCCTTGTCGAAGCCGAAGACCGCGAGCAGGCCGTAGACGAAGGTGACGATCAGCGCCGGGGCCCACACCGAGTGGTCACGCATCTGCCAGAAGGTGGCATCGGGGCGCAGCACGATGCCGGACAGCAGCTGCTTCCAGTGCAGCCGTGGGCCGGCCGGCGGTGCGGATGTCTGGCCGGCGCGGTAGGTGCCGCCGGACGCGTACGCACCGTCGGGGTCGTCGTACCGGCCCTGGGGCGCGTCGTAGGCGTCCGGGGTGTCGCCGACGCTGAACTGCTGGGTGTGACCAGGGTTGTTGTCGTTCGCGTACGGCGCGTAGGACTGCTGCTGGGGTGGGTAGCCACCGTCGCCGAAGTACTCGGGCTCGCCGTGCTGCCCGTGCGGCTGCGGCTGCCCCTGCGGCACGCCGCCGTACTGCTGCGGGGCCTGCCGCGGTGCCTGCTGCGGTGCCTGCTGCCATTGCCCATGCGGTGGCGGGGGCTGCTGCCCGTACGGCCCTTGCTGCCCGTACGGCGCCTGCTGCCCCTGGTGCCCCTGCTGTCCGTTCTGCGCGGGGCGGGCATCCCGTCCGCGACCCATCCTGAATCCAGCCACGTACTCGAAAGTACCTGGTCCGCGTGGATTCGGTGGCGGAGCAGGGGGATCGGGCCCGGGTTTGCATCTGACCTGTGACATCCCCTAGGGGGTTCCCGGAGGGAACCGGGTGCCCGGGGGCGGGGTCCAGCGGAGGGTGAGCTCCGGCAGGTTCTCCATGTTGGCGTTGCCGTCGTTGATGGCCACGACCCGGAAACCGTGGTGGGCGTAGAACGCCCGGGCATCGGCGTTGAGTTGGAAGACGTGCAGGGACAGGCCCTCGGGGCGGTGCCGCCGCGCCGCGGCGAGGAGCAGGGTGCCGATGCCGGCGCGCCGGACATCGGGACGGAGGTAGAGCTGGTCGAGCAGCTCGCCCTGTACGGCCGCGTAGCCCAGGAGCTCCGGGCCACGGGCGGCGACGACGGTGTGACACTGCGGCAGCACGATCTCCCGGATCCAGCGGGTGACCTCGGCGTGGGTACGGCGCTGGGGCGGCAGGTAGGGCATGGTGGCCTGCCGTGACGCCTGGTGGACGGCGGCGATCGCGGGGGCGTCGGTGGGGAGCGCGAGCCGGACCGTGACGGGCGGGGCGGGCGGCGTCTCCCGTGGGTCGGGGCGTGCCACAGCGCTCGGATCGTCAGCCGTGTCCCTGCCCGTGTCTGTGTTCATGGCGTCATGCTCGGATGCGTCCCGGTGCCGGGCAAGTGTATTAGCCACGGGCCACAATCAGCTGGGGGACCGTCAGGAAGCGCTGAAGTCCGCCGTGGTGAAGGAGAGGACGGGCCGCGCGGCGAGGCCTGACGGGCCGCCGGGCAGGACCGTCACCCTGTCGTGGGTGCGGTCGCGCCGGGTGAGGAGGACGAGGTCGGCGCGGTGGTCGCCGTCGAAGTCGGCGAGGGCGAGAACCGTGGAGTGCGGGCGGCCGGCACCGGGGAGACGGGGCACGGGGAGGCGGTGGGCGGTGGCGGAGAGCCCGTGCGCGGTGCCGCTCAGCAGGGCGGGGCGGGTGCCGCCGACGACGAGGTCCGGGTATCCGTCGTGCTGCACATCGGCGGCGGCGAGGGTGGGGACCCCGCCCGTACCCGTACGGATCCTGCCGGGGCGGCCGCCGACGGACAGCAGACCGCCGGTGTCGGCGGTGACGGAGGTCACCCCCCGGCCGGCCGCGGCGAAGCGGCCGAAGGCCGTGGCGTAGCCGGCCGGGTAGGTGGCCGGGCCGGCGCGGAGCGGGCCGCGGGGGCCGCCGAGGGCGAGGCGGCTGCGGGCGCGGCGGCCGGGGTCGGCGGCGCGTACCAGGAGGTCGTCGGCGCCGTCGTGGTCGACGTCGGGAGCCGGCGCGAGGGGCGCGGCGGCGGCCAGGGCGGTGCCGGGGACACTGAGGGGCGCGCCGGCCGCTTCGGGGGCGCCGGTGCGGGTGAACGGGCCCCGCAGATAGCTGATCCGGGGGCCGGAGGCGGTGACGGCCAGGTCGGGCGCGCCATCGCCGTCGAAGTCGCCGCAGACCGGCTGGTCGGGCCATTCGTTGCCGAATCGCGCCCGGTCGGGGATGCGGAGTTTCACGGCGCGGGCGGCGCCGAGGCCCCGGGGCGAGCCGAAGAGCAGCTGTACGGGGACGGGCGGGGGGCCCACGCCGTCGTAGGGCGGGTCGGTGGTGACGACGAGATCGCTGAAGCCGTCCCGGTCGAGGTCGCAGACGGTCTCGGCGTCGAAGGCGGCGGGGACGGCCGTGCCGGTGGGGGCGGCGTTCCGGGCCGGGGTGAGCAACTCCCGGGCGGCCGGGGCGAGTCCGTGCGCGGAGCCGTAGAGGATGCCGATGCCCGGGTCGTCGTCACGGCCGCGGGCGGGGGCGAGCAGGCTGTCGAGGACGAGATCGGGGTGGCCGTCACCGTTGAAGTCGCCGTCGGCTTCGCTGCCCTGGCCGGCCGGGACGGGGCGCGCGGCGGGCAGCGACGAAGCGCGGTGCGGTGCGGGGCGGCGCGCGTCGTCCGCGGGGGAGAGCAGGCCGCAGGAGCTGAGGAGGAGGGCCAGCCCGAGCCCTGCCGCCGTGATGATCCGTCTTCGCATCCCGTCCCCACCCCGCCCGCACCGCTGTTGTCGTGTCGTCGTCCGCGGCCCCCGATGCTCCCGGGCGGTCCGCCGTCCCGCAATGCCCGCCCGCACCGGTGGTCCGGAACTGCCGACGGCCGGCCCCGTGCGAACAGGGGACCGGCCGTCGGCCAACGCGGGTACCCGCGCCGTTACTTCACCGGTTCCGGCTCCGGCGCGTCCTCCGGCTCCTCGTCGCCCGCCGGGTCGACGGGGGTCCTGACGGAGTCCAGCAGCAGCTGGGCCACGTCGACGACCTGGATGGATTCCTTCGCCTTGCCGTCGTTCTTCTTGCCGTTGACCGAGTCGGTGAGCATGACCAGACAGAAGGGGCAGGCCGTCGACACGATGTCGGGGTTCAGCGACAGCGCCTCGTCGACGCGCTCGTTGTTGATGCGCTTGCCGATGCGCTCTTCCATCCACATGCGGGCACCGCCGGCGCCACAGCAGAAGCCGCGCTCCTTGTGGCGGTGCATCTCCTCGCTCCGCAGGCCCGGCACCTTGGCGATGATCTCGCGCGGCGGTGTGTAGACCTTGTTGTGGCGGCCCAGGTAGCAGGGGTCGTGGTACGTGATCAGACCCTCGACCGGGGTGACGGGGGTGAGCTTGCCCTCGTCGATGAGGTGCTGCAGCAGCTGCGTGTGGTGGATGACCTCGAACTCGCCGCCCAGCTGGGGGTACTCGTTCGCGATCGTGTTGAAGCAGTGCGGGCAGGTCGCGACGATCTTCTTCGACGACTTGGGCTTCTTCGTCGACTCGTCCTCGCTGTCCTCGCCGAAGGCCATGTTCAGGGACTCGACGTTCTGCTGGCCGAGCTGCTGGAAGAGGAACTCGTTGCCCAGCCGGCGGGCCGAGTCACCGGTGCAGGCCTCGTCGCCGCCCATGATCGCGAACTTCACGCCCGCGATGTGCAGCAGCTCGGCGAAGGCCTTGGTGGTCTTCTTGGCGCGGTCCTCCAGGGCACCGGCGCAGCCGACCCAGTAGAGGTATTCGACCTCGGTGAGGTCCTCGACGTCCTTGCCGACGACCGGGATCTCGAAGTCGACCTCCTTGGTCCACGCCAGGCGCTGCTTCTTGGCCAGGCCCCAGGGGTTGCCCTTCTTCTCCAGGTTCTTGAGCATCGTGCCCGCCTCGGACGGGAACGAGGACTCGATCATCACCTGGTAGCGGCGCATGTCGACGATGTGGTCGATGTGCTCGATGTCGACCGGGCACTGCTCGACGCAGGCGCCGCAGGTGGTGCAGGACCACAGGACGTCGGGGTCGATGACACCGTTCTCTTCGAGGGTGCCGATCAGCGGGCGCTCGGCCTCGGCCAGCGCGGACGCGGGGACGTCGGCGAGCTGCTCGGCGGTCGCCTGCTCGTTGCCCTCCTCGTCCTTGCCGCCACCCGCGAGCAGGTACGGCGCCTTGGCGTGGGCGTGGTCGCGCAGCGCCATGATCAGCAGCTTCGGCGACAGCGGCTTGCCGGTGTTCCAGGCGGGGCACTGCGACTGGCAGCGGCCGCACTCGGTACAGGTGGAGAAGTCGAGCAGGCCCTTCCAGGAGAAGTGCTCGATCTGGGAGACGCCGAACTGGTCGTCCTCGCTCGGGTCCTCGAAGTCGATCGGCTTGCCCCGGCTGGTCATCGGCGGCAGCGCGCCGAGCGCCACATCGCCGTCCGCCTCACGCTTGAACCAGATGTTGGGGAAGGCCAGGAAGCGGTGCCAGGCGACACCCATGTCCGTCTTCAGCGCGACCGTGATCATCCAGATGAAGGACGTCGCGATCTTGATCCCCGCCACGAGGTACGTGAGGTTCTGGATCGTGCCGAGGCTGAGTCCCTTGAAGGCCGCGATCAGCGGATACGAGGCGAAGAAGCCGATCTCGTAGCTGTCGACGCCGTGCTGCACACCCTCCAGCGCGCGCAGCGTCATGATGCAGAGGCCGACGATGAGGATGACGGCCTCGACGAAGTACGCCTGGCCGAAGTTGGAGCCGGCGAAGCGGGACTTGCGGCCGGCCTTGCCGGGCTTGCTCAGCTGACGGATGACGATCAGGGTCACGATGCCCAGCGTCGTCGTCAGGCCGAGGAACTCGGTGAAGACCTCGTACGGCAGCCAGTCGCCGATGACCGGGATCAGCCAGTCGGACTGGAAGAGCTGGCCGATGGCGTTGACGATCGTCAGCAGCAGCGAGAAGAAGCCCACCGCCACGAACCAGTGCGCCACACCGACCACGCCCCAGCGGTTCATCCGCGTGTGGCCGAGGAACTCCTTGGCGACGGTGAGGGTGCGCTGTGCGGGGTCGTCCGTGCGGGTACCTGCCGGTACGGGCTGGCCTAGCCGTACGAAGCGGTAGATCTGCAGGATGGCACGGCCGAACAGCGCGACGCCGACCGCGATTAGGACCAGCGACACAATGATCGCGGCGAGTTGCATTGGGGGCTCCTCGAACCTGCGAGAGCGGAAATCTGAGCGGAACTACTAAGCGGTAACTTTTCGGGTCTGCGCTGAGGTTACCCATTCTCAGCTGCGCCATGAAGCCGCCCGGCCGGTGATCTGCGTCGCGAAGGCAACCCTGATTGGACCCTCCGCGTCTTGGGGTGGAACCCTGGTGACGGTAAGCGCGACATAAAACTTGAGCGCACTAGACTCAGGTCTGTTGACAGGATTTCTTCGGTACTGCACTGTTGAGCCTGTTCCACTCAAGTCAGCTGGAGGAATTGAAATGGCACGTGCGGTCGGCATCGACCTGGGCACGACGAACTCCGTCGTCAGTGTTCTCGAAGGCGGTGAGCCCACCGTCATCACCAACGCCGAGGGCGCCAGGACCACGCCGTCCGTTGTCGCCTTCGCCAAGAACGGCGAGGTGCTGGTCGGCGAGGTCGCGAAGCGCCAGGCGGTCACCAACGTCGACAGGACCATCCGGTCGGTCAAGCGCCACATGGGCACCGACTGGAAGATCGACATCGACAGCAAGGGCTTCAACCCGCAGCAGATGAGCGCCTTCATCCTGCAGAAGCTCAAGCGGGACGCCGAGGCGTATCTGGGCGAGAAGGTCGTCGACGCGGTCATCACCGTTCCGGCCTACTTCAACGACTCCGAGCGCCAGGCCACCAAGGAGGCCGGTGAGATCGCGGGCCTCAACGTCCTGCGTATCGTCAACGAGCCCACCGCGGCCGCCCTGGCCTACGGCCTGGAGAAGGACGACCAGACCATTCTGGTCTTCGACCTCGGTGGCGGCACCTTCGACGTCTCGCTCCTGGAGATCGGCGACGGCGTCGTCGAGGTGAAGGCCACCAACGGTGACAACCACCTCGGTGGTGACGACTGGGACCAGCGCGTCGTCGACTACCTGGTCAAGCAGTTCCAGAACGGCCACGGCGTCGACCTGGGCAAGGACAAGATGGCGCTCCAGCGCCTGCGCGAGGCCGCCGAGAAGGCGAAGATCGAGCTGTCGTCCTCCACCGAGACGACGATCAACCTTCCCTACATCACCGCCTCCGCCGAGGGCCCGCTGCACCTGGACGAGAAGCTCACGCGCTCGCAGTTCCAGCAGCTCACCTCGGACCTCCTGGACCGCTGCAAGACGCCGTTCCACAACGTGATCAAGGACGCGGGTATCAACCTGTCCGAGATCGACCACGTGGTCCTGGTCGGCGGCTCGACCCGGATGCCGGCCGTCGCCGAGCTCGTCAAGGAGCTGACCGGCGGCAAGGACGCCAACAAGGGCGTCAACCCGGACGAGGTCGTCGCCATCGGCGCCACCCTCCAGGCCGGTGTCCTCAAGGGTGAGGTCAAGGACGTCCTCCTGCTGGACGTCACCCCGCTGTCCCTCGGTATCGAGACCAAGGGCGGCATCATGACCAAGCTCATCGAGCGCAACACCACGATCCCGACCAAGCGCTCCGAGATCTTCACGACGGCCGAGGACAACCAGCCGTCCGTGCAGATCCAGGTCTACCAGGGCGAGCGCGAGATCGCGGCGTACAACAAGAAGCTCGGGATGTTCGAGCTGACCGGTCTGCCGCCGGCGCCCCGTGGCGTCCCGCAGATCGAGGTCTCCTTCGACATCGACGCCAACGGCATCATGCACGTGACCGCGAAGGACCTGGGCACGGGCAAGGAGCAGAAGATGACCGTCACCGGCGGCTCCTCGCTGCCGAAGGACGAGGTCGACCGGATGCGCCAGGAGGCCGAGAAGTACGCGGACGAGGACCACGCCCGCCGCGAGGCCGCCGAGTCCCGTAACCAGGGCGAGCAGCTCGTCTACCAGACGGAGAAGTTCCTCAAGGACAACGAGGACAAGGTTCCGGGCGACGTGAAGACCGAGGTCGAGGAAGCCGTCACCGAGCTGAAGGAGAAGCTCAAGGGCGAGGACTCGGCCGAGATCCGCACCGCCACCGAGAAGGTCGCGGCCGTCTCCCAGAAGCTGGGCCAGGCCATGTACGCCGACGCCCAGGGTGCGCAGGCCGCCGAGGGTGCCTCCGCCGGTGAGCAGGCCCAGGACGCCACCGATGACGTCGTGGACGCCGAGATCGTCGACGACGAGAAGCCCAAGAAGGACGGTGCCGCGTGACGGAGGAGACCCCGGGCTTCGACGAGAAGCCCGACGTCCCCTCCGACGCCGCTCCCGAAGACGCGGCGCAGGCCGAGTCCGCCGACAAGGCGGGCTCGGCCCCGGCCGGGGACGTACCGGACGTAGCGCTCCAGGCGCAGCTGGACCAGGTACGTACGGCGCTCAACGAGCGCACGACGGACCTCCAGCGGCTCCAGGCGGAGTACCAGAACTACCGCCGTCGGGTGGAACGGGACCGGGTCACGGTCAAGGAGATCGCCGCGGCGAACCTCCTGTCCGAGCTCCTTCCCACCCTCGACGACGTCGGCCGTGCCCGTGAGCACGGCGAACTGGTCGGCGGCTTCAAGTCGGTGGCCGAATCGCTGGAGACCGTGGTCGCCAAGCTGGGTCTGCAGCAGTTCGGCAAGGAGGGCGAGCCCTTCGACCCGACGATCCACGAGGCGCTGATGCATTCGTACGCACCGGATGTCACCGAGACGACGTGCGTGGCGATCCTGCAGCCCGGGTATCGCATCGGTGAACGAACGATCCGCCCCGCGCGGGTCGCCGTCGCCGAGCCGCAGCCGGGCGCGCAGAGCGCCAAGTCCCCCTCCGACGAGGACGTCAAGGCTTCGGACGAGGAGAACGGTGGCCCGGACGAGGGCTGACGTGAGGGCAGACAGGAAATCCGCGCGGAAGGAGGGACGTCGGGGATGAGCACCAAGGACTTCGTCGAGAAGGACTACTACAAGGTCCTCGGCGTCCCGAAGGACGCCACCGAAGCGGAGATCAAGAAGGCGTACCGCAAGCTCGCCCGCGAGTTCCACCCGGACGCCAACAAGGGTGACGCCAAGGCCGAGGAGCGCTTCAAGGAGATCTCTGAGGCCAACGACATCCTGGGCGACAGCAAGCGCCGCAAGGAGTACGACGAGGCGCGCACGCTGTTCGGCAACGGCGGCTACCGGCCGGGTCCGGCCGGCGGCGGCTCCTTCAACTTCGACCTGGGCGACCTCTTCGGGGGCACGCAGGGTCAGGGTGGCGGGGGCGGGGGCTTCGGCGGCGGGCTCGGGGACGTCTTCGGCGGCCTGTTCAACCGCGGCGGCGCCGGTACGCGTACCCACGCGCGCCGCGGCCAGGACATCGAGTCCGAGGTGACGCTCAGCTTCACCGAGGCGGTCGACGGGGCCACGGTCCCGCTGCGGATGTCCAGCCAGGCGCCGTGCAAGGCGTGCTCGGGCACCGGCGACAAGAACGGGACCCCCCGGGTCTGCCCGACCTGTGTCGGCACCGGCCAGGTCAGCCGGGGCGCGGGCGGCGGCTTCTCGCTCACCGACCCGTGCGCCGACTGCAAGGGCCGGGGCCTGATCGCCCAGGACCCCTGCGAGGTCTGCAAGGGCAGCGGTCGCGCGACCAGTGCCCGCACGATGCAGGTCCGTATCCCCGCGGGCGTCTCGGACGGGCAGCGCATCCGGCTGCGCGGCAAGGGCGCTCCGGGCGAGCAGGGCGGTCCGGCCGGCGATCTGTACGTGGTCGTGCATGTCGACGCCCACCCGGTCTTCGGCCGCAAGGGCGACAACCTCACCGTCTCGGTGCCGGTCACCTTCCCGGAGGCCGCCCTGGGCGGCGAGATCAAGGTGCCGACGCTGGGCGGTCCGCCGGTGACGCTGAAGCTGCCGGCCGGCACCCCCAACGGGCGCACCATGCGTGCCCGGGGCAAGGGTGCGACCCGTAAGGACGGCACCCGAGGTGATCTGCTGGTCACCATAGAGGTGCTGGTCCCCGGTGACCTCAGCGACAAGGCGAAGGAGTCGCTGGAGTCCTATCGCGAGGCGACCGCGGGCCCGGACCCGCGGGCGGAGCTGTTCCAGGCCGCGAAGGGAGCTTGAGATGGACAGCCGGGGCGGGCAGCGTCGTAACCCCTATGAACTGACCGAAGAGTCGCCGGTGTATGTCATCTCCGTCGCGGCTCAGCTCTCCGGCCTGCATCCGCAGACCCTTCGTCAGTACGACCGGCTGGGGCTGGTCTCGCCCGACCGCACGGCCGGGCGGGGCCGCCGCTATTCGGCCCGGGACATCGAACTGCTCCGTACGGTGCAGCAGTTGTCCCAGGACGAGGGCATCAACCTCGCCGGCATCAAGCGCATCATCGAGCTGGAGAACCAGGTCGCGGCCCTGCAGCAGCGGGTCATCGAGCTGCAGGGCGCCCTGGAGGGCGCGGCCAGCACGATGCAGCAGCGGGAGGCGGCGGTGCACGCCTCCTATCGGCGTGATCTGGTGCCGTATCAGGATGTGCAGCAGACCAGCGCGCTGGTGGTGTGGCGGCCCAAGCGGTCGGAGTGATCCGGCCGGCCGGGGCGTGAGCACCCGGCGCGTGACATGGCAAAGGGCCGGGGAAACCCGGCCCTTGTCGCGTCAGCGGTGTGCGCCGCCGCCGCGGGAGTCCCTCCTGCGTGCGTCCGTCGTCCGCGGCCGCTCCGGCTCAGCAGCCGTTGTACCCCGCCGTCGGCATCGACAGCCTGCGGTGCACATGTGACCTCATCGCCAGGGTGTAGACCGGCTCGTCGAGGTCGGCGGTCTCCAGGCGTACCCCGGCAGCGGCGCACCGCTCGGTGAACTCGGCGGTGCCGTCGATGGCGTTCTCCAGCGCCCGGCGGTTGGGCGTCACGAACACATCCACCAGGCCCTCTTCGACATCGCGCCACAGTGCGCCGTGGTCGGCGCGCAGGTGGTGCAGGCTGAGCCGGCAGGTCAGGTGGTAGTCACGGGCTGCCGCCCACTGTGTGCACATGTCGTGCTGGCTGCGGTCATCGACCAGGAACGGATCCTCGTCCAGCTCGGACAGCGGCATCAGGCAGGCGATCGCCGTCACTCGGACCGAGTTCATCGTGTCCTCCGGGGCGTGGCGACTGTGGGGGCGACGATACCCCCGCGGGTGCCTCGTGGAGGAGGGGCTGTACCGGGCGGCGAAGCGTAACCGCAGGCGTGGCAGATCTTCCAGCCGTCCTGGTTGACCGCCAGTTGGCCGCCGCAGCGCGGGCAGAGCTCGGCGTGCGGGTGCGGCCGGGCGGGGGAGGGACGGCGCGGAACGGTCGTCACGATGTGCCATGCCGACGCCATGAGGCCTCCAGCTGCCGTCTTTTGCCTGGGGCAGGCCCGATGCCGTCCGTCGTTGCACGGAGCTGTTCGGTTCCCGTCGCTCTTGAGTACCAGGTGGACGGCGTACAGCGGAGCGGGAGGGTCCGTTTTCAGCCAGGGGGCCGGTGGGCTCGGCGGACGTGGGGGCGGCGGGGGCCGGCCCTCAGGCCCGCCCCATCGCCTTGGTCACCGAGATCTCGATCATGATGCGATCGGGGTTGGGCGCCGGCGTCCGGCCGTAGCGCTCGGCGTACCGGCCCACCGCGTCGGCCACCGACTCGGTGTCCGTACGCACCCGCGCGATGCCCTCCAGGGTCGCCCAGCGGCCCTTGTCGACCTGGCACACGGCGACGGTGGCGCCGTCCGCCCCGGCGGCGAGGATGTTCTTGACCTTGGCGCTGTCCTTGCGGGTGATGATCCGCGCGATCCGCTGCCCGGCGTCGTAGGTGACGCCTACGGGAACCACATGCGGGGTCCCGTCCGTACGCAGGGTGGTGAGCGTCGGCATCAGGTACTCGCCCCAGAAGGCGAGGTACTCCGGGCTGAGGGCACTGAGGTCATGGGCCATGGGGGCAAGGGTAGTTCGGGGCCCGGGATTCAGCGGAAGCCGAGGCGACCCGGTGGGCGGCTCCCTGAAGCAACCTTGAGTGGAATAGACTCAACTTATCGCACGCCGGCATGAGCAGGATGTGCCGGTCACTGCACGGACGGGGCCCAGACTGGGCGAAGAGGCTGTTCAGGACGAGTCGAGGAGGATCGCGAGGACGTGGACGCCGAGCTGACCAACAAGAGCCGGGAGGCGCTGAGCGCCGCCAACGAGCGGGCGGTCACCGCCGGGCATGCGGACATGACGTCCGCCCATCTCCTGCTCGCGCTGCTGGCCGGGCAGGACAACGAGAACATCATGGACCTGCTGTCCGCCGTCGAGGCGGACGCCGCCGCACTGCGGAACGGAGCCGAGCGGCAGCTCGCCGCGCTGCCCAGCGTGCAGGGCTCGACCGTCGCGCCGCCGCAGCCGGACCGCGATCTGCTCTCCGCCATCGCGGACGCCACCCAGCGCGCCAAGGAGCTCGGTGACGCCTATGTCTCCACCGAGCACCTCCTCATCGGTATCGCCGCCAAGGGCGGGCGCACCGGCGCCCTGCTGGAACAGCAGGGCGCCTCCGCCAAGAAGCTGCTGGCCGCCTTCGAGGCGAGCCGCGGCGGGCAGCGGGTGTCCAACGCCGATCCGGAGGGCACGTACAAGGCGCTGGAGAAGTTCGGTACGGACTTCACGGCGGCCGCCCGCGAGGGCAAGCTCGACCCGGTCATCGGCCGGGACCACGAGATCCGGCGCGTGGTGCAGGTGCTCTCCCGCCGTACGAAGAACAACCCGGTGCTGATCGGTGAGCCGGGCGTCGGCAAGACCGCCGTCGTCGAGGGGCTGGCGCAGCGCATCGTCAAGGGCGATGTGCCCGAGTCGCTGCGCAACAAGCGGCTGGTCGCGCTCGACCTGGGGGCGATGGTCGCGGGCGCCAAGTACCGCGGTGAGTTCGAGGAGCGGCTGAAGACCGTCCTGGCGGAGATCAAGTCCAGCGAGGGCCAGATCATCACCTTCATCGACGAGCTGCACACCGTCGTGGGCGCGGGCGCCGGCGGCGACTCCTCGATGGACGCCGGCAACATGCTCAAGCCGATGCTCGCCCGTGGTGAGCTGCGGATGGTCGGCGCGACGACGCTGGACGAGTACCGCGAGCGCATCGAGAAGGACCCGGCGCTGGAGCGGCGCTTCCAGCAGGTGCTGGTCGCCGAGCCGACCGTCGAGGACACGGTGGCGATCCTGCGCGGGCTCAAGGGCCGCTACGAGGCCCACCACAAGGTGCAGATCGCGGACTCCGCACTGGTCGCCGCCGCCTCCCTCTCCGACCGCTACATCACCTCCCGCTTCCTGCCCGACAAGGCCATCGACCTGGTCGACGAGGCCGCCTCCCGGCTCCGTATGGAGATCGACTCCTCCCCCGTGGAGATCGACGAGCTCCAGCGCGCCGTGGACCGGCTCAAGATGGAGGAGCTGGCGCTGCGGAACGAGACCGACGCCGGCTCGCTCCAGCGGCTGGAGAAGCTGCGCAAGGACCTCGCCGACAAGGAGGAGGAGCTGCGCGGTCTGACCGCCCGCTGGGAGAAGGAGAAGGAGAGCCTCAACCGGGTCGGTGGGCTCAAGGAGAAGCTCGACGAGCTGCGCGGCCAGGCCGAGCGCGCCCAGCGCGACGGCGACTTCGACACCGCTTCCAAGCTGCTCTACGGCGAGATCCCGGGCGTGGAGCAGGCGCTGGAGGAGGCGGCGGCCGCCGAGGCCGAGCAGGAGGCCTCCAAGGAGTCCATGGTCAAGGAGGAGGTCGGTCCCGACGACATCGCGGATGTGGTCGGCGCCTGGACCGGCATTCCGGCCGGCCGTCTGCTGGAGGGCGAGACCCAGAAGCTCCTGCGGATGGAGGAGGAGCTCGGCAAGCGGCTGATCGGCCAGACCGAGGCCGTCCGGTCGGTGTCGGATGCCGTACGCCGTACCCGCGCCGGCATCGCCGACCCGGACCGGCCCACCGGATCGTTCCTCTTCCTCGGCCCGACCGGTGTCGGCAAGACCGAGCTGGCCAAGGCGCTCGCGGACTTCCTCTTCGACGACGAGCGGGCGATGGTCCGTATCGACATGTCGGAGTACGGCGAGAAGCACAGCGTCGCGCGGCTGGTCGGGGCGCCGCCCGGCTATGTCGGCTACGAGGAGGGCGGCCAGCTGACGGAGGCGGTCCGCCGCCGCCCGTACTCCGTCGTCCTGCTGGACGAGGTCGAGAAGGCCCACCACGACGTCTTCGATGTCCTGCTGCAGGTCCTGGACGACGGCCGGCTCACGGACGGCCAGGGCCGCACGGTCGACTTCCGCAACACCATCCTCATCCTGACCTCCAACCTCGGCTCCACCTTCCTGATGGACCCGCTGCTCAAGGAGGACCAGAAGAAGGAGAAGGTGCTGGAGACGGTCCGGAGCTCCTTCCGGCCCGAGTTCCTCAACCGGCTCGACGACGTGGTGGTCTTCCACCCGCTCGGCACGGACCAGCTCCAGCGGATCGCCCGGATCCAGCTCGACCACCTGCAGCGCCGCCTCGGCGACCGCCGTCTGACACTGGACGTCACCGACCGTGCCCTGACCTGGCTCGCCTGGCTCGGCCAGGAGCCGGTCATCGACGCCCCCGCCCCGGACATGTCCTACGGCGCCCGGCCGCTGCGCCGTCTGGTCCAGACGGCCATCGGCGACCCGCTCGCCCGGGCCATCCTGGCGGGCGACGTGCGGGACGGGGACACCGTGCGGGTGGACGTGGACGGCGATCAGCTGTCGGTGGAGCCGGGCGGGCGGGCCGCGGCCTGACCGGTGCCGGGGGATACGGCTGCGCGGCCCGGCCGTGTCCCTGATCATTTCCTTGACCGACACCTTGCCCGCATCCGCTCCGTCCCGGGTTGCCAGGACGGGGCGGATGTGGGGGAGGATGGCAGGGACCATACGAAGGGAATTCCACGGTGAGCATCGACCCGTCCTCGATTCCGAATTTCGGGGGCCAGCCCGAACCCGAGCCCTCGGGGCCTGAGGGTCCCGTCGTGCCTGACCAGGACCTGGTCAAGCAGCTCCTCGACCAGATGGAGCTGAAGTACGTCGTCGACGAGGAGGGTGACCTCGCCGCTCCGTGGGAGCAGTTCCGCACGTACTTCATGTTCCGGGGCGAGGAGGAGCAGCAGATCTTCTCCGTCCGTACGTTCTACGACCGTGCCCACGGCATCGACGACAAGTCGAAGCTGCTGGAGGCGATCGACGACTGGAACCGCCGGACGCTGTGGCCCAAGGCCTATACCCACACCCATGACGACGGCACGGTCCGTCTGATCGGTGAGGCATCGATGCTGATCGGCACCGGCGTCTCGCTCGAACACTTTGTGTCGAGCACGGTCAGCTGGGTCCGCGCCTCGATCGAATTCGACAAGTGGATCGTCGAGCAGCTCGGCCTGGAGGCCGAGATCGAAGGCGACTCCGACAAGAAGCAGGGTGACGACGAGGCCTGAGCCCCGTCCGTCCCCCACCCACCCCGCTGCGCGGGCCCTTGGAGCGGTTGGCTCCGGGGGCCCGCGTCTGCGTGTCACGGTGCGGGGCGGTCCGGCGGAGCGGTCTGCGGGGCGCGCGGCCCCTCAGAGCTTCTGCAGACGGCTGACCGCCTCCTCCAGAACCTCCACCTGCTTGCAGAACGCGAAGCGGACGTAGGGCGCGCCCTGGTCCTTGTGGTCGTAGAAGACGGCGTTGGGGATGGCGACGACGCCGGCGCGTTCGGGCAGGGCGCGGCAGAAGGCGAAGCCGTCGTCGTGGCCGAGGGGGCGGACGTCGGTGGTGATGAAGTAGGTGCCGGAGGGGCGGAAGACGCCGAAGCCGGCCTCGGACAGCCCGCGGGCCAGGACATCGCGCTTCGACCGCAGATCGTCCCGCAGCTGGGTGTAGTAGCTGTCGGGCAGGGCGAGTGCCTCGGCGACGGCGTACTGGAAGGGCCCGGCGGAGACATAGGTGAGGAACTGCTTGGCCGAGCGGACCGTGCTGACCAGCTCCGGAGCTGCGGTGACCCAGCCGACCTTCCAACCGGTGAAGGAGAAGGTCTTGCCGGCCGAGCCGATGGTGACGGTGCGTTCGCGCATTCCGGGGAACGACGCGAGGGGGAGGTGCTCGCCCTCGAACACGAGGTGCTCGTAGACCTCGTCGGTGATGACGAGGAGATCGTGCTCGCAGGCCAGGCGGGCGATCTCGGCGAGCTCCTCGCGGGACAGCACGGTGCCGGTGGGGTTGTGCGGAGTGTTGAGCAGGATCAGGCGGGTGTCGGCGGTGATGGCGTCCCGCAGTTCGTCCAGGTCGAGGCGGTAGGCACCGGACCCGGGGTCCGCGCGCAGGGTCACCGGGACGCGGCGGCCGCCCGCCAGCGCGATGCAGGCCGCGTACGAGTCGTAGTACGGCTCCAGCGCGATGACCTCGTCGCCCGGCTCCAGCAGCGCCAGCAGGGCGGCGGCGATGGCCTCGGTGGCGCCCGCGGTGACCAGGACCTCGGTGTCGGGGTCGTAGGAGAGTCCGAGGTGTCCGTAGAAGCGCTGCTGATGGGCGGCGACGGCGGTGCGCAGCTCGGGGATGCCGGGGCCGGGTGGGTACTGATTGCCGCGGCCGTCGCGCAGGGCGCGCACCGCTGCCTCCCTGACCTCTTCCGGTCCGTCGGCGTCGGGGAAGCCCTGGCCGAGGTTGATGGAGCCGGTCCGTACGGCGAGTGCCGACATTTCGGCAAAGATCGTGGTGCCGAATTCGGCGAGGCGGCGGTTCAGCAGCGGTCGGTCCATGGGCGCCATCCTCCGTCGAACCTCTGGAATTCCTCAACTCACGTACGGGCGTGGGGGCCTGCGGTGACGCCCGAGGTAGGGCTTCTGACCTGCGGCGGAGTCGTCGTTGGTGGTCGTTGTCGGTCCTTGCCGGCCTTCCTTCGACGGCCCACAGACGGCCCGGCGTCTGAGCCCGCTCCTTCCTGCTCACCAGGAGGCAAAGCAAGGCTGAGGCACTCTCTAAGCGTGCGCAAGGGCAGATTACAGACTCTGGTTTGGCTAGAAGCGCGGCACTCTGTTCCGCCTGGTGGTCGTCGCCGCGAAGATGTCTGGTCATGAAGGAACTTGTTCTCGCCCTGGTGGCTGCGGCGTTCGGCCTGGCTGGCACAGTCGTTGGCGCGCGGGCCGCAAAGAAGGGGGCCTTGATCAGTGCACAAGTTGCCTTGCAGCAAGTTCGCGATCAAGCCGACGTCGATCAAGCCCACTGGCTTCGGGAGCAGCGTTTTCAGGCGTACGAAGGCTTCCTAGCGGCCTGGGACGAGTGTCTTCGCATCCTTCACTCCGTGGGTCTGCCGGGGGACTCCGAGTCGCCGGGGCCCAACCCGCTGAAGGAAGCTGCTGGGCGCATGACAGAGCGGGCTCGGAGGATCGACATCCTGGGCCCCTCAGAGGTGGCTCAGGCTGCGGAGGAGCTCGCCGACAGCATTCGGCGTGACGTAGACATCGCTACCGAATTGCTGAAAATCCTAGAGTCTTACGTTCCGGCTGGCAGACGTATAGCGAACGAGACAGGGCCAGCGATGAGTGCCGCTGCGGAGGCCATGAACGAAGCCACAAGGCAGATGCAAGAGATGGTCGCGGAACCCGAGGAGATCGGTCGAGTGCCCCAAGGAGCGGCCGCGTTGTTCGAGAGCTTCGAGCGGGCTGAGGAACTCGCTGAGGCTGCGATCTCTCGCGGAAACGCAGACTTGGAAGAGTTCGAAGGGTTCCTTGAACGAGCAGCGGTGATCGTCGACGACCTGAAGCGCAACCAGGCAGCGCGCGAACGTACTCGTGACCAGTTCACGACCGCGGCGCGTCACACGCTCGCCTCTGCAACCCCAGCTCCGTAGCGGCCGAAGGGACCTTGCGCGAGCTGCACACCGCGGCCCGCGCGGCCCCTCGCCGAGCACCCCTCAACAACCCAGGGGACCCAGACATCTTGTCTGGGTCCCCTGGCGTTTGCTCACCCACCCTTTACCTGAGCCCCATTGTGGGGACCCATGTCACTCCACGATCCGGCTCGGTACCGTGAGTCAGGCCCCGATGACCAGGAGGCAGCACGAATGCGTGGTCTTGGAGATCACCTCAGCATCGGCGAGCGCATCGCGTTCTACCGGAAGCGTCGCGGCTACACGCAAGAGGTGCTGGCCGGACTGGTCGGCCGTAGCACTGACTGGCTCGCGAAGGCGGAGACCGGCCGCAGGAAGCCGCCGCGAATCGACATGCTCGCGGAACTGGCGCGCATCCTGCGCGTGCCGCTTGGTGACCTACTTGGCCAGACCCTTCTAGTGGAGGACGAGAAGCACCAGGACGACGTACCGGCCGTACGTGATGCGCTCATGAGCCCCCGGCGGCTCTCGCGCTTGCTCTTCGGACCAGAGGCGGACGTTCAGCTCCCTACTCCTGCCCCTGTGGCGGTGCGTGTGGAGCACGCTTGGAACGACTACCAGGGCGGGCGGCTCGGCAGCGTGATCGCGGCCCTTCCGGCGCTTCTCCAGACGGCGCAAGAGCTAGAGGACCGTGCGGGACGCCGGGGCGAGGACCGCCGTGACTGCTGGGCGGTCTCGGCCCGCACGCATCACCTCGCGGCTACGACGCTCGCGAAGGTCGGAGAATCTGACGTCTCGTGGTTGGCCGCTGAACGGGCGATGCGCGCGGCGGACGAGTCCGACGATCCTCTGGTCCTCGCCTCAGCCGCCCGGTCCGGCACGCACGCGCTGCTCGCCAACGGTCGGTACGAAGCTGCGATGGAGCTGGGCAACACCACGGCGACGTGGTTGGCCTCCCAGGTAGCGGAGAGCGATCCGTCTGCTCTCAGCTTGCTCGGGATGATCCACCTACGGGCCGCGGTCGCGGCGGCGCGGCACCAGGACCGCCCGACTGCAACCCGCCTGCTAGACCGTGCCGAACAACTCGCTGACGATCTCGGTTCAGACGAGAACTACTGGCAAACCGGCTTCGGCCCCACGAACGTGATCCTCCACCGGCTGTCTATCGAGCTTGACCTGGACAACGTGTCGTACGTGGTCGAGAACGGCCGGATCGACGTCGACCACATGCCGCAGGAGCGCAGTGTCTCGCACCGCATCGACTACAGCCGCGCGCTCTCCCTCGCCGGGCATGGCGATCAGGCGTTCACCGAGCTGCGTACCGCCGAACGTACGGCGCCGCAGCTCGTGCGCAACAATCCCAGGGTGCGCGAGACGCTGAGGGACCTGATCAAACAGTCGCCCGTGAGCGGCGGCTCTCGCTCGTCCGAGGTGTTCGTGATGGCCCAACGGTGCAGGGCGGTGCAGTGAGTTCGAGCAAGCGCGGGGTACTGGGAGTCGTCGGTTCGGCGGCCGGCGGTGTGGAGTCGATCCGTACTGGCCTTGTTGAGCCCGCGGTGAAACGTGGGTGGCAGACGGCTGTGACGCTGACGCCGACGGCGGCAGTCTGGCTTCGGATGAACGGCGAGACAGAGCGGTTGGAGCAGCTGACCGGCCTACCCGTCCGTGACGAACCGCGCCTCCCCGGCGAGGCCCGACCGCACCCAGCTGTTGACTGCTACGTCGTGGCTCCAGCGTCGGCCAACATGGTCGCAAAGCTCGCGAGCGGACTCATGGACAACCAGGCTCTGACGCAGGTGGGCGAAGCCATCGGGACTATCGGCTTGCCGATTGTCGTCTTCCCCCGTGTGAACGCGGCGCACGCGCGCCACCCGGCGTGGCAGCGCCACCTCGAAGCCCTGCGGGGAGCCGGTGTGCGGCTGATCTATGGGCCGGACGTATGGCCGCTGTACGAGCCCCGTGATGCGCCGCCCGGACGGGATCTTCCATGGGCTGCGGTACTGGATGCCGTGGATGAAGTAACCCGATGACGAACCGTCAACACCACTGACCTGCAAGGAAAGAGGACCCGGACAGTCTGTCCGGGTCCTCTGCCGTTCGCGGAACCATGCTCATTCACATGCCGGGGATCAATGAGCGAAAGAATGCGCTAGCGGGCCTCACTTCCGCTGAACTCGCGCTGATCAAAGCGAGTTTGGGCGAGGCGCGGGCCACGACCGAAGGGCTGCTGAGGCGCGCCGACGTACTCACCGCGAAGGTGGCGTCTCGCTACTCACGATCTCCTCAAGCCGGTCCAGACGCTCACCGAGAAGCCGCAGAGCGTCATGGATCGAGCTGAGCTCTCCCGCCAGGGCGGCGAAGGCGGGGCTACTGCCCGCCTCGGTGCCGAGCGGCGCCGATGGGTCGCGTACGAACGTCCCGCGCCCCTGCTGGGTGAGAACCAAGCCCTCATCCCGGAGTTGGCTGTACGCGCTCTGCACAGTCATGAGCTGCACGCCGAGCTTCTTGGCGAGCTGGCGAGCGGCTGGCAGTCGCTTCCCTGGCGAGTAGTCCTCGTTGTTCGGGTCCGCAATCTTCGCGCGGTACTCGGCAGCGATCTCCTTGGCCGTTTGCTTGGGCGCTTCGGGGCTCAGATCCATGCCCCCGAGGGTAACCGGACCTAGGTCAATCTCAGATCCTTCGGCGAACCTCCTTGACAGGCAGATTGACCTAGGTCAATCTGAACTCACGCCGGAACGCGAAACCCGGAAGGGCTTCACCAACGGCTGAGTGAACGACAACTCCACAGCGTGATCCACCGCAGTGCGACGGCCGTGTCAGCTCCGGCCGAGGCGAGTGGAGACCAGCCGATCGAGACCGGGCCCGGTGTCACAACCGGGCCCCACACCCCGCGTAGGGGGACACGCAATCGGCTCTAAAGAACCGCACGGCACACCTTGAAACTGCGACAACTTCCGGGACTTTCGGAACTCCCCGGAACGAGCAGCGCCGTTGCGAATCGGAGCACCGACCCACTACCCGCTTCCCCTCGAAGCGGGCCGGTTGCCTCCTCCGCCCGTCCGGCGCCTTGAGCGCTGTACGGGCGGGGTGGAGGGGAGCCGGAACATCCCTTCGCTTTACAGGAGTTCTTCCATGGCCGAGCGCACAATCCCCGTGGACGCCAGCGGCCCGATCGCCCTGGACTTGAGGATGGACGCGGGCAGCATCCGCGTCGTCGTCGACCCGGCGCTGAAGCAGGCCCGGGTGGTGCTGAAGACCGAGGCCACCTCAGGCCCGTCCGCCGACGCGATCCGCGACACCGCCGTCAGCCTCACCGGGCAGAACCTCACGGTCCGCGTCCCGGACGTGGCCGGCGGAATGAGCGGCAGCACCACCATCCGCATGGGCGGCAACACCATGACGTTCTCCGGCGGCAGCGGCGTGCAGATTGTGGGCGGCAACGTCTACGTCTCCGGCAATGCCGGCGGCAAGGTCTTCGTCAACGGTCGCGAGGTCACCGCCACCGGCCCGGCCGGCGACGCGGTCACCCCGATCACCGCCGAAGTCCACCTGCCCGCCAAGTCCGTGGCGCTGATCAGCACGCACAGCGCCGACACCACCATCAGGGGCACGCTCGCGCGGCTGGAGTACGACGGCACTTCCGGCGCCCTGGTCGCTGACCGCGTCGGCGACCTGGACGTGACGGCCACCAGCGGCAGCGTCATCGTCAACGAGGTCACCGGCCCGCTGGACGCCAACCTCACCTCCGGCAACCTCGGCATCGGCGCCTACAGCGGCCACGCCGCCCGGCTCAACGTCACCTCCGGCAACGTCCGGATGGCCGCGACGGCGCAGGCCACCGGCCGCCTCACCGTCAACGTCACCTCGGGCTGCGCGCGCATCACGGGCGCCTCGCAGCTGAACGTCCGCCGCCGGGTCACCAGCGGATACGTCCAGATCAGCTAACACCCACCCGCGCCCCCTTCACCTTCACTCGGACAGGAGTCCACCGCCGTGCACGTTGCCACCTTTGCCGCCGTCTTCATCGCCCTCTACGTCGCTCACAGCGTGGGTGACCACTGGGTGCAGACCTCCTGCCAGTCGGCCACCAAGGGCCAGCCCGGCTGGATCGGCCGCCTGGCCGGCATCCGACACGTCGCCACCCTGACCGCCACCAAGCTCGCCTTACTCGCCCTGGTCGCCACCCTGCTCGGGCTGAGCCTCACCGCCGTCGGCCTGGTGGCCGGCATGGGCGTGGACGCCGTGACGCACTGGTGGGCCGATCGCCGCTCCACCCTCGCCTGGCTGGCCAAGGTCACCGGCAAGGCCGAGTTCTACAGCCTCGGCACCGCCGCCCACCCCGCGCACCCCGTCACCGCCAAGGGCGGCCCGGCCGCCCAGCTCGGCACCGGCGCCTACGCGCTGGACCAGTCCTTCCATCACCTCTGGCTGCTGGTCGCCGCGCTCATCATCGCCACCGTCTGAATCCACCCCATACGACGGCGCGGCTCCGGTGCTGGAACACCGGAGCCGCTGTTGGGCCGTCACTTCGAGAGGAACCACGACCCATGAAGCTCATTCTCCCCGCCCAGGACCATTCCACCGCCACCGCGATCGACCTGGAGCCGACCGACGCCGAACTCGACCAGATCGAGCGGGAGATGCCGGTCATCTCCGCCGAGGTCGAGTTGCTGGACGCGCAGATCATGACGCTCGACCGGCTCCCGAACGAGCTGGACGCCCGCCGCATCCGCCGGGCCCGGCGCAAGGTGCTCGCCGCTCGCCGTGAGCTGGCCAACCAGGCCGGGACGGGGGACACGGCATGAACGCCAAGACCACCAAGACCGTCCTGCCCGCCGTCGCGATGACGACGGTGTCCATGGTCCTCACCCTGGCCGTGGTGGTGATGTGGCTGGGGGCGGCGGTGCCGTGGCCCGTCGCCCTGGTCGTCGGTCTCGGGATCGACGGCGGATGGCTGGCCACCCTCACCTACGAACGCCGGCTTGCTGCACAGGGCGACCACCGCCGCGCGGTGACCGGCGTCGGCTGGCTGTTCGGCCTGGTCGCTGCCGGCGTCCTGGTGGCGCACGCGCTCACGGTCGAGGAGTCCGCCGGCGCATGGCTGGCCGTGGCGTGGCTGCCCATCGCAGCCAAGGCGCTGTGGCTGGTGCACGGGCTGTGGGAGCGGACCGCGCTCACCCCAGGCGCGCTCGGCGCGATCCGCGGCATCCAGCAGGAAGCTCGCGACGAAGCGGCCGTGGCCCGCGCCCGGCTGAAGGCGCAGGCAGTCACCGAGGAGACCCGGCTGACGGCCGTGACGGCGGCGGGCGCCCGCGTCGCACGCGTCCAAGCGAAGACAGCTCAGAGCCTCTCGCGGGCATGGTCGACGCTGGAGACAGCGCGGGACGGTGCGGACACCGGCAGGGCGCTGACCAGCGTGACGACCCCCGTCACACCTGGCGGCACGCCCCGGTGGGAGCTGCCGGTCTGGGGCCCTTCGGAGCCGGTCGCGGCGCTCACGCTGGACGCGCCGCCCGCGTATACCGACGCGGAGTTGGACGCGCTGGTCGACGAGATCCGTCACAGCGAGTACCCCGCCTTGTCCTACCGCGAGATGGCCACGCGCTTCCGCGCGGCCGGCCACTCCGCCTCCGAGGTCCGCCTGCGGGCCGCGTGGAAGCGCGTGGCCGCGTGATGGGGGCGCTGCCGGTGTTCCGGTGGCGCCTCGCCCCGGACGGCTACTCCACCCGCCGCCAACTACGGGCCCTGGGGCTACGCCCTGGCGGTCAGGACGTGGCCGCTCAGCTCGAACGACCGCGCCGCTGCCGTGCGCCGCTGGTCGCCTACCTCTACCGGGTCGACCTGGCCAAGCCGGTCCGCCCGATGACCCCCGCGAAGCGGGCCGCCCTCTCCAAGGCGAACGCGGCCCGCCGCATCTGCCCCAACTGCCGCCGCGATGCCGGGTACTGCATCCCGCGCTCCCTCGGCATGTGCACCCGCTGCGCGTACCCCGACGACGCGCAGCGTGCTGCCTGACTTGCCTCTTCCTGTTGAAAGGACCCTCCGAGATGGGCCTGTACGACCGGATCATGAGCGCCACCAACAACCCGGCGAACGCGCTGAAGGTGAACGCCGCGGCGCAGGGCGCAGCCCGCCTCGCCACCGACGCCGGACACCCCGGCCTTGCCGTGGCCGCCGCGGCGGGCGCCGCGCTGTTCGCCGCGGCCGACAGCGTGATGCACGCCCCCAAGGTGAGCGACGGCCCCTACGCCACGTTCGACACCGACGACTGACCGGCAATCCGCGCGGCCGGTGCCGCCCGCCGCATCTACCCCGATCCGTCCGAATCCCTGAGGAGTACCTGATGGGCACCTCTGACCTGCGCCGCCTGGACCGTGAGATCCGGGCCACCGAGAAGAAGCTGGAAGCGGTCCGCCGGGGCGAGTGGTGGCCGATGAACGGCCGCGAGCGCCGCGCCATGACCCGCGCCCTGGCCGGCGGCTCCTACCGCGCCGCCCGGGGCCGCAGCACGGGCCGTGCCGAGGAGCAGATCGACTCCACCGGCTCCGCTGCCGAGATGCGGCTGAACGCGGAGCTGACCGCCCTGCACGGCGAGCGTCAGCGGCTCATCACCGAGGCCGCCCGCAACAAGGCACAGAAGAAGTTCTCCGGCTGGTGGTGACCAGCCCGCTCCCGGCGCCGGGGTGGCCGCCTCTTTCCACGGACACGGCCACCCCGGCTCTCTCCCTTACTCCCGCCCCCGAAGGGGCAGTCAGGAGCACTTCCAGCATGTCTGAGAACGTCGTCCACCTCCACAAGTCCACCGACCCCCCGGCCCCCGACACCGCCCCCACCGTGCTCACCGTCGTGCCCGACGCGCCGCCGGCCCGGCCCGTGCCGCTGTGGGTCCGCTCCGGACGTGCGGTGAAGACCGCCGCCATGCACGAGTCGACCAGGGCGACGGTCCGCGCGGCGGCACGTCACAGCCTCTACACCCTCAACGGCGGCCGGATCGTGGCCCGCCGCACCTGGGACGGCCGTACCGGTGCCCGCTACGAACGGATGATCCGGGCGGCGGAAGCCGCGGGAAATCTGGAAGCGGCGGAAGATTGGGAGGAGCGGTTGCAGCGCTTCCGCGCCGCCCGCCACCACCGCCGCATGGACCTCCTGCACTCACCCGTGGAGGCCGCCAAGGGTGTCGCCGTAGGCGCCGGGATGAGCGTCGGTGTCCTGGTCGCCCTCGGCGTCGTCATGGCTCTCAACACGGGCCACGTCGGCGACGTCATCACCCCGCTGTCGGCAACGGTCGACTTCATCGCCCTGCTGATCCGGATCGTGCGGGTGGTGTGGGGCCCGGCGCTGGCGATCGGCCCGTTCCTGGCTCTGCTGGCCCTGTGGTCGGTGGGCCGCAAGCAGCAGGCCGCACCGAACTGGGCGCTCCCGGCGAACGCGCGGTCGGACGAGGGCGAGCCGATTACCCCGTCCATCGTGGTCAAGGCCCTGCGCGACCTCGGAGTGCCCGCCCTGGCGCGAGCCATCAAGGAGATGGGCGACGCCGGCGCGAGCATGCTGGGACCGATCCGGATCGCCGGATGCGGTGTCGAGGTCGACGTGACCCTGCCTTCCGGGGTGTCGACCAATGAGGTGCAGGGCAAGCGCCGCAAGCTTGCCGAGAACCTCACCCGGCACGAACACGAAGTGTTCATCACCATCCCGCAGGCGGCCCGCACGGTCCGGCTGTGGGTCGCCGACTCCGGGGCGCTGGATGAGCCGATCGGCCCGTCCCCGCTGGTCACCGACGAGACGATGACCGCCGACTACGCCAAGGGCCGCGCCCCCTGGGGCCAGGACCTGCGCGGCGACGCCGCCGCGCTGAGCCTCTACCAGCGCCACCTGCTCATCACGGGCCTGTCGAACCAGGGCAAGACCGTTGCCCTGCGCTCCCTGGCCCTGTGGCTCGCGCTCGACAAGTCGGTGCAGTTCCTCATGGGCGACCTCAAGGGCGTGGGCGACTGGAACATGTTCGACGGTCTCGCCACGACCCTGATCCAGGGGCCGACGGATGAGCACGTGATCCAGGTGACCGAGATGGTCGAGGGCGCCGTGAGCGAGATGAACCGACGCATCCAGGCCCCGCCCGGCACCGTGTTCCCGCCGCTGATCGTGCTCGTCGACGAAGCGCAGGTCGCGTTCATGTGCCCCGCCAAGGACGCCGAAAAGCGCCCCTACGGCGGGTCCAAGGCCAACTCCCGCTACTTCATGGCCGTCCGGAAAATCCACAACCAGGGACGGGCCGTGAACGTCCTGATGTGGCAGGGCACCCAGGACCCCACCAACGAGAACCTGCCCAAGCTGGTCCGCGAGGGCGCCCACACCCGCGCCTCCCTCGCCCTGGGCACCGAATCCCAGGCCCGCATGGCCCTGGGAGACAAGGCCGTCGACGGCGGGGCGGCTCCGAACCTGCTGCGTCCGGGCCTGGATAGGGGAACCCTGGTCGTCGCTTCCGACGGCGTCACCATCCCGGCCGGACAATCGTCCATCACCGTGCGCACGCACTACATCGACGACGACGCAGCCGAGAACATCACCGACCGGGCCAAGGCCCTGCGCGACGGCGTCACCACCCTGCACGCCATCGAACGAGAAGAAGAGCACGACCCGCTCGCCGACATCGCCGCCGTCATCGGCGACGCACCCCGCGTGCGGACCAAGGACGTGCTCGCGCGACTCGCCACGCGGAACGCGGACGCCTACGGCGGCTGGTCGTTCATCGACCTCAAGCGCGTCCTGGACGACGCCGACGCCGAGCCCTACAAGTCCGACGGCGTCATGGTCGTCGCCCGCGACCGCGTCACCCGCGCCCTCGCCAACCGCGACGGCGAGGATTCCGCTTCCGCCGACGGATGACAGGGAGCGCGCCGCCGACGGGTCAGGGAGGCAGGGAGAACTCCCTGAACACCTCCCTGACCCACCTCCCTGGACCTGACCTGGACAAATGATCGTTCAGGGAGTCAGGGAGGCACGCAGGTCAGACCCCTCAAACACCCCTCCACACGGCACCCCGAAGGGGGTGTCTCTGCCTCCCTGGTCACGCGCCGGAAGGGATTCCGCATGCACCCCGACACCACCCCTCAAACGGCCTCCACGGGCGCCGGTCTGAGCGAGCTTCAGGCCGATGCCGAGGCCCGGCGGATCATCGCCGACGCCTACCGGCCCACCGCCTACCGCGACGACACCCCTCCCCCCGCACACGGCGACACCCCGCCCGTCGCTCAGCCCGGACGGCCCCCGATGAGCCAGGGCGCCACCGATGCCAGCGTGCTCATGCTCGCCGGCGGCGCCACCACCGCCATGGTCGGCGGCACAGCGGCCGTCCTGCTGTACGTGTCCCAGTTCGCCGACCCGGTGGTGTGCGGTCTCGTGTTCGGCGCCCCCACCGCCCTCGTACTCGCCCTCGGACGACTCGCCAAGCGCGCCAAGCCCGCCCCGGACATCCACCACCACTACCAGGGCCCCGTCCACCAGGACCAGCGCAACGTCCACAGCCGCACGACCGGCGTGTGGGCCAAGACGAACAACCACCAGTGACACCAAGGGCGGCCCCCGTCTCGCCAAAGTCCGGGGCCGCCCTTGCCCAACCGTCCACAACAGACCTGTTGGAGGTCGCCAGCATGACCCAACTCAGCGCCATCCGGCGAGAGGTCAACCGGCCCGCGCCACCGAACGCACACCTGCGCACCGCCCTCCGTCTCGCAGCCGGCGGCCTGCCCGTGCTTCCCCTGCGGGCGGGGAAGGTCCCATTCGGAAACTGCCCCGCCTGCCGCGACAATGCCTGCGGCGGCCGGCCGAACATGAAGACTCCCGGCCCCTGCACCTGCCCGTACCCATGCCACGCCTGGGCCGCCGCCACCACCGACCCCGACGTGCTGAGTGGACGCCTGTGGGCGCCGGTGTGGCAACAGACTCAGGCGATGGCCTACCACCCCGGTGGGGCAGGGCTGACCGTCGTCGACCTCGACGACGCCGACGCCATCGCATGGGCCCGGCATACGCTCCCCGCCACCCGCACCGTGCCCACCACGCGGGGAGAGCACTGGATCTACCAGGGTGCGATGCAGTCCGCGAACGCCTTGCGGCCTGGTGTCGACATCAAGTCGTCTATGGGCTATGCCCGTTGGCTCGGCCCCGGCACCGGCACCCTCACGGCACTGCCGGACGTCGTGCGCGCGCTGACCGTGAAGGAGCCGACCACAGTCCGACCGGCGGCCGTCACCGTGCCCGCATTGGTCGGGGGCGGGGAGTGCCCTCACCGCACGCCTGCCTACCTGGACCGTGGCATCGCTATGGCCGAGCAGCGCATCACCGAGGCCCGCAGCGCGGTCCACGCGACCGTGTACCGGACGTTCCTCGCCGTGCTGTCCACCCACGGCCGGTGCGGCTGCCTGACCGAGGCGCACACCGCGCGGCTGTTCACCGCCGCGCAGGCCAAGGGCGAATCCGCCCGGCACTGCACCGACGCGTGGACCAACGCCCGCACCCGGTTGGGACTGTGACATGTCCGACGACGAGAAGAACCCCGCCCGCGAGGTCATCACCGACTACGCGCAGCAGCACTTCCGGTACTTCCGCACCGCCGACGGCACCGTGTACGCGCAGAAGAACGGCCACCCCGTGGCCCGCCCGATCCGCTCGCAGGGCACGACGGGCAGCCACCGCCAGGAACTCATGGTCGGCCTGTACAAGGACGGGCTCGGCGTGTTCAACGGGACCGCACTCAAGGAAGCGTTGGACTTGATCGAAGCACTCGCACTGACCGAGGACGTTCAGCCCGTGAACATCCGCGTCGCCCCCGGATTCGACGGAGCGACGTGGCTGGACCTGGGCCGCGATGACGGGCAGTCCGTCCGCATCCACCCCATCGGCTGGGACATCGCCGTCCCCGACCCGCGCGAGGTGTGCTGGCGGCGCACCCAGCTCACCGGGGAACTGCCCCTGCCGGCCAAGGACACCGACGGCAAGGGTATCGACCTGCTACTGAGGCTGACCAACTTCGCCAACGCGGAGACCGAATGCCTGGCCCTCTCCTGGCTGATCGGCTGCCTCGGACCGGCCGTGCCCGTCCCCGCCCCCTTCCTCACCGGCCCCCAGGGCGCCGGCAAGTCCACCGCAGGACGCATGCTCTTGAGGATCATCGAGGGCATGAGCGGTGACCTGCGACGGGCGCCGAAGGAGGAGGAGAGCCTGATCGCGGCGGTGGCGGCTGGGTGGGTCACCGCCCTGGACAACCTCTCTCACATGACGCCGGACCTGTCCGACGCCATGTGCTGCATCGTCACCGGCGCCGAGAACGTCAAGCGTGCCCTGTTCACCGACGGGGACGTGTTCCGCGTCGGCTACCGCCGCCCCCTGCTCCTGACCGGTATCGATGTGGGCGTCCTTCGGGGCGACCTCGCGGAACGGCTCCTGCCGCTGCGCTTGGAGCGGCCCCGCGTCCGGCGCACCGAGGCCGAACTGTGGGCGGAGTACGCAGAGGTTCTGCCCATCGTTCTCGGGTCTCTCCTGGACCTCACGGTCAAGGTCCGCGCCGCCGACGCGGAGACCCCCACCGACCTGCGCATGGCCGACTTCGCGCACCTGTGCGCGCAGCTCGATGCGGCAACCGGCCTGGGGGCGCTCACCTCTTACCGGGCCAGTCTGGACGACCTGAACGACGACGTGATCGAGGGCGACCTCCTCGCGCAGACCGTCCTCAGGCACGCCGACACCCTTGAGGCGGGCGCGGAGCAGCGGATGACATCCACCGAGTGGCTCCACTGCCTCAGCAGCCTCTACAGCGGCGACGAACTGCGCCCCCTGCCCAAGGGATGGCCGACCACGGGCAAAGTCCTCTCCGACCGGCTCAAGCGCCTCCAGCCAACCCTCGCCGCTCGCGGTGTCCTCATCGACTCGGGCCGCACCAGCGAGGGCCGCTACCTCGAAATGACCCGCCCGGCCACCCCTCCCCCACACGAGGAGAAGCGGATGTTCTGACCCGCGAGCCGCGCAACGCCCGTACAAGCAAGAGGAGCACCACCGGGCAGACGTGCTCCTCTTGCTGTTCGGCGGAACGCCGCCAGATGGTCGCGCCGCGAAGCGGCTCCTTCTTCACGCTTTGAGGCGCACCGCACCACAACAGACACCCCCTCTTTTGTCCTAAGAGGGAAGACGCTGCGTCATCTGCGTCATGCAGACCGAAAAACGGCCCCTGACCTGCGGCTACAGCCATGACGCAGACGGCGGGCTCTGCGTCATCCTGCGTCATCTGCGTCATCCAATGACGCAGCCCATGACGCACCGATGACGCACCCCCTAACCACTGCGTCACACAAAACCACAGGTCAGAAGCCCGCATGACGCTGATGACGCAATGACGCAGAAATCCGCACCTCGGACAGACGCAGGCTCCCGGCTGAGGCGTGACAGAGCCTGCGAGACCTCACCGCCGTCCCGTATGCGATCAAGGGAGACCTCTTATGGCGAGCGCAACCGCCGCCCTCCGGGGCGGCCTCCCCGACCGATACCTCACCCCCGAGGACATCGCCTCCCTCTTCGGCGTCCCCCTGGAGACCGTCTACCAGTGGCGCAAGAAGCGCACCGGGCCGCCCGGATTCCGCGTAGGCAAGCACCTGCGCTACGACCCCGCAGCGGTCCACAGCTGGACCTCCGAGCGCATGGCCGCCGACGAAGCGGCCTGACCTACAACCACGCCAGGGGCACGACCAGATGGTCGTGCCCCTCCTCCATGCCCTGGGAGTGCCCAATGGCCGGCCATATCCAAGACCGCTGGTTCAAGACCGAGGCCAACGCCAACGGCAAGACCGTCCGCGTCAAGACCGGCCGCCACGGCAGCGGCCTCCGCTATCGAGCCCGCTACGTCGGCCCCGACGGCTCCGAGAAGTCCAAGAGCTTTCCCGATGGACAGAAGCGGCGTGCCGAGAAGTGGCTCAGTGCCATTGAGACGGACATGACGCGCGGTCAGTACACCGATCCGAAGTCCGTACGGATCACGTTCCGGCAGTACGCGGAGAAGTGGTTGGACAGTAAGACGCCCAGTCCGTCGGCCCGGAAGGAACTCGGCCGGCGGCTGAGGCTGCATGCCTACCCGGTGCTTGGCTCCCGGCCGGTCGGGACCTTCCGGCCCGAGCACATCCGGGAGTTGCTCGCCGTGCTGGAAACGAAGCCGGGCGTGGGCCCCTCTTATACCCGGAACATCTTCGCGGACGTTCGGTCGGTTCTGTCTGCTGCTGTCGATGACTCGCTGCTGTCGCGCAATCCGTGCAGTGCGCGGAGCGTGCGGTTGCCCAAGGCCGACGCACACCCGGTAGTCCCGTGGGTGTCCGCCCAGGTGTTCGCCGTTCGAGCGGCTCTTCTGGAGCCGTACCGGGCGATGGTCGATGTCGGAGCAGGGTGCGGCTTGCGTCAGGGCGAGGTGTTCGGGCTGGCCGAGGACGCCATCGACGCTGACGGGCACACACTCCATGTGGTCCGACAGATCAAGCACGTTGAAGGACGGCCGGTGTTCGCTCTCCCAAAGGGCGGCAAGAAGCGGGATGTGCCGTTGCCTGACTCGGTGGCGGGAGCTCTCCGGGCGCACATGGATGTCCGTAAGCCCGTAGAGATCACGTTGCCATGGGACACGCCGGAGGGGCCGAAGGTGTCCTCCCGGCTCATCTTCACCGCTGAGCAAGGCGGCATGGTGTGGCGGAGCAACTTCAACGCCAAGGACTGGAAGCCCGCGCTCGCTGAGGCGGGCTTCATTCCGGAGGCGGAGGAAGGGGAGCGCTACGTAGGAGCCCGCGAGCACGGCATGCACGCGCTCAGGCACTTCTACGCATCTGCCTTGCTTGACGCGGGCGAGAACATCAAGGCCGTGAGCGAGTACATGGGGCATGCCGATCCTGCGCTCACGTTGCGCGTGTATGCCCATCTGATGCCCGACAGCCGAGAGCGCGCCCGTCGTGCCATCGACGGGATCTTTGGGGCCTCCCTTCCGGGAGATGACGGCCCACAGACGGCCCAGTGAGGCGCGGACGGCCCCTGAACTGCCCATCTGCGCAGGTAAGGGGCCGATCTCCCGTGAGAACCCTCAGAAATTCCTCAACTGTGCTTTGAGATCCCGGGGGCCGGGCATCAGCCCCGCACGAAAGACAGTGACGGCCGTCGACGAGGACGGTCCCGGCGCGGGACGGCGCCGGAGCGGCGCACCGGGCGCCGGACGGAGCGGGTGCCTCGCTTCGGGGGAGCGAAAGGAGTGTGAGGCAGATGGGGATCGTGATTTTCCTGGTGATCTGCGCAGCGGTGATCGGCCTGGTGGCCCTGGCTTCGCGGGGCGGCGCCGGCGGACGTGGAACCGGCGGCTCTGGCGGCAGCTGGTGGGCCGGCGGTGACGGGGGCTCCGGCCTGGGCGGCGGGCACCACGGTGGCGGGCACCACGGTGGCCACTCGTGCGGCGGCGGTTCCTCCTGCGGAGGAGGCGGCGGCTGCGGTGGCGGTGGTGGTGGCGGTGGCTGCGGTGGCGGCGGCGGCTCCTGAGACGGCGGCCCTTTCAACTCCACTTGCACGGAAGGGTAGTTGCTTTCCGCATATGCGCCTGGCGGGTGCTGATGAATTCATCAACACCCGCCAGGCGCTTGGTTGTTGAACAACTGAACTGCAGGGCCCCCGAGCGGATGGAAACCCGGCGAAGATGGGTAAAAGCGCTGTGAGCGACAGGGCTTTCATGATTCCCTCTCCCTGGAGAATCCCCCACGTTCTCCGATCCCACGTGGGCACGAGCCGGCAGGCATGCGGACATCCCAGGCCTTCAACGGGCGGGCCGGCCCACCATTCCACTGCGTGCTTGCGGAGCCGACCCATGCTCACCACTTTGCAGACGGCGTACACCGATACCCGTGCCTCCGACCTGGCCTGGGCGCTGGGCAGGGAACCCCTGCCGGCCCTCGCCGTACTCGATCTCCAACTTCACGGCGCATCGCTGCAGTTGAGACTGCTCGGCGCCTCTCACCAGGTGCTTCTCCAGGAGGAACGCGGCACCTGTTCCGAAACGGTCGCCTGCATGCCGGGCAGCAGCACACCGTTGCCGCTGGGTGTGGCGAAGCGGCTCGGCGACTGGGAATACGAATTCGCCGCCCATGTCGAGACGCTGTCACGCGGCTCTTTCGCGGGGCGTGCACAGGAATTGCTCGCGCTGGTGGCCGAGCATCCGCACGGCCTTGCCGGTACGTTCCCCGGCTCGCCGCACGCCTTCACCGCGATGCTGGCGCAGTGCCAGCAGGGACAGGTCCGCTGGCGGACCTGGCACGCATATCCGCAGGAGGGCCGCCTGGTGGCCACCCGTACCCGCGTGGGCGTACGGGCGGCGGTCGCGGCGGTCTAGGCCGCGTCCTTCGTGGGTGAAAGCGGCCGGTCCGGTCGGCAGGGGGGGCGTGGGGGCGTGGGCGGTGCGAGGGCGCGAGGGCTGTGCGCCGGGGGCGTGGATGTCTGGTGGGGCGCGGACGGTGTGGTGTGCGCGGTCCCATCCGCCGGTGTGGTGCGGATGTGGCACGTGCGCCCCGGGCAATGAAAATGCCCCAACTGGCGCGTGTAGCCCGCAGAGTGCACTCGTGTGGGTGACGGAGAGCCACAGGTTCGTCACGTAGCGTTCACTTTATGATCGACCCGCCAGAGCCCGTTCTCACCGGCGTCCCCGGGCCGCCGGAGGCCATGACGCCGGCGCGGCTGCCCGTGCCGACCGGGCTCGGCCGGCTGCTCGTCCTCGCCGTCGTCTTCGTCTGCGCCGCCTGCGGCCTGGTCTACGAACTCGAACTGGTCGCGCTGGCCACGTACTTGGTCGGCGACTCCGTCACCCAGGCGTCGGTCGTGCTGTCCGTCATGGTCTTCGCGATGGGCATCGGTGCGCTGCTGGCCAAGCGGCTGCGCTGCCGGGCCGCGGTCGGCTTCGGCGCGGTCGAGGCCGGTCTTGCGCTGGTCGGCGGCAGCTCCGCGATGGCGCTCTACGCCTGCTTCGCCTGGTTCGGCCAGTCCCGCTCCGCGCTCGTCGGCTTCTCCCTGGCCATCGGCATCCTGATCGGCGCCGAGGTGCCGCTGCTGATGACGCTGATCCAGCGGGTGCGCCGGCAGGACGCGGGCGGCGCGGTCGCCGACCTCTTCGCCGCGGACTATGTCGGCGCGCTCGTCGGCGGCCTGGCCTTCCCCTTTCTGCTGCTGCCGGGCTTCGGCCAGCTGACCGGCGCGCTGCTCACCGGCGGTGTCAACGCGGTGGCCGGTGGCGTGCTGGTGCTGTGGCTCTTCCGCCACGATCTGAGCGCCCGCGCCCGCTGGGCGCTGCTCGCCGCCAACGCCCTGGTCCTCGCGCTGCTGGCCGCGGGCATGCTGCTGGCCACGCCGTTCGAACGGGCGGCCCGGCAGGCCGTGTACGGCTCCTCGGCGCGGGTCGCGGTGCAGACCGGCGTCCAGGAAGTGGTGCTGACCGGCGGCACGGGCGCCGGAGCCGGTGCGGGGCGGGGGAGGAAAGGTTCCGGCGGACCGCTGGCGCTGTATCTGGACGGCCGGCTCCGGGTCAGCGCGGAGACCGAATACCGCTACCACGAAGCGCTGGTGCATCCGGCGATGGCGGGCGGCCCGCACAGGCGGGTGCTGGTCCTCGGCGGCGGCGACGGCCTCGCGGTGCGCGAGATCCTCCGCCACCGCTCGGTCCGCTCGGTGACCGTCGTCGAACTCGACCCCGGTGTTCTGCGGCTGGCGCGCACCGACCCCGGTCTCTCCCGCCTCAACCACCACTCGCTCAGCGATCCGCGGGTGCATGTGGTCACCGCCGATGCCTTCGACTGGCTGCGGCAGCAGGGCCTGTGCGCCCGCGGCCGGCGGCCGGCGCCGTACGACGTCATCGTCTCCGACCTTCCCGACCCCGGGATCGCCGCGAGCACCAAGCTCTACTCGCAGGAGTTCTACGGCCTGACGACACGGCTGCTGGCGCCCGACGGGCGGCTGGTGGTGCACGCCGGGCCGCCGGTCGAGCGCGCGCGCCTGTACTGGACGGTGGAGTCCACGGTCCGGTCGGTGGGCCTGGCGACCGTGCCGTACCGCCTGGCCGGCCGGCCCGCGTCGTTCTACGGCGGTCCGGACCGCACGGCCGACCCCGTCCCGCCGGTGGACGGCGAGGTGCCCGCCGCAGCGCCGGTGGCGGGCCGGGACCGGTACTGGGGCTTCGTGCTGGCCGCGCGGCACCGGCCGCGGTTCGGTCTGGCATCCGATGCGCCGCCGCCGGCCGGCCTCACCCGCGAGGAGCTGCAGGCCGGGCGGCGCGGCGAGGCCCGCGACCGGCTGTCCGGGCTGCCGGCGTCGACGCTGATGCATCCCCGCTACCTCGACTGAGCGGGTGGGACCGGGGCCGCGCGGCGCCGGTGCGGGGAGGGCGTGGTGCACGTGGGAGCGGTGCCGGGGGCGCGGCGGACGCGGGGGCGGTGCGGGGGGAGGGCACGGCCGACATGGGTCCGGTGTGGGGCCGGGGCCTTTGTGCAGAAAGTTCTGTGCGGTCGGGCACGGGGTGCGGGGGTGCTGGGTAGGCTCCCATGTCATGGAGCATGAGGTGTACGTTCCGTTTCCCGTCGGGACCGTGCGGCAGGCGCTCACCGAGCCGGAGCGGGTGGCGCGCTGTGTCCCGGGAGTCCAGCTCGACGCCGATGCGGCCCCCCGGTCCCCGGTGGGCCGGCTGCGGCTGCGTATCGGAAGCTCCACCATCACCTACCGCGGCACGCTGACGGTCGGCGCCGCCGCGGACGACAGACCCGGCGACGACGGTGCGGCCCCCACGGTGACCGTCGAGGCGAAGGGCACCGAGGCCCGGGGCGACGGGTCGGTCGCGCTGACCCTGGCCGTACGGCTCTCCCCGGCCACCGAGCCCGGCCCCGGTACGACGCTGGCCTGCTCCGGCACGGTCCACGGCGACGGCCGGTTCGCCGAGGTCAGCGACCACTCCGCCGAGACCGCCGGCCGCCGGCTGCTGGACCGCTTCGCGGAGAACCTCGCGGCCGATCTGCGGCAGCGGCCGGTGGCGGGGCAGGCCGTCGACGCTCCGGCCGACGGCGACGGTCCGGCCGACGACGACGGTCCGGCCGGGGGCGCCGCCGAGGCGGCCAAGCCGGGGGTGTTCGATACCGAGGTGCCGCCGCCGTCCCTGGATCCGGGCAGCGACGAGGACGCCATGGAAGCGGCGGACCCCGACGATGCCGCCGAGGACCTCGACGCGGGGGACGCCGAGGACGCAATCCATGCGGTGCACGATGCGCATCCCGAGCACGCCTACGGCCACGATGCGGACGGCATCGCGCCCGCCGAGGCCGCGCACGCCCGCCGGACGATGATCGGGCGGAGCGCGGAGGAGGTCGACCACGCCCCGCCGCGCGGGCGGTACGCACCGGTGCCCGCGCCCGAGCAGAGCGCCGCCTCGGCGACCCTGCGCTGGGCGGCGCCCGCCGCCGCGGTGGTGCTGGCGTCCGCCGTGGTCGTCGGCCGGGTGCTGCGCCGGCGGCGCTGACCCCGGCGTTCACGGGCGCTGCGGACCGGCTGCGGGCCCGTCCCGGCGTCCCGCGCCGGGCGCCGGGGCACCGCTAGGGTCGGTCCCGTGAGTACCGACAACACCACGCAGAACGCAGCGTCGGCGCAGGCGTCACCAGGCGTACGGCTGGCCGCGGGAGACACCGAACTGACCGTCCATCCGGACAACGGCTGCCGGATCGCCGGCCTCCGTGTCGGCGGTACGGAGCTGCTGCGGCAGGGCGCCAAGTACGGCTGCTTCCCGATGGTTCCGTGGTGCGGCCGGATCGAGCACGGGCAGTTCCGCAACGGGGCCGAACTGCACCAGATGCCGCTCAACGCCGCGCCGCACGCCATCCATGGCACCGGCCGCAACCTCCGCTGGCGGACCGCGCGTTCGAGCGCCACGGAGGCGGTCTTCACCTACGATCTCGCCGATCCGGCGGCACCCTGGCCGTACCCGGGGCGGGTGACCCAGCTCGTCGAGCTCGCCGCGGACGGCGGCTCGCTCACCCTCACCATGGGCGTCGAGGCGACCGGCGACTCCTTCCCCGCGCAGGCCGGATGGCACCCGTGGTTCCGGCGGAATCTCGGTGAGGGAGGCGAGGACGCACGTCTCGACTTCACGCCCGGGTGGCAGGAGGAGCGGGGCGACGACCATCTCCCGACCGGCCGGCGGATCGTGCCGCAGCCGGGGCCCTGGGACGACTGCTTCGGTATGCCGCAAGGGGTCGAGGCCACCCTCACCTGGCCGGGCCGGCTGGAGCTGAAGATCAGCAGCCGCGCCGAGTGGGCCGTGGTCTACGACGAGCAGGAGGCCGCGGTCTGCGTCGAGCCGCAGTCCGGCCCGCCGAACGGTCTCAACACCCTGCCGCGCCTGGTCACGCCCATCGACCCGCTGGAGATCTCCACGACCTGGAGCTGGCGGAGCCTGTCGGGGGACACCGCCTAAGCTCATGCGCATGAGTGACGACGCGCGCGGCGAGCTGCTGCAGCAGATCAAGGACAAGGCCGTGGTGCACGGCAAGGTGACGCTTTCCTCCGGCAAGGAGGCCGACTACTACATCGACCTGCGCCGGATCACCCTGGACGGCGAGGCCGCGCCGCTGGTCGGTCAGCTGATGCTGGAGATCACCGCCGATCTGGACTACGACGCGGTCGGCGGGCTGACGCTCGGTGCCGACCCGGTCGCGACCTCGATGCTGCACGCCTCCGCCGCACGCGGCGGCCGGCTGGACGCGTTCGTCGTCCGCAAGGCGCAGAAGGCGCACGGGATGCAGCGCCGTATCGAGGGTCCGGACATCAAGGGCCGCCGGGTCCTGGTCGTCGAGGACACCTCCACCACCGGTGGCTCCCCGCTGACCGCCGTCGAGGCGGCGCGTGAGGCGGGCGCCGAGGTCGTTGCGGTGGCAACGATCGTCGACCGGGGTGCCGCGTCCGCGATCGCGGAGGCCGGACTCCCCTACATCACCGGCTACCAGCTCGGCGACCTCGGCCTGAGCTGACGTCGGCCGAGGGGCCACGCGGAACCGGGAAAGCCGCGCTGAACTGCGGCTTTGTCGACGGGCGGCTGGTTTCACGTGAAACCGGCCGCCCACACTGCGGGACGGCCGGGCGCGGAATGTGGAGCAATTCGCCGAGTCTGGGAAGATGTGCTCGGCGAAGTCCTCGCCCCCTGGTCAGGGCCAAGAACGCAACCCGCATACACAAGGAGCGGACAGATGCCCATCGCAACTCCCGAGGTCTACAACGAGATGCTGGACCGGGCGAAGGCAGGAAAGTTCGCCTACCCGGCCATCAACGTCACGTCGACGCAGACGCTGCACGCCGCGCTGCGCGGGTTCGCCGAGGCCGAGAGCGACGGCATCATCCAGATCTCCACCGGTGGTGCGGAGTTCCTGGGCGGCCAGTACAAGAAGGACATGGTGACCGGCGCGGTCGCGCTCGCCGAGTTCGCGCACATCGTGGCCGAGAAGTACGACGTCACCGTCGCGCTGCACACCGACCACTGCCCGAAGGACAAGCTCGACGGCTACGTACGCCCGCTGCTGGACATCTCCGCGGAGCGCGTCGCCAAGGGCCAGAACCCGCTGTTCCAGTCCCACATGTGGGACGGCTCGGCCGAGAACCTGGCCGACAACCTGGCCATCGGCCAGGAGCTGCTCGCCAAGGCCGCCGCCGCCAAGATCATCCTTGAGGTCGAGATCACCCCGACCGGCGGCGAGGAGGACGGCGTCACCCACGAGATCAACGACGAGCTCTACACCACGGTCGACGACGCGCTGCGCACCGCCGAGGCGCTGGGCCTGGGCGAGAAGGGCCGCTACCTGCTCGCCGCCTCCTTCGGCAATGTCCACGGCGTCTACAAGCCGGGCAATGTGGTGCTCCGCCCCGAGCTGCTGAAGGACCTCCAGGAGGGCGTCGGCGCCAAGTACGGCAAGACCGCCCCCTTCGACTTCGTCTTCCACGGCGGCTCCGGCTCCACCCCGGAGGAGATCGCCACCGCGCTGGAGAACGGTGTGGTCAAGATGAACCTGGACACCGACACCCAGTACGCCTTCACCCGCCCGATCGCGGACCACATGTTCCGTAACTACGACGGTGTGCTGAAGGTCGACGGCGAGGTCGGCAACAAGAAGCACTACGACCCGCGCAGCTGGGGCAAGCTGGCCGAGGCCGGCATGGCCCAGCGCGTCACCCAGGCCTGCGACAACCTGCGCTCCACCGGCACCAAGATCAAGTAAGCGCGGGGCGGCCGCACGGCCGGCTCGCTGCGCACCAGGCTCCGCATCCGCCGGGATGCGGAGCCTGCTGTGTGTCCGGACGCGCTGACCGCCTTGTGCACAGGGCGGTCGAGCGGGCGCGGATACGGGCATGCTCGCGGTATGAGCGAACCGAGCGCGCCCGGCGCGGTCCGGCTGACCACGGCACAGGGCCGATGGGTGCTGGCGACGGCCGTGCTGGGGTCCGGCATGGCGATGCTCGACAGCACCGTCGTCAATGTCGCACTGCCCAGGATCGGCGAGGACCTCAACGCGGATCTGGCGGTCCTCCAGTGGACCGTCACCGCCTACATGCTCACCCTCTCCTCGCTGATCCTGCTGGGCGGAGCCCTCGGCGACCGCTTCGGCCGGCGCCGGGTGTTCGTGATCGGCGTGGTGTGGTTCGCCGCGGCCTCGCTGCTGTGCGGGCTGGCGCCGGACGCCGGGGTGCTGGTCGCGGCCCGGGCGCTGCAGGGCGTTGGCGGAGCGCTGCTCACCCCCGGCTCACTGGCCCTGATCCAGGCCGTCTTCCACCCCGACGACCGGGCGCGGGCGGTCGGCGCCTGGTCGGGGCTCGGCGGCGTGGCCGCGGCGATCGGCCCGTTCATCGGCGGCTGGCTGGTGGACGGGGCCGGCTGGCGCTGGGTGTTCTTTCTGAACGTGCCGCTGGCGATGGTGTGCGTACCGGTGGCGCTGCGGCACGTACCCGAGACCCGGGAGCGGGACGCCCGCGAGCGCCGCGGCTTCGATGTGCAGGGCGCGGTGCTGGGGGCGCTGGCGCTGGCCGGGGTGACGTATGCGCTGATCGCCGCACCGGGCGGGGGCGCCGGGCCCGGCGTGATCATTCCGGCGGTGGCCGGGGTGCTGCTCGGGGTGCTCTTCGTCCATGTCGAGCGGCGGCGGGCGGATCCCATGCTGCCCCCGGCCATCTTCGGCATCCGGCTGTTCTCGGCCGTCAATGCGGTGACGGTGTGCGTCTACGCCGCCTTCGGCGGCTTCTTCTTCCTGGCCGTGCTCCAGCTCCAGGTCGTGGTGGGGTACTCGGCGCTGCAGGCCGGTACCGCGCTGCTGCCCACCACCGTGCTGATGCTGCTGCTGTCCGCCCGCTCCGGACAGCTGGGGCAGCGCATCGGGCCGCGCATTCCGCTCACCGTCGGACCGCTGCTGTGTGCGGCGGGCATGCTGCTGATGATGCGGGTGGGCCAGGGCGCCTCGTACTTCACCGATGTGCTGCCCGCGCTGGTGGTGCTGGGCGCGGGGATGGTGACGCTGGTCGCACCGCTCACCGCGACGGTGCTGGCGTCGGTGGACGTGGACCGGGCGGGCCTGGCCAGCGGTATCAACAATGCGGCGGCGCGGGCCGCGAGCCTGATGGCGGTGGCCGCACTGCCGCTGCTGGCGGGCATCGGCCCGGAGGCCTACCGCTCGGCGGACGAATTCGGTGCGGCCTTCCAGCGCGCGATGCCGCTGTGTGCGGGCATCCTGGTGGCCGGCGGGCTGATCGGCCTGCTGACCGTGCGCACCAACGTTCTGCGCGCCGAACCGGGCGCCGCGGAGCCGTGCCGGGCGGAGACGACCTACCACTGCGGGGTGAGTGCACCGCCGCTGGACCCGGGTGAGGTCACGGCCCGGGAGGTGAAGCGGCTGCCGGGTACCGGGGGACCGGGGCGACCGGCCGAGGGCTCTTAGGGCCTGGCCGACGGACCGGGCCCGGGCGCCCGGAGGGCCGGCCTCCGGCCAGTATCCGCCTTCCGTCCCGTTGCACAAGCCGGGGCGCAAGATCCCGGCCGCTCTCCACCCCGCCCCGGCAACCAGGCAGACTGGGAAGCATGGCCATTCACGAGAACCTCCTCGGGGGACCGCCCCCGACCCATCTGCCCGACGACCCGGAGCCGCGCGAGCTGCTCGCCGCGGGCACGGCACCGTCCGACGTCGCCGCGAAGTACCCGACCTCCTCCCTGGCCTGGGCCCAGCTCGCGGACGACGCCTTCGAACAAGGCCGGGTCGTCGAGTCGTACGCCTACGCCCGCACCGGCTACCACCGCGGCCTGGACTCGCTGCGCCGGGCCGGCTGGAAGGGCCACGGGCCGGTGCCCTTCGAGCACGAGCCCAACCGCGGCTTCCTGCGGGCGCTGCACGCCCTCGCCCGCGCCGCCCAGGCGATCGGCGAGCAGGAGGAGTACGAGCGCTGCTCGACCTTCCTGCGGGACTCCTCGCCGACCGCGGCCGACACCCTCACCTGAGGGCCGCCGCCGGTTCCCCTGGGGAACCACAGCTCCCCCGCCGGGGAGCGCCGGGCAAGATCAACGGGCCGGCCGCGTGCTCGCGGTCGGCCCTTGCGCGGTCGCTGTCCAGCACGGATGATTTCCAGTGGGCCGGGTCATCCCGCGCCCGAGGGGACCGGGGCTCCCGAGCCGACGAGGAAGGGGCGGACCGCTACCCGGTAGTTCGCACTTGAGGAGTCCCTCATGTCGCAGCCGTCTCCCATCGATTCCGTGGAGAGCGCGTCGACCGCACCCGCAGCGGGTTCCGCACCGGCCGGCGCCGCCGAGTCCGACCCGCCGTTCGCCCCGGATCTCAGCATCGGCAGCAGCAGTACCACCCCGTACGAGGACTATGTCCAGGCGGATGTCCTGACCCACCTGCAGCACCCGCTCTCCGACGACCCCGGCGAGATGGTCTTCCTGGTCACCACCCAGGTCATGGAGCTGTGGTTCACGGTCATCGTCCATGAATGGCACACCGCCGCCGAGGCGCTGCGCCGCGACGATCTGCCGGTGGTGATGGAGGCGCTGCGCCGCTCCACCTACGAGCTGGAGGCGCTGAACGCCGCCTGGAAGCCGCTCGCCCGGCTGACCCCGGCGCAGTTCAACGCCTACCGCAGCGCGCTCGGCGAGGGCTCCGGCTTCCAGTCCGCCATGTACCGGCGGATGGAGTTCCTGCTCGGCGAGAAGTCCGCGTCGATGCTGGTGCCGCACCGCGGCGCCTCGCGGGAGCACGCCGAGCTGGAGAAGGCCCTCCAGGAGCCGAGCCTGTGGGACGAGGTGCTGCGGCTGCTCGCCCGCCGCGGCCACGCCGTGCCCGAGGCCGTGCTCCGGCGGGACCCCGCACAGCGCTACGAGGCGGACCCGGACGTCGAGGCCGTCTGGGCCGGGATCTACGCCGGGTCGCAGGAGTCCGACCTCGTCGGGCTCGGCGAGGCGCTCACCGATGTCGCCGAGCTGGTCTGGCGCTGGCGCAACGACCATCTGGTCGCGACCCGGCGGGCCATGGGAGCGAAGATGGGGACCGGCGGTTCCGCGGGCGTGGCCTGGCTGGAGAAGCGGGCCCGCAAGAACGTCTTCCCCGAGCTGTGGACGGCGCGCAGCCATGTCTGAGACCCCGGAACTCCCCGGCGACGACGGCCTTCACGCGCCCTCCCGTGACATGGCCGCGCGCGCCGCGGAGTGGGACGCCGCCGACCCGCTCGCCGCGGTCCGCGACCGGTTCGTCCTCGACTCCGCGCCTGATCATGCCTCCGGCGATGCCGGGGTCTACCTGGACGGCAACTCCCTCGGAGCGCTGCCCCGTACGGTGCCCGGCCGTCTCGCCGATGTCATCGCCCGCGAGTGGGGCGAGCTGCGCATCCGGTCCTGGACCGAGTCCGGCTGGTGGACCGCGCCCGAGCGGGTCGGCGACAAGATCGCGCCGCTGATCGGGGCGGCACCGGGCCGGGTGGTGGTCGGCGACTCGACCAGCGTCAACCTCTTCAAGGCCGTGGTCGGCGGTGTCCGGATGGCCGGCAAGGGCTGTACGGAGATCCTCGTCGATGCCACCACCTTCCCGACCGACGGCTATATCGCCCGGTCCGCAGCCCGGATGACCGGCCTCGCGGTACGCCCGGTCGAGCCCGCGCGGATCGCCGACGAGGTCACCGAGCGGACCGCGCTGGCGCTGGTCAACCACGTCGACTACCGCACCGGCCGGCTCAACGACCTGCCCGGCATCACCAACGCCCTGCACTCCGCGGGCGCGCTCGCCGTCTGGGACCTGTGCCACAGCGCCGGCGCGCTGCCGGTCGGCCTCGATGCGCACCACGTCGACCTCGCCGTCGGCTGTACGTACAAGTACCTCAACGGCGGCCCGGGTTCGCCCGCCTACCTCTACGTCCGCGAAAGCCTCCAGGAGCGGTTCGAATCGCCGCTGCCGGGCTGGAACTCGCACGCCGATCCGTTCGCCATGGATCCCGCCTACACCCCCGCCGAGGGCATCTCGCGCGCCCGGGTCGGTACCCCCGACATCCTGTCGCTGCTCGCGCTGGAGGCGGCGCTGGAGGTTTGGGACGGGGTGTCCATCGAGGCCGTACGCACCAAGAGCCTCGCCCTGACCGACTTCTTCCTGGAGTGCGTGACCTCCTACGTGCCGCCGGGCCGGGCCCGCTCCGTCACGCCGTACGACCATCAGCGGCGCGGCAGCCAGGTGTCGCTGGAGTGCTCCTCCAAGCTCTCCGCTTCGGTCGAGCAGGGAGCTGTCCCCACGGCGAGAGAGGTGATGGACGAGCTGATACGGCGCGGGGTGGTCGGCGACTTCCGCCCACCCGACGTGCTGCGCTTCGGCTTCACCCCGCTCTACACCTCCTTCGCGGACGCGGAGCGGGCGGCGTGGGTGCTCGGCGAGGTGTTGCGGGCGCTGCCCGATGTCGAGTCCGGGGCGGCCGGGGCCGACGGGTGAGCGTGGCGGACGAGGAGGCGGCGCTGCTGGGGCTCGCCCCGGTGGCGCCGGACCGGACCGTGGCGTACGGGCCGCATCCGGACCAGATCGTCGACCTGTACCTGCCGCGGGCGGCCGACGGCGGGCGGGCCCGGACGGCGGGCGGCCCGCCGGTCGTCCTCCTGCACGGCGGCTTCTGGCGCGCGGCCTACGACCGCCGCCATCTGTCGCCGCTCGCCGCCGAACTCGCCGGGCGGGGGCTGCCGGTCGCGCTCGCCGAATACCGCAGGGTCGGTGCGGGCGGCGGGGCGCCGCAGACCTTCGAGGACGTCACGGCGGGCATCGCGGCGGCGGTGCGCGAGGTGCCCGGGGGCGAAGCTCCGGTCCTGGTCGGCCACTCCGCGGGCGGCCACCTCGCGCTGCTCGCCGCCGGCCGCCCGGGCACCCCCGTGTCCCGCGTCCTCGCCGTCTCACCGGTCGCCGACCTCGCCCGCGCCCATGCGCTGGGCCTGAGCAACGGCGCGGTCGCCGAGCTGCTCGGTGCCGGGCCCGGCCTCGCGGCGCGCATGGCCGCGGCCGACCCGGCGTGCCATCCGCCCGCCGGTGTCCCGGTCACGATCCTGCACGGCACCGACGACCCCGACGTCCCCCTCGACCTCTCCCGCCGCTACGCCGCCCACAGCCCCGGCACCACGGACCTGCGCGAGCTGCCCGGCGTCGGCCACTACGGCCCCGTCACCCCCGGCAGTCCCAGCTGTCACACACTTGTCGCTCTCCTGCACCGACCATGTAGTACTTGAGGCGGATCCGGGCAGATCCCCACTGGTGGGGACGCCCGGGGGCCCGTCGTTGCTTACCGTTGTCAGCGTGAACGACACGACCCAGTCGCAGAGCAGTCTGCGTTCCGAGGCCCGGATAGCCCATGGCGCACTGCACCGGCTGCGCCAGGACCTGTTCGTCGATGCCTTCGCCTTCCGCCCGATGCCGCCGCTGGAGGACGCCAAGGTGTCCCGGTGGGTGCCGTTCCTGCCGCAGCGGCTGCGGCACTGGATGCGCTGGCTGCCGCACTTCGCCGTCGGCTTCTTCTCGATGTGCGTCTTCCTGGCGAACCTGACCAGCAGCTCCGAGCCCGGGTCGGTGCGCTCCGTCCTGGTCACCGGCTTCAGCGCGCTGGTCGCCGCGGGGCCGATGCTCACGCTCTTCCGCCCGGTGGGCGCCTACTGGCTGTCGCTGTCCGCCTTCGTGGTGTCGGCGTTCGTCTATGCGGGCTTCTCCTCTCCGTTCGCCAGCCTCTTCGGCGCCGCCTTTGCCACCCATCTCGCGGTGATGGTCCTCGTGGTGCTGCGCACCCGGCCCCGGCTGGCCATCGAGATGTGGCTGGTCACCTTTGCCCTGTCGGCCGTGGTGACGGCGCTCGTGGGGAAGGACACCGGCGATCTGCCGCCGGTGGCGATCTTCTGCGGAGTGGTGCTGGTCTCCGCCGCCGCGATCCGCGCCTGGCGCGAGGAGCGCCGGCAGGTCGTCGAGAACCGGACCGCCACCGCGGAGGAGCGCTCCCGGCGCACGCTCCTGGAGGAGCGCGCCCTCATCGCCCGTGAGCTGCACGATGTGGTCGCCCACCACATGTCCGTGATCGCCATCCAGGCCGAGGCGGCTCCCTACCGCGTCAAGGACACCCCGCCCGAGCTCGCCACGTCCTTCTCGACGATCCGTGAGAACGCCGTTGCCGCGCTCGCCGAGCTGCGCCGCATCCTCGGTGTGGTCCGCTCCGCGGACCCGGACGCCTTCGCCGAGAGCGATCCGGAGGCCCCGCAGCCGACGCTCGGCAGCCTCGACGCGCTGCTCGCCAGCGTCCGCAGCGCCGGGCTGACCGTCGAGGCGGTGACCACCGGTGCGCCCCGGCCGCTGCCGCAGGGCGTCGAGCTGTCCGCCTACCGGATCGTGCAGGAGGGGCTGAGCAATGCGCTGCGGCACTCGCCGGGCGCCGAGGCGCGGGTGGAGGTCTCCTATGTGCTGGGCGGGCTGGGCGTGCGCATCGTCAATGGTCCGCCGAGCCGGCTGGCCAAACCATCCCCGGGCGCGGGGCACGGTGTCCTGGGGATGCGGGAGCGGGTACAAATGCTGGGCGGCGAGATGACGGCCGACCGCACCGAGGACGGTGGCTTCGAGGTCGCCGCGTTCATTCCGGTGTCGCACACGGCGGGCGAGACCAGGGCGGGGGGCAAGGCGTGATCCGGGTACTGATCGTCGACGACCAGGTGATGGTCCGAGAGGGCTTCTCCGTCCTGCTCAACGCCATGCCGGACATCGAGGTGGTCGGGGAGGCGGTCGACGGCCGCCAGGCGGTGCGCAAGGTCGCGGTCCTCAAGCCCGATGTCGTCCTGATGGACATCCGGATGCCGGAGATGAACGGCCTGGAGGCGACCCGCGAGATCGTGGCCGCCGACGCGGACGCCAAGGTCCTGGTGCTGACCACCTTCGACCTGGACGAGTACGTCTACCAAGCGCTGCGCTCCGGGGCCAGCGGCTTCCTGCTCAAGGACGCCTCGGCCGGCCAGCTCGCCGAGGGCGTCCGCATCGTCGCCTCCGGCGAGGCCCTGCTCGCCCCCACCGTCACCAAGCGCCTGATCTCCGAGTTCTCCCGGCTGGGCACCCCTCGTGCCCCCGCCCAGGAACGCATTGCCGACCTCACCGAGCGCGAGACCGAGGTCCTCGTGCTGGTCGCCCAGGGCCTTTCGAACGGCGAGATCGCCGAGCATCTCGTCGTCGCCGAATCCACGGTGAAGACCCATGTCAGCCGCATTCTGGTGAAGCTGGGGCTGCGCGACCGCACCCAGGCGGCGGTGTTTGCGTACGAGGCGCGGCTGGTGACGCCGGGGGGCTGAGGGCCGCTGCTCCCGGAGGGATGCGGGGCGGCCGCCGGCGGGCGAGGCCCGGCCGGCGGCCCAAAACCCCCGGCCTTACGGCTGGGGCACCTCCCGCACCAGCTTCGAGGTCCATGGGCACCAGATCAGCCCGGGCAGGAACGGGCCGCCGGCCTCGTCCAGATGGTCTTCGACGTAGGGCGTGGTGGCGTCACAGACCTCGATGGCGAAGTCGAAGAAGTCGATCGTCTCCGGGCGGAGGTGGAAGCTCCAGCGCCAGTTGTACGGGGCGGGGCGCTTGTCGATCCTGCCGATGACATGCGGCTCCGAGTGGGACGCGCCGCTCAGCAGGTCCCGGGCGTGCTGGATCTTGCGGGGGTCGGTGAGCTTGATGACGAATTCCTCGTGGGTGATGTCGGTCATCACGAAGTAGGCCGCCGTCTCGGCCTGGGTGCGGTGCGCGGCGTCGCTCGCCTGCTTGCCCTGGGCGGGCCCGGCCGCCGCGACGGCGAGCAGTGCCGCCGCCGCGAGCATGCCGATCTTGGTGGTGATACGTCGCATGAACCCCTCCGGTGCCGCGGGTCGTGGTCACGACCGTGCATGCGGAAAGTAACGGGAACGTCACCCATTGCTCCATAGTTACTACGGGTTAATGCGCGGCCAGGTGAAATGGCGAGGAGTGACTGGCGGGCGACGGGTTCCTGTGCTCTGTCCACAGCCTGTGGATGCCGCCGCGCCGACCCGGCGCACGGCACGGAAGTGGGGGGGGGGGGGGGCGGCGCCCCCCGGGCGCCCCCCCGCCGGGGGGGGCGGGGGGCGGCGGCGGGCCCCCGCGCCCCGGGGGCGCCCCCAAAGACGACCGCGGCGCC